>JBCNMJ010000041.1:0-30015 GCA_039594975.1 Chryseobacterium sp. | reverse complement strand
TATTCTTCCTTAGTTTCTGCATTGAAAAAGCTTTCGTCTTTCAATAGAGCCTCATTGGTAATGGTATCCTTTTCAAACTTTTCGGAAGCATTGATAATACCACCTTCAAAACCGGTCTGCCTTAAGAGGTCAAAAGAATGAAACTGAACGGATTCTCCGTTTTGGTTCTGACCTGTGGAATAAAGTGTTTCGTCGAAGGGAAGTTTGAAGTAAATCATGAGCTGTGGATAGGTTTTGAAAATCATTCCCGATGAAATATAACAGGAAATTTCCGGGGTAATTTTCCTTTCGGCAAAGGTATTACTAGTCTTAAAAATGTCAAAATATAAAGACTGTTTTTTAACGAAACATTTCTCATATTATATTCCGGAAATAAAAAAAAGACCCAATTTTTCTTGAGTCTTTATTATAATTGATATTTTTAGGATTATCTAAGAAGGATATTGTTCGTCATTGTTGTATGGTTGATGAGCACTCCTTTTTCATCCCTGATCTCGATTTCAGAAACATGCATTGTTTTTCCTTTTCTGATAAAGCGTGCCGTAGCTGTTACAATGCCATCTTTTTTACTTTTAAGATGGTTGGAATTGATATTCGTTCCCACTCCGTAATACTTACTGCCGTCGATGAAAATATTGGACAGGCTTGAACCTAAAGTTTCCGCCAGCACACAGCTTGCTCCTCCGTGAAGGATCCCGAATGGCTGGTGCACTTTTGGCTGTACAGGCATGGTAGCAGTCAGGGTTTCATTTTCAACGTCAATATCTATGAATTGTATTTCAAGTGTTTTGGCTAGTGTTACCCCGTTTCCCCAGTTGTTTAGGAACGTAAGGAGCTCTTCTTTCGTCTGACCTTTCATTGTATAAATGATGAATGATGATTGATTAATGATGAATAATAAATGAATGAAAAAGTAATTCCGTTATCTTTTAACTTCTTCTTCGCTGCCGTTGCCCATGATATTCGGATTCCAGTTTGCAGGAATTTTAGGAACGATGTTGTATTTTACATAGTAATCCTGGATTTCTGCCATAATCTCAGAAAACGGAACTGAAGCAATTCTTTCATAAGGGATGGTATAGCCCAGATAAACAATTTTTCTTTTGAAATCACCTGCAGCCAGAACGATGGGAACTTTTGCAGCTAGGGCCATATGATAAAACCCTTTTCTCCACTTCGGTACCCAGCTTCGTGTTCCTTCAGGAGTAATAACAAGACTGAAATCTTCTTTTTCGAATTGTCTGGCAACAAAATTCACCAGGTCATTTTTCTGGCTTCTGTCGATACCAATACCCCCAAGCCCTTTTACCACACTTCCATACCATGCTTTGGTGTGGGCATCTTTAATGATGATTTTCAAAGGTTTATTCAGAGACCAGTAGGCAAAGTTTCCTAAAATGTATTCCATATTATGGGTATGGGGTGCTACCACAAGGATACACCGGTTCAGGTTGTTGACATCGCCCTGCAGAACGACTTTCCAGCCTAATATTTTTAACATTGCTTTGCCTATAAGCTTTTTCATAGATTTCTTGGATTAAAAACAAAAAAGTATAACCAAACTTTGGTTATACTTTACAAATATATTGAAATATTATCGCTCTTAAAACAAACCGCTAATTAAATCTACGATTTTCATTACGAATTCCATTGCAAATTGTATCATGATAAGAAGGTGTTTTTGGTTGGTTGGTTATTAAATTTTTGCTCTACGAAATTAAACTTTTTTTTTCATATAAGAAACTAAATAAGTCTTTATTTTCAGTTTTCTGAGAGAAGAAGGGTGTGAATTTCAAACGGTTGCCATCCACCCACACCTTCTACCACTCTCTGAAGTTAATTATTTAGTCTGTATGGAAATTTCGTTTTTACCTTCGTTTACTTTGATGTCCAGATTACCTCCTTTTATCTTCTTGATGCTGTTTTTCATAGAATCAATTACTTTGTCAGCCTGGTTGCTCGGCACTTTTTTACCATTTACAATGATGCTGTCTTCATCATCAGAATTATATTCAATGGTAGAGCCGTTTACAGTAATCTTGTTTTTTTCAATCTTGATGTTTCCGTCTTCGTCTTTTTCCTGATCGTTATCATTGATTCCGTCTGCATTTAGGTCTCCATCAAAGTTGATAAGATCATGTTTTGCAGGAAGTACAATGGTCTTCAAAGGAACTACCAATTCATAATCGATGCTGTAATCTCTGAATCTGTGTTCATAAGGATATTTTACAAAGTTGGGAAGAACGATTCTGTTATTAATCACTTCTACTGGAACACTTACATTTAATGGAAGATTATATCCTTTAGCTTCTTTTTTAATAATCAAATATGGAGTTTTGATATCTGCTTTTCTTGTTACATCCACATGGATCCAGTCTTTTTTGAATACAGAGATTTTATCAGAATAAAGATCATTATCGTATCCTTTGAAATTTTGAGGAATAGTCACTTGTTTTACATCTACATAAATGCTGTCTGATTGTGTATTGATAGCAACTTCTTCCGTATCTTCTTTATGACCTTTCAGGAACATTTCCTGTCTTGCCATACTAACTCCGAAGTAAGTGCCTAAAGAGATCAATGCAAGGAATAATGCTCCGATTACCCATCCTGTGTTTCTTAATTTCGTTTTAGGAGAAATTAATTTGATACTTAATAGCCCGAAGATCATTGCAGGAATCAAGCTTCCTAATGTGATCAATGCCATGATGATGTATTTCATACTGTCATTGTCAAAATAGAAATTCATTTCGCTGACAGGAGGGAAGTCGCTGTCTGCTCCCATGAAACCGAATACTACAAATACTCCGATTAAACAAGATAAAGACATGAATGCGAAGATTCCACCTAAGATATAACGGAATACGTTCCAAAGTCCACTTCCGGCGTTATTAATATAAGGTTTGTTCTCGTTATAGATTTCTCCGACCCTCTGAGTAGATTCGTTGGCAAACTGTACCAATTTGTTAGACTCATTCTTAAGATTGTCGAAGTTCATAGGCTTTCCCTTCATTTTCAGGAAATCTGCTGCTGTCTCAGCTTTTGGTAATACCGCCCAAAGGATTACGTAAAGTAAGAAAACAAGGGTTGAAGAAACGGCCGCTGTGAAAATCCCTAAGATGAAAATCCCTAACCAGATCGCTCTCATTGCTGTAATATCCATTCCTACATAATGAGCCAAACCAGCACAAACACCTGCTATTTTTTGTCTTTCCGGGTCACGAAATAATTGTTTTTTATCTGTGTATTCAGTTCCTGAAGAGTATGTTTTCTTTGTGTTTTTTTCAGAATAATAAGCTTCTTCCTGCTCTTCGATTTTTTCAGGAGATCCGATCTGTGCAATTACTTTTTCTACATCGGTATCATTAATTACTTCACGTTTTCCTAAAGAATCTCTGAAGATTTCTACCATTCTGATTTCTATGTCATGCATTACCTCATCAGCTTCCGAAGCGTCCAGTGAGCTTCTCAGTGCATTCAGGTAATCGCTAAGCTTTATATATGCGTGTTCTTCTATGGTAAAAGAAAAACCTGCGAGTCCTATTGAGAGTGTCTTGTTCATAGCTTTGTTTTTTAATTTTTTTGAGTGATTTGGTTTACGGAATCTGTTAGTTCATTCCAGGTATTTTGAAGTTCATCTAAAAATAATTTACCTTTTTCTGTAATCTGGTAGTATTTTCTCGGAGGTCCTCCGGTAGATTCTTCCCATCTGTATGAAAGGAACTCGCCGTTTTTTAATCTTGTTAAAAGAGGGTAGAGTGTTCCTTCTACTACATCCAGTTTTCCTTTTTTCAGTTCATCTATTAGGTCGGAAACATACATTTCGCGATGATTGATGAGACTTAAAATACAGAATTCCAGAATTCCTTTTCGCATTTGCGCTTTGGTATTTTCAGTATTCATCTTTAATAAGTTTTGTTAATTAGTTATATAATTTTCGAAGTTCGGAACCTAGCTAGTTGATCCTATTTCGATTTTACATTACAAAGATATATAAATAAAATGGTATTATGCAATACAAAGTAGTGTAATTTTTAAATAAAATTTTTAAATAGCTGAAAATCAATTAAATAAATTTTATTATATTTTTGCGTTAACTTTATTTAAGTCGAAAAATTCTTAAAAATTTTAAATTTTCGTATTTTTAAGTCAGAAATTTTGATGAAATTCAGTGAATTGATTCAAATGAATGAATAGTATAAGAACAATTAAGAATGAAAATACAGAAGGAGATTGATTTTATCCTGGCAGTAGATGCCCTGAAAAATGTACAAAGAAGAAACTATAATGCGGATGATACCAGAAGAGAAAATACGGCAGAACATTCCTGGCAGATCATTATTTTGGCCCAAATTCTTTTTCCTTACGCGAAAAACAGAGCTGATATTGATTTATTAAGAGTCATCAGAATGCTTTCCATTCATGATTTGGTAGAGATTGAAGCAGGAGATACCTTTTTATTTGATGAAGCAGCAATGGTAGGGAAATTTGAAAGAGAGAAAATTTCTGCACAAAAGATCTTCGGAATTTTAGATGAACCTTTGCGTACAGAATTCTTTAATCTATGGCTGGAATTTGAGGAAGAGAAGACTCCGGATGCTATTTTTGCCTGTGCTATCGACAGGATCATGCCTTTCATTCTAAATTCTCATACTTCAGGAAAAAGCTGGACAGAAGCCAGAGTAACGGAAAAACAAATCAGAAATATGTTGGAAAATGCCATTGTAAGAGCTTCCGATGAAATGGGAGAGGCTTTTCATCATTTATTAAACCTTAGTCTTGAATCTGAAAAGGTGTTGAGGTGATTTATAAAATGAATGTTTAAAAATTATTTGAAGAATAAAAAATTTCGGCGGGCAAAGCCCACCGAAACTAATAATAAACATGCTGAAAATATAGGGTTGCGGCGACCGCAGGTCGCCGCAACCTTTTTTATAATATTGAGATTGGTTTCTTAAATTCATCTATAGCTACAAAAGTAAAATCCCCTACAATAGCTCTTTCTCTTTCATAAGAATACATCTGTTCCGTATAGATTTCAACATTGACTTTCATACTTGTTTTTCCTACATGAGCAACTTTTCCGATCAGTTCTACGATCGTTCCTGCAGGAATAGACCTTTTAAAATCAATTTTATCACTGCTTACCGTTACCACACGTTTTCTTGCAAATCGTGTAGCTGCAATAAAAGCCACTTCATCCATGAGCTGCATCGCTGTACCTCCGAAAAGCGTATCGTAATGATTGGTTGTGTTAGGGAAAACTGCTTTGAAAATTCGGGTTTCTGATGCTTCAATTCTTTCTTCTGTAGTCATATTTCATTATTAAATTAAGGCGAAATGAAATAGATTAAAATAATAGAACAATAGCAGGAACATAAGATATACCTGTTAAAATCCATCAGATCAATAAACTTCAGATCGCGAAAGTTTTTTGTTTAAAGAAAAAGGCAGGTCTCCTGACTTGTAACATCTCTATTTCCTTCCCATGCGGTAGCACAGTGGATCTTTTATAAAGACTTTAGTTACTTACAGTTGCGCGACAGTTCGTGATTTTCACACGATTCCCTTTTAATCAGCAGCTAAGCAGAACCAATTTCTATGATGAATAAAGTTGTAAACTTTTTCGAAGGCAAAAATAAGAATAATTAAGGAATTATTCAGGGTTTTTGTAAATAATCTGACTAATTGCCGCTCCCTGTCTGATGGACCAGAAGGTGACATACCGGTTTTCTCCGGAACCGTTGATCATATATAAGAAGATGTGATCCTGGTCTAAAGCAGTAACTCCCACCTTATCAAAATCCATGGTAGGCTGAAACAGATTTTTGATCGCATCTCTTACAAAAACAGAACCTCTTCCAGGTTGCTGTACACGGATAGACTTTATTTCAGTCATCCCTTCAGGAAGCTCTTTACCGATTCCCCACGTTTTCTGCTTGTCAATTTTAATGATATTTCCTTCAGCATCTTTTTCCTGTTTCTTAATATGAGCATAAGAAGGATAAATGTCAATAATAACTTTGGTTCTTTGGTTTCCGGGTATTTTAGGATTGGTATCGTCCGTGAAAATTAAAGATTTCCCGTTTTTAGATTTAGAAGGGGTAAATTTAGGTAACTGGTCTACAAAAACAATACGGTTTTTATTCACCATTCCTTCCTTGGTAATGCTGTCGTATCTTACAAAAGGTTTGTCTGTATCATCTTTTACAGGATATTTGATCCATATCCATTCTGTTTCTCCCGGCGCAGGTTTTACGTAGACAAATACATCACCGGTTTTCATACGGATTTTGTCAATAATTTTCCGGTAATCATCTTTATGAACGCGCACCATTGCATAGCCTTCTTCCGCTTTTACGACTCCAAAAGGGACTTTATTCTGAGCCATTACAGAAGCCAAAGAAAAAAGACTGAAAATAGATATATAAAATGCTTTGTTCAGAGAAATCATCTTGAAAAATTTTTGATAGTTCAAATATATAAATTAAATGTTTTTCGGGAGATAATTATAGCGTTGCAATTCTTTTAAATCTTTAATGGATTTTAAATGAGAATCAGAAAGCAGATAAATTTCATCCGAAATATCCAATACTTCCTGATAGCGGTGATCTGAAATGATTATTCCTTTCTCTTTGGATTGCTCTCTGATGAGTTGCTGTATTTCGTGAGTCATTTTCGGAGAAAGTCCATTGAAGGGTTCATCCAGTAAAATGAATTTTGACTCGGAGAAAATAATCAGTAAGGCTTCAACAACTTTCTTCCCACCTCCAGAAAGATTTCTTGAAGTCTCATTCAACAAGGGTTTTATTAGATCTGATTCGGTTAGCTTTTCTGAATTTTGTTTATCGCAGAAAATCGGAATCAAATTTTTAATCTTAATATCTTTTGGAAGGAAAAAGTTCTGAGGCAAATAGGCAATCTTATTTTTTCTGTCCCATTGATTTTGAAGAATTTTATCATCAACTCTTATATATTGATGGTCTCCTTTCATTGTTCCGAAAATTATTTTGAGTAAAGTAGATTTTCCGGAGCCATTTCTTCCTAAAATTCCTGCGATTTTCCCTGTTTCACAACCAAGATAAATGTCTTTTAAGATTGTCTTTCCATTAAAAGATTTTGTGAGACTGTCTATATGTAGTTTACTCATAAAATTGACAACCTATATTTATAATTAGACTTACTATAATTGTAAAAACCCAAAGGAATAATCTTGATAATCCAAAATTAGCATAAAAATAATATTCATCTTTTAATCTTAACTCATAGATCAAAAAATGAAGCGCCGGTAAGAATAAAAGAAAACATAATCCAAAATTACCGGCGGTGAGACCAAGTTGTGTATTTACGAGTAAAGAAAATAAGACAGCGGGAACAAGCAATTTTATATAAAAGATAGTTAGAATTTTAAAATCCCGGATCATTTAATGGTGTTTTGATTTGCGACAGTAATAATATTGAAATATAAAATAAAAATAGGATAAAAGAAAAAGAAAAGTCAATAAAGTTAAAATTCATTAAAAAATAACAAAGCGAGCGTCATAACTGATGCTCGCTTTATATATTAGATTTGATTTTTAATCGTTTCTAAGCTTGGCTTTCACATGATTGGCTCGGATAATGCTTCTAAGCTCTAAAATCTGATCCTTTTTGAAATATTTCTTTGGAACCATATTCATAACATGAGCGCTTTGATAAATTAAAAACCAGTCTTTGTTTTCCTTAACCTTATAAACGGTATCCCAACCGAATTCTCCTTCAAAAGTCTCTCCTTTGTTCAGAACATTTTCATCAGTAAATGTATAAGAAATATTTTCCTGAATCTTCTTATTGGAATAAAAAGCATTCTTTAGACGGAAATACGAACGGATAACAATAAAAACAAATACAAAAAGAAACCATATCGAAGCAGATCTTAAAATATCTCTTTCATCACTTTCTTCCATCAATTGCCTTACTGCAAAAAAGATCAAAGCTAATAATGGAAAAACAAGAATCCTTGTCAATGAATTTTTTACATTGAACATCAGAAAATCTTTAAAAGTGATATTCGTATTTACCGTTATCATTTCTCATTAGATCCTTTCCAGCTCATCCGCATCAATCGTCGTTTTGAACATTCCGTAATTCACAATCACCTTGTTTCTGGAGATCTTTTCAATCGTTCCTACACTTGTACTGCCTGAAATACGAACACGCTGCCCGACTTTCATCCAGAGTGCGCGGTCGGTTTTACGTTTTTCTTCAAGCTTCTCGTTGGTTTCAGTGATTTTTTCGATAACTTCTTCTTTCTTCAGTTGTTGCGTTATTTTTCTCTTCACCACCTGAAGTCTCTTACTTTCATCTTTATCCGCACCGATTTTCCTGAATTTTTCCTGTTCCAGAATCTTCACAAAATCCTTCACAACATCTTTCCTCGATTTCCCTTTTACATAGCTGTCGATAAAAGCTTCGATCTTGTTTCCGAACTGCAATTTTCGATGTTCCTCTTCATATAATTTCTGGAAATTGAACAATTTTTGTTGAAGTTGCTCATTCAGTTTTTGCAGGTTGTCACGTTTGTCTTCTACGGATTCTTTTCTTTCGGCAAGATCAGATTTCAGTTTTTCAACTTCATATTTTTCCTGCTGAAGCTTTACGATCGTTTTATCCAGATTTACAATATCATGTTCCACTTTTTTCTTCGCAGAATGAATGATAAATCTTGGAATTTTATTCTTTTCAGCAACTTCAAAAGTAAATGAGCTTCCCGCTTGTCCCACTTCAAGTTTATACATCGGTTCCAGCGTTTCTTCATTAAACAGCATCGCTGCATTCTGAGCATTCGGAAGCTGTTCTACAACCAGTTTGATGTTGGTGTAGTGGGTTGTAATGATTGCAAAACTCTTTTTATCATAGAAGAATTCCAGGAAACTTTCCGCTAAAGCGCCACCCAATTCAGGATCGGAACCTGTTCCAAACTCGTCAATCAATAAAAGAGTATTGGCATCCGCTTCACGAATGATTCCCGACATTTTCTTCAATCTTGAGGAATACGTCGAAAGATGATTTTCAATAGATTGATTATCCCCAATATCCGTCATGATTTTGTCAAAGAAAAACATTTCCGATTTCGGATGAGTAGGAACCAGAATTCCACTCTGGATCATCAATTGAAGCAGTCCTACGGTTTTTAATGTGATTGATTTTCCTCCCGCATTCGGTCCGGAAATACAGATAATTCTGTTATGATCCGTTAAAGTCAGGGTTTGAGGGAAAATGGTCTTATTTTCAGCTTTGTTTCTTAAAAATAACAAAGGATGGAACGCTTCTCTTAATCTTAAGGTTTTATGACGGTTGATTTTCGGTAAAACTCCATTGATGAGTTCAGCAAATTTGGCTTTAGCTCTCGTTAAATCAAGATCGAAAATATATTTCTGGTATCTCCAAAGCTGAGGTTGGAATTCCGCCAATTCTGCCGTTAATTTTCTCAGAATTTTATCGATTTCCTTTTTCTCTTCTTCTTCGCTTTCTTTAAGCTTAAAATGATGTTTTACTACAGAATCCGGCTGCATATAAGTGATAGAACCTGTTTTTGAAAGCCCTAGAACTCTTCCCACAACTCTTTTCTTATAGGCAGATTTTACCGCCAAGACTCTCTGATCATCAATGATCGTTTCGCGGATGTCATCCAAAAAGTCACTCTGTCCGTAATTGAACAAAGCTTTATTAAAATTTTCCTGAATTGCTTTTTTGGCAACCTGTATTTCAGCTCTTAAAGATTTTAAAATAGGAGAAGCTTCACTTTTTACTTCACCAAAACGGTTAAAAACTTTATCAACTTTATCAATAATTTCTTTTTTGAATTCCAATACAGAAACATCCTGAATCAAAGTAGGGAAGGTTTCTGGCATGGTTGGAAAAAACTTCTGCAGTTTCCCGATTTGTTCCGTGATGGTTTTGATTTTGATGAAAGCGCTGTTTTCCAGACGATAATTTTCAATCAGCATGAGTTTCAGCTCACTTTCAATATCTTCATATTCATCAAACGGAATCGCATTCGAACTCTCAAAACTCGATAAATATTCGGAAGTTTTTTTCAAAGAGAGCTCTGCCTCGTCTATTTCCATCGGACGAAGTTGAAGAATTTTTTCTCTCGTTTTCGGAGAATACGCAAAAGGAGAAATTTCCGCGAGCAATTGCGGAAACTCTAATTCGTTTAAATCTTCTTTATTTATATACACACTGCAAATTTAGTGAGAAAATGTGATTATTACGTATATTTGAGATATTTACAAAATTTATGATCGAAACAGAACGATTACAGTTAAAAGAAATCAACGAAAATCACGTTGAAGATATCTTTAAAATCCGGAGCAATGAGGTCATCAATCAATATGTGCAGAGAAATTCTCCAAAAAATAATTATGATGCGCTTCAGTTTATTTTAACCATTAAAGAAAAAACGAAGGATAACCAATCTTTTTATTGGGGAGTTTCATTTAAAGGCCAATCTAATTTAATTGGAACCATTTGTTTGTATAATTTTTCTGAAGATCGAAAAGTCGCTGAAGTCGGTTACGAACTATTGCCCGATTATTACAGACAGGGAATAATGTCCGAAGCCTTAAAAGCTGTTTTAGATTTTGCTTTTGATGATTTACATTTGTATGAGGTTTTGGCAATGACCAACAAATTCAATGAAAACTCAAAAGGTCTTCTTTTAAAACATGATTTTGTGTTGGAAGAGGGAAGAGAAGATGATGGTTTTCCTGATAATTTGGTGTTTAGTTTGAAAAAATAGTGCTTCATTTGTCATTTCGACGAAGGAGAAATCTATTTTAATCATTAAATTTGTTTTAGTAAAGATTCTTCACTACGCTATGCTTCGTTCAGAATGACAGTTTGGCGTTAAAAATGAATTTTCAAATTAAATCATTCTCAAATTTTCAAAATAAAAAATGACCTGGACAGAAATATTAGCTCCCATAAAAAACACCGAATACTTTACCAATCTTTGGGAAAAAGTAAAGCATGAATATGCCACTGCAAAAGTTTTTCCACCAAAAAATCAGATTTTTAGGGCGTTGGAAATTACACCTTTTGATGATATTGAAGTGGTGATTATTGGGCAGGATCCTTATCATAATGATTATCAGGCAAATGGTTTGTGCTTCTCTGTTTCTGAGCAGGTTGCGGCACCGCCATCTCTTAAAAATATTTTCATTGAGTTAAAAGATGATTTGGGCGTTGTAAGAACTTCAAAAGAACTTGATGATTGGGGGAAACAGGGCGTTTTATTGTTAAATGCTACACTTACGGTTCGTGCCCATTCTCCGAATTCCCATAAAGATTTGGGCTGGGAAAAGTTTACGGATTTTATTATTAAAGAAATCTCGGATAAAAAAGAAAATGTGGTTTTTGTATTGTGGGGTGCTTTTGCACAAAAAAAAGCCGAACTCATCGATCCGGCTAAACATTTTATTTTAAAGTCTGCACATCCTTCTCCGTTTTCGGTTCACAAAGGATTTTTCGGAAGCAAACCTTTTTCAAAAATTAATGAATATCTGGTTTCAAAAGGAAAGAAGCCTATTTCGTGGTAGGATTTTCTCCTGCTTTTTTGATGGTAATTCCGATTTTGTATTTTCCGTTGAGCGCTTTTGTTCCTTCTGCTGTCCCGGGATAAGGCTGAACATCGACTAATGAAATCGTATACCCATTGAATTCTGCTGATGTATTGTAATTTCTACCTTTATTATCAATACTTGCAAGATTCAGAATCATGGGACGTGTTGCAGTTCCCATTATTTCAACCTGCGCTACGGCAACTCCTGCCCAAACACAATTTACATCTTTGGGGCAACGGCTGTCTTCGGAAATTCCTTTGAAGGTAACGTTCATTTGGTATTCTTTCAGGAATTTGTTCTCACCTTCGCTGAAATGTATTACCTTACCGTCTTTATGGGTTACTTTAGTTGCTCCGTTTTCGTCAGTGTTCACTGTTGTTGAGTTTTTAGTTCCTTTTTGGGTATTACAGTTGATTAAAAACAATAATCCTAAACTGATTATGATGGTTTTATTAAGCATAATTTTATTTTTAAATGATATTAAGCATATCCAAAACTACAACCAAAAACATTGCCACACCTACTACAAAGCTGAAGCCTGTTCCGTAAATGAATCCGATAAATGCTCCTTTTGTGGATCGTAAAGCTTTTTTCATGTCTTTGCTGTCGTGCAATAATTCTCCTATGAACACTCCGGCGAACATCCCGATCAAAAAGCCTAATGGAATGGGTAAAAACATTCCAACAATAGTTCCTATCACAGAACCGATACTTCCCCAACGGGTTCCGCCATATTTTTTTGTTGTTTTCGCAGGAATTACGTAACTCAGGACTACAGAAATGGCTGTTAAGATTCCAAAAGCCCAGATGTAGATCATCGGTAAATCGGAATTTGTTCCGAATTTGTAGATTAATAATCCGCAGATACTCAATAGCAACCCGGGTAAAACAGGCAGAAAGGTCCCTAAAATTCCTATGATCAATAGAATTAGACAAAGAATATTGATTAATGCTGTATCCATCTTTTTTAATTGTCTATGCAAGATATAAAAAAAGTGGCTTTAAGAAAAAGCCACTTCGCATGTTTACACTACGTTTATGATGAGACTAAAGATTTAAAATAACATATTCCAGAATGGGTTCGGCCTGCCCGATGTTTCCGGTGGCGTGATTATGGAATGTGGTGTAGTAAATTTTGCCACTGTTTGAATTTCCTCCCGAACATGGACCTTGTGTATCACCATGAGCCTGATGACCAGCCCACGAGTTTGCATTGATCGTGATGGTGATATTATTTCCGTTGGAAATCTGATGGCAAATAGTCATGTAGTTATTGTTTAATGACGTTCCAACTGATGTTTGTGGTGCAGAGGCGTTGGTATAATGCCCTGTTCGGATCATTAATGGTTCATTATTCTTTTCTACCAAGACTTCCCAGAAAGTAGGATCATAAGTCTGGATTTTTTCCCATGCCGTTAAATCGTAATTAATATCTAAAGTGTTGAAGCCTATTGCAGTAGCCAAAGCAGTATTGGAAACACTGCAACTCGTGTACATTCCTACTGCCCCGGTGTTTTTTAAGCAAAGTAAATTATCATTGATAAAACCTCCCGGAGCATTACATGTTGTGGTATTGCTATCACCTCCCACAAGATAAGCAGAAGCCCAGTCTGAACTATATAAACTGCCTCCGTTCGCAACAAAAGTTGAAAGATTGGTATATACCAATGCGTCATTGCTTGGGCTCGTTGTTCCTGTTTGTGTGGTTCCTCTGGAGCCGCAATTCAAAAAGATGATGTCGTATTGTGCGATTTTGGAAAGGTTTTTCAAATCCTGATAGGTGATTTCTGTGGCTGTATAGCCCAGTGCTGTGATAATGTCTTCAATCTTATCGTAGCTTCCTTTTACATAAGCCATTTTGGCAACCTGCGTAAGCTTAGATGCTGCAACAGGAATTGTTAAGGTTTCATTCTTTTTTACAGTGATCGGAAGCTCTGTTCTGAAATTCTGACCACCACCGGTTTGGATATAAAGTGTGGTATTTCCTTCCGGCACTGTAAGGCTGAAATTTCCGTTAGAATCAGAATAGGTATGATACACCTTGCTGTTGCTGTCGATGGTAAAAACCGTGGCTCCACCAATAGGCTTGGTACCGTTGTTGGCCATTACTTTTCCTTCGACTTTTCCGGTTTGTACAGTAGCAGAAGGAGTGTCATCAGGAGTGATCATCGATTCATCTCCTTTACAATTGATTAAAAGTGTAGCTATACACAATAGAATAAATAAGTAATGTTTTCTCATATGTATTTGATTTTGATTTATTTAGTTTAACTCAAATGTAAATAAATAATTAATATAAAGTTGTTAAAATGTTAAATATTTTTATAATAATTAATTTATATTGTTTATTTTTAATGAGATTTGTATTTGTTTATCGTTGTTTTGATGAATTTCATATTGTTCGGTTGAATAAGCTGAATGTTATAGAAAAAATGGTTTTGGGACGAAAATTGATAGAAAAATTGTAATAAAACTCAGTCTTAATTTTCCTAAATTTGCTGTGATGAATGATCAACTACAAGAAACAAGAAACTTTATACAGGATCTTAGCTATCAGCTTTATATTTATATAAGCAAGATCTCGCCTGTCGGTTTTGACTGGGTTGTTCATTTGATTGTAAAACTGGCGTTACTTGTAGCCTTGTTTTTACTGGTAGATTTTATATTAAAGCCGGTAATTAATTTTATTTTCCGCTTTTTTCAGAATGGAAAAAAATATCCGATAATTAAGTCCATTTATGAATCCAAAGTAAGTAATTCCGTAGCACATTTTGTTGCCTTAGGAGTTGTGGCAAGTTTACAGGCTTTTATATTTCCCCCAAGAGCAATTCCTATAACTAACACATTTATCATCAGGTCTATTAATTTAGGGGTGGTTTTGATCTTTGCAGGAATGTTGTATCGGGGATTAACCGCTTTTAGAAATTATTTTAGCATCAAGCAGGATTTTTACAAGATCATGGCACTGAATGCCATTTCAGAAACCATGAAGATCCTCGGGATTTTCATTTTTTCAATCGTAGGAATTTGTGTTATTTTTGGGATAAAAGGAACTACGATTGTAGGGAGTTTAGGGGCAATTACTGCGGTCTTGGTCTTGGTTTTCCGGGATACGATCTTGGGATTTGTAACGGGGATTCACGTAGCAACTTCTAAAAATATGAAAGTAGGTGACTGGATCGGAATTCCCAAATATAATCTTGAGGGAACCATCGAAGATATCACTCTGCTTACCACCAGAATCCAGAGCTTTGATAAAACGGTTTCCACCATTCCTACGTATGATTTGATGAGTACGGAAGTGAAGAACCTGCAGGTAATGTCTGAAAGCAATACCCGTAGAATAAAAAAGTCTATTATTTTCAATATAAAATCATTTAAGTTCTTAGATGATGAGATGTTTAATAAATTGGTGGAAATTAATTTGCTGAAAGATTATCTTCTGCAGAAAAAAGAAGAAATTAATAAACAAAGAAGCAGCCTCAGTCATGCAGAAAAACTGATTAATGGGCAGCAGCTCACCAATATTGGGACTTTTAGGAAATACGCATACGAATATCTCAGACATAACAAAAATATTGATCAGGATGGAACTGTCTTGGTAAGGCAGATGGAAATTACATCGCAGGGATTGCCCCTGGAAATTTACTGTTTTACTAACGATTCCAAATGGGAAAATTTTGAACAGATTCAGTCAGATATTTTTGACCATCTGCTGGTGGCTTCCAGAGAATTTGATTTGGAAGTGATGCAGGTTAATATTAAAATTTAAAATAGTAAAAATGACAAAATTAAGTGTCAATATCAATAAAATTGCGACATTAAGAAATGCAAGAGGAGGCGAAACGCCAAGTGTGACGGAAGCAGCTGTTAAAATTCAGGAATTTGGAGGGCAGGGTATTACCATTCATCCACGTCCTGATGAAAGACATATTACAAGGAAAGATGTCTATGATCTGAAACCTCTGGTAACCACGGAATTCAATATTGAAGGAAATCCTCATCGCCCGTTTATTGATATGGTTTTAGAGGTAAAACCGGAGCAGGTAACTTTGGTCCCGGATGCGGATGATGCAATTACGTCAAATGCAGGTTGGGATACCATAAAACATTTAGATTTTCTTACTGAAATCATTTCAGAATTTAAAAATGCTGGAATCCGTACTTCTATTTTCCTGGACCCGAACCCTGAGTTGGTCGAATATGCTGCAAAAACCGGTGCCAACAGAATAGAACTGTATACAGAAGCTTATGCAAAAAATTATCCGTTAAATAAAGAACAGGCTATTAAACCTTATTACGAAACCGCGGTAGTTGCTGCCGAATATGGATTAGGTTTAAATGCAGGGCATGATTTAAGTTTAGACAATTTAAAATATTTTGCAGATCATATCCCAAATCTGCTGGAGGTTTCTATTGGTCACGCTTTGGTTTCTGAGGCATTATACATGGGATTGGAAAATACGGTTCAGGCGTATCTGAAAAGATTAGCCAAGTGGTGATTTTAAGTTACATTTTGCAAAAGATATGAGTACTTTAATGATATTATGATTATTCAAACTAATATAACATGAAAACAAAATTAATTTTATTATTTTCTTTTTTTGCTCTCTACAATTGTAGTACTGAAAATTTGAATCAAGAAGTAGAAGAGAAAATCAATGAATCAGCTGCGAAATTAACTTTAAATACTGAAGAGGTCTTGCTTTGGAATAATGGAGTCTCAAAAAGATCTTGGTTGTTTTTGAATCAAGATAATGGTAAAGTATATAAAAACGCTTCTAACTTTTGGGATGCCGAGCTTGTGGGTAATCCTGCAAATCATCCTAATAATGTAAATGAGTTTACTTTTTATGATGGTATTACAAATGAGGTGTTTTCTGTTCCGGGTATGCGAAGCCCATCGTTAAAATGGATTACACTTGGTTATGATTATAGTGATTGGGGGAAATATTCAGGATATGATATGTGGATTTTTGATAATCTCACAGATGGAAGTCCTGCAAGTTTTGATGACCCTATTGAATTTCGATTTATGAATCATGCAAGAGGTATGAATGATGAGTCTACGCCGGTACAATCTGCAAGAAAATTAAGAGAAGTTGGTTTTGTTTTTGATAATTGGGCTCAATATTGGCCACAGACAAATGAATGGACGGGAGGGAATCATTCATTTAGAGGGAATTATAGTGTTAATCAATTTTCAGATATAAAATTGACTTTTGATGCTAAAATGGAAGCTTATAGAAAAGCTTATGATGTAAATAACACAGATCCTCAACAATATAAACTCGGTGGATATGTTACTGCGGATTTTAGATTTTTTCAACATGATGGTAATGGAAATATTGTAAAAGGATATCTAATAGGTATTTTATTTTCTAATCCACAAAATGTAGATTATAATTCTAATCCTAATGATAATATAATTTATGAAGATGATAATTCTCAAATTCATAGGATTTTACTCGATGGTAGAAAATTAGGTATATCTTGTATTGATAATAATTCTGATATTGATACTAGTCTGACAAATGCAGATGAAATATATTATTTGAATGCATATAAAACAGTTACAATTAATTATTTTGATTTAATTCAGCAGTATTTTCCTACAGTAAATTATAGTAATACAATTATAAGTGGTTTAGATATATACTCGGCGACGAGAGGGAGTGATATTACATTTTCAGTTAAAAATATTCAATTGAAAGGGATTAATTAATTTCCTTTTAATAGCTGTAATTTTAAAACAAATTGATTTGTATTAAATTTAAGAAAAAAGATTGATGGAAATTTTAAATTCAAAAATATTTGGCGAAAACCTTTCGTCTACGCCGCTTTTAGTATTTCACGGGTTATTTGGAATGCTTGATAACTGGGGAAGCTTCGGGAAAGATTTGGGAGAGTTTTTACCGGTGCATCTTATCGATTTGAGAAATCACGGAAGAAGCTTTCATTCTGAGAATATGTCCCATGATGATTTGGCAGGTGATATTGCTAATTATATGAATCACTATGGGATAGGAAAAGCATTTGTTTTAGGTCACTCCTTAGGAGGAAAGGCTGTAATGCAGTTTGCGATAAAATATCCTGAAAAAGTGGAAAAACTTATTGTGGTTGACATTTCTCCAAAAGCGTACCCTCCACATCATCAGGGAATTATTAAAGCCTTGGAGACGGTTGATTTTAATACCGTAGGTTCAAGAAGCGATGTAGAAGCTGTTTTAAGTCAATATATTCCTGAAAGATCTACCATTCAGTTTCTTACAAAGAATCTTTACTGGGATGAAAATAAAAAGTTGAACTGGAGATTTAATCTTAAAACACTTTCCGAAAAGTACAATGAGTTTGTTTCTAATGCTATAAAATATGGTGTATTTGATGGAGAAACACTTTTTATTGCAGGTGAAAAATCAAACTACATTCTTCCTCAGGATCATTTTGCGATAAAACAGCAGTTTCCTAAAGCACAGTTTGTAACCGTTAAAAATGCAGCTCATTGGGTTCAAGCAGACAATCCTGTTGATTTTATGACTGTTGTTAAAGACTTTTTGCACATCCATTAATACCGTCATAAGAATTAATATTTGTTAAAATTTTCTTAAAAATTTAATTTATTCTTTAATATGGGAAAAAAGAGCTAAATTGGTTTTGTTAAAAGTTTAATAATAATCTTTTATTGTAGTAAAAAATAAAATGATTTTTGAAACTTGTTGATAAAAAACAATTAAACATGCTGAAGCTGTAAAATTTCTTAGAAAACATATTAACAAATTATATTTATAGGGAACTTAGCAATAAGTTTCCTTTTTTATTTTAATAATATGGGGAAAATTTCTATTATATGTTTTAAAAGTCGCAAATTTGCAATGCATAATTTTCTTCATTTTTTATTGAAAATGAAGAATTACAATTAAAAATATTATCATAATTTAGCCAGCAATCAAGTAAAAATAACTGATGGTTTTTGTAACGGGGGCAACCGGAATTTTAGGCAGGATAATCGTTTTGGAACTTCTTAAAAAAGGAAAAAATATACGTGCTTCAAAAAGACCGGCAAGCAATTTAAATGAAGTAAAACATTCGTATAACTATTATACGGAAAACTCTGATGATTTCTTTAACAGGATTGAATGGGTAGATGTAGATTTTGATGACATCCATTCGCTTCAGAATGCATTAAAAAATGTGGAGGAAGTATATCACTGTGCTGCAAAAGTAAGTTTTCATCCTAAAGATGAAAAAGAAATGTATCATACGAATGTAAAAGGTACGGAAAACCTGTTATATGCTTGCGATGGTTCAGGTGTGAAAAAGTTTCTTCATGTAAGTTCCATTGCGGTGCTGGATAATTTTAATGAAAAAGGAGAATTAGACGAAACATCAGACTTTAATCCTAAAGAAGAACATTCTGCCTACGCTATTTCAAAACACCTTTCTGAAATGGAAGTGTGGAGAGCATCTGCGGAAGGATTGAACACGATTATTGTCAATCCCGGAATGATTATCGGAAGTGGAAACTGGGGAAACAGCAGTGGAGATATTTTCCCGACTTTTGAGAAAAATGGTTTTACCTTTTCCGGTGGAACGAGTTATGTCGATGTAAGGGACGTTGCCAAAATTGCCATTGAACTGATGGAAAAAAATGCTTTCGGAGAAAGGTTCATTCTGATTTCTGAAAATAAGAAATATGCTGATCTGGGCCGTCAAATCAGGTCAAAATTAGGATTGAAGGAAGCCAAAATTCTTTCGAAAGTTCAATTGAATATAGGTTGGTTAGCCAATATATTTCTCGGATGGCTGATTCCTTCGCTTAGAATTATTACCAAGTCCAATATCGAGTCTATATCAACATTGAACATGATATCCAATCAGAAAATTAAAGACAGACTTGACTATCAATTTATTCCTTTATCGGAAAGTATTGATTTTCATTTGAATAATTATATTAACGACAAAACGCTCAAGAATAAATGAATCTTGCAGAAGCAATTATCCATAAAAATGTAGAAAAGCATGGCATCAAAGCTGCCATCGGCTTCAAAAAGAAGGAAGCTGGATGGAAAGAATTAAGCTGGAAAAAATTTAGTGAAATTATCTATAAAACAGCGAATGCACTTAAAGAAGCAGGCGTTCAGGAGCATGATAAAGTAGCGATCTATTCTGATAATTCTTCCGAATGGATGATTTTTGATCTTGCTGCGATGTCAATAGGTGCTGTTACGGTTCCTATTTATTCAACGAATAATGCAGAACAGGCAGAATATATTATTAAAGATTCCGATTCGAAAATTATCTTAGTTGGCGATCAGGCTCAGTATGATGCCTGTTTAGAGCTTTTGCAGAAGGAAGATAATCGACTTCAAACCATTATTATTTCTAAAAAAGCAGTTTGGATCAAAAAAGAATTCAGCAGTTTTTATCTGGAAGACTTTATTGCTAAATTGTCTTCAAAGCTTGAAATCTGTAAAAAAGAAGATGAAGATGTTGCCACTTTAATTTACACTTCAGGAACAACAGGAACTCCAAAAGGTGTAATGCTAACCCATGGAAATTTCATTAAAGCCTTTGATGCTCATTTCGAATTTTTTAAATTTAAAAACTTTGAAGAAGAACTCTCACTGGCATTTTTACCATTGAGCCACGTTTTCGAAAGAAGCTGGAGCTTATTATGCTTATATGGAGGAGCTCGTGTCTATTTTCTTGAAGATCCGAAAAATATAGCCAAAGCACTTGAAGAAGTAAAGCCTACGATGATGTGTGCTGTTCCGAGATTCTTTCAGAAAATTTATGCAGGCGTACTGGAAAAGGCAGAAGAAGGTTCATCATTGAAGAAGAAAATCTTTAACTGGGCTCGAGAAATTGGATGGCAAACTGCAGAATTAAAAAGAAACGAAAAAGAAATCCCTTTCGGATTAAAAATAAAAGAAACTTTTGCTGAAATGCTTGTTTTCAGTAAAATAAAAGAAAGAATGGGAGGGAGGCTTTGGTTTTTACCTTGTGGAGGAGCATCTTTATCCCCTGAAGTTACCAAGTTCTTCGAATCTGTCGGAATTCATGTCACAGTAGGGTATGGTTTGACAGAAACTACGGCAACACTGACTTTGTTCCCTTTGACGCATTTCGAGCACGGAACAAGCGGAAAAGCATTACCGGGAGTAGAAATCCGTATTGGAGAAAATGATGAAATTCAGGCAAGAGGAAACGGAATCATGAAAGGCTATTATAACAAGCCTGAAGAAACCCAAAAGGTTTTTACAGAAGACGGATGGTTTAAAACCGGTGATGCAGGAAAAATTGATGAGAAAGGAAACCTTACCATTACAGACCGTTTGAAAGATCTTATGAAAACTTCCAACGGGAAATATATTGCTCCGCAACAAATTGAAAACTTATTGACGAATAATAATTTTATCCAGCAAATCGTTCTGATTGCAGAAGCCAGACAATTTGTTTCGGCATTAATTGTTCCCAATTTCGAATTTTTACAGGATTTTATCAAGAAAAACAATATTCCGTTTAACAACTGGGCAGAGGTGGTGAAAAATGAAAAAGTAATTCATTTTTATAAAGAAAAAATACAGGAATTACAATCGCATTTATCAGACTTTGAAAAGGTGAAAAAATTTACTTTAATGCCTGCCGAATTTGAGATTAATTCGGGAGAAATCACTCCTACATTAAAAATAAAAAGAAATGTAGTGCTGAAAAAATATGCGGATGTGATTGAAAAGATGTATTAAAATTGACCACAAAAGATTTAGGTGGTGCTAAGGAAATAAAGTTTATTATTTAAACTCAATTATGGTAACGACACAAGAATTTTTAGGAAAGAAAGATTTTATAATAAGTAATCAAACGGTTTCGGAAAGCTGTCCGTCAAACATTGCCCTGATCAAATATTGGGGAAAATATGACCATCAGATTCCTGCGAACCCGAGTATCAGTTATACGCTGAATCATTGCAAAACGAATACGACAATTGAGTTTTTAGCTGATGAGCCATTTTCGGTACAGACTTTTTTAGCTGGAAACGAAGAAATCAAGTTTGCTGAAAAAATAGAAAAATATTTCAATAATATAGAGCAGTATCTTCCCTGGATTTTGCAGGGAAAATACATTATTAGGACAGAAAACACATTCCCCCACAGTTCTGGAATTGCCAGTTCAGCCTCAGGATTCGGAGCAATTGCAAAATGCCTCATGAAGCTGGATGAAATTTTCTCAGGTAAAGATTCTGAAGAAGAATCATTAAGAAAAGCATCATTTTTGGCTAGATTAGGAAGTGGAAGTGCCTGCAGAAGCTTATACAACGGGCTAGTTGTTTGGGGAGAATCCCAGGTAAAAGGAAGTTCTGATTTGTTCGCAGTTCAATATCCTAATGATGAAATTCATGATATTTTCAAAAATTTTAATGATTGGGTTCTGCTTATCCACGAAGGCCAGAAAAGTGTTTCTTCTACAGTAGGACATGGATTGATGAACACCAATCCTTATGCGGAAAGAAGATTTCAGGAAGCTAGAGAAAACTTCGAACCTATGAAAGGAATTCTGAAAAGCGGGGATATGCAAGGTTTTATCAAGCTGGTAGAGCATGAAGCATTAACACTTCATGCGATGATGATGATGAGTGATCCTGCATTTATTCTGATGAAAACGGGAACACTGGAAGTAATCAATAGAGTCTGGGATTTCAGAAGAATTACGGGTTTACCATTATTTTTTACGCTTGATGCCGGTGCCAACGTACATTTACTGTTTCCGAATGATCTGGAACAAAACAAAATTGAAGATTTTATCAATCAGGAACTTTTGCCTTTTACCCAGAAAAATGGGGTGGTGAAAGATGTGATGAGGTTTTAAATCATAGAAATAAATATAGTGATAAAAGAAAAACGGACTTTTGTCCGTTTTTTATAATAGGTATAGGTAATTAATCCTCTGTTACGATGTTATCACGTTGTCCGTCTTCTTTTTTACCTGCCTCGATCATTTCTGTAGCTTCAGCTTTTTCTTCCTGTGTGGCATAATCTATTCTTTCTTCCTGTTTTTCTTCCTGTTCATGATCAATAAAAAATTCACAATATACCGGAAGGTGATCCGAACCAAAATCACCAAGCGTTTTCAGATTTTCAATAAAAATGTCTTCACTATGAAACATCAAATCAATTGGAAACCTTAGTAAACGGTATTTTGCATGAAAAGTGGATACAAATGATCTTCCGATTCGAGGATCAATGAGGTGGCTTGTTTTTCTGAAAAGAATAGATGATTTTGACCATGCTACATTGTTGAAATCTCCAACAACGATAACCGGTTTTTTTATTTCTGTCACTCTTTTTGCAGTACTTAAAAGGTCCCCGTCTCTTTCCTTAGAGGTTTTTTCTTCAGTAGGACTTGGAGGTGGAGGATGGACGCCAAAAAAGACAAAAGAAAACCCGTCTTTAGTTTTAAGATGTGCTTCAATACTGGGAATATCGTCTGCTACAAAATAACGGGTATGTGAATTCTCTATTTTTATTTTCGAATAGAAATGCATTCCATAAGTGTTTTCTAAAGTTACCTTATGCTGATAAGGATAATCTTTTTCCAATGTTTCGAGTGCTTGCTCCCAATCTCCGTTACTTTCCATGGTAAGGAACATTTCAGGTTGATAATTTTTTACAAGTTGAATAAAACGATCATAATCTTTATTAAACTGATAAACATTTGCCGAGATAAAATGCAGTTTTTCAGATGAATGGTGTTTCCGGGAATATTTTTTAACAGGATATAAAGGTGTATATTTTACAAGAGTGGCACTATGGTGAACAAACATCACAAAAAGGAGGCATTGATAGTACCAGAATTTTTCAAATGAATTAATCGTAAATCCTAATCCTATGGTAAAAAGTATAAGAAAAGTGATTTGAATTTTCCCAAACTCAGGAACACGAAAAACCCAGTGAGAATGCTGAATTTTTGGTAATAAGGTTAAAATAAGTAACAAAACAGTTAGACTCAGGTAGAATATCCACATATTTTTTAATAAACGGATAAATGTAATTAATTTTTATAAGTTTTCAAATGGATTGTGCTTTAAAGTTTATTCATTAAATTTGAGTTTAAAAGATAATTTTCGTCGTTTATATTATTCACTTAGCAAATATATGGTATGAATAAAATAGCTGTTATTGCTTTATTATTTGGAAGTTTTTACTTCGGACAGCAAAATCAGAATCAGGAAATTGAAAAACCGATCCGAAACTTATTTTTAGGAATGAAAAATGCTGATCCGGAATTATTAAATTCGGCCTTTTCGGTGACGGCAATTCTTCAGACTATTACAAAAACAGGGGTAAAAACGGAAGAGATAAAAGATTTTATAGCTTCAGTTTCTAAAATGAAAAAAAATGATCTGGATGAAAGAATTACCATTGAAGCTATTCATATAGACGGAAACCTGGCAAGTGTCTTTACTCCCTACTCATTTTACCTGAAAGGAAAGTTTTCCCACTGTGGTGCCAATAGCTTTCAATTGGTGAAACAGAATGAAGAATGGAAAATTCAATATATAATTGATACAAGAAGAAAAGATAATTGTAAAGAAATCAAATAAAATGAAAATCCATCATATTGCCATTATTGGCTCAAACTATGAAGTTTCCAAAAAATTTTATACGGAAACATTAGGTCTGAATATCATTCGTGAAGTATATCGCGAAGAAAGGCAATCTTATAAGCTGGATCTGGCTATCGGAGACCATTATGTAATTGAGCTTTTTTCCTTTCCCAATCCCCCGGTAAGACCTTCACGTCCGGAAGCTTGTGGATTAAGACATCTGGCTTTTTCTGTTGAAAATGTCGGTCAGAAACGTCAGGAGCTCATTCAAAAAGGGCTCAACTGTGAAGAAATAAGAATAGACGAATTTACAGGTAAGGAATTCTTCTTTACCCAAGATCCGGACCAACTTCCGTTAGAGTTTTACGAAATGTAATAATTAATGGGCGTACCCTGTAAAGAAACTGATGGCCATAATCGCTAAAACGATGGAAGAAATGATTACATATACATAGTCTTTTTCTTTCATATAGCCTATTAAAGCAAAAATAATCCTCATTAAAGGGGTGAAGATCAAGAGTAAAATTCCCAGCTGAATAATGGCCATTCCTTCCCCTTTACAAAGCGAGTCCCAAAAGTGCCCCCATACCTTTTCGGAAGAGTTTCCCATATCGAGAAGTTTGTATTTTTTAGGCATTTGAAAGCCTTCTGAGAAAAGCTTGATAAAGCCTATCAATGAAGTGGCAACCGATAAAATAACGCCCAATCGGAGAAGATTTCCAACAGAACGGTTAAGATCAGCATCTGTAAAATTCTTTCTCATGAGAAATTGCTTCTAATACCGTTATACATCATATAAATCGAAAGAATTGTAATAACAATCGCAAAGAAAGTCTTCAGTTTTTTTGTTTTTGAAACCATTAAAGTTTTTGATCCTATAAAACTTCCAACTACAACACCAATCAGAACCGGGGCAACGATTACCGGAATGATTTCACCTCTCTGAAAATAGATCAGCGAGCTGGCAACCGCCGTTACTCCAATCATAAAGTTACTGGTTGTGGTAGAAACTTTGAAAGGAAGCTTCATCATGTTATCCATCGCTAAAACTTTTAATGCTCCGGATCCAATTCCTAAGAGACCAGACATTGCACCCGCAAACATCATCATTAAAAATCCGGGTACTGTATTTCTTGCGGAATAGCTTTTTAATATTCCTTTATCAGGAAAAGTTCCGTATAGCTTTAATTTATCTTCAAGACTGCCTTTTATCACAGGTTCCTGATGATCCGGCTTACCTTTTAAATTCAGAATAACAGTCAGAAGAAGGATGCTGGCAAAAATAATCCCGATGGTATTAGGATTCAGCATTCCGGAAACTAAGGCTCCGATAATCGCTCCGGCTGTGGTGGCAATCTCCAGAAACATTCCGATTCTCATATTGGTAAAACCTTCCTTTACAAAAGCAACGGCGGCACCTGAAGAAGTTCCGATAACAGAGATTAAAGAAGCACCAATAGCATAATGCATAGGAACGCCGAAACCCAGCGTTAATAAAGGAATAATGATGACTCCTCCTCCTAAACCGGTCAGTGAACCTAATAGTCCTGCCGAAATTGCTCCAAGGAAGAGAATAATGATTTCTGACATGCTACAAATATAAAACTATTGCGTTAGTCTGCCAAACGTTTAAAAAAGATAAATTTAACGTATTTTTGCAGCATGGAAAAAGACCTGAAATTATTCTATATTATTCTCGGTGCAACACCTAAAGGCAGAAATATTGAGCAACACGACGTATTTTTCGGAATTGCGGAAAATTTAAAAGATTTGATTCCGGATATAAAAGAGTTCTGGAAAGAGGCAGATGGTAAAATTCATATAGATTGTTATCAGGAAGTAAGATTTGCTGACGGATACGAAGTGGGAATTATTGAGAAAAATGAAAAGACTTCTGAAGAACAGCTGTATTTTATTAATCTGGGAGGCTATAAGAAAGGTTTTTTTGAAGAATTTCATGAACAACATCTGATGGTCGGAACCTCTATGGGAGATATTGTGAAAAAAGCAAAAGCTACCAGGTTTTATGAAACGATGGGATTTGAAGGGGCCGTAAGTCATATTGATGACAAACACGGGGTAGATATCGATGATATTTTTAATGTAACAGATATTCTTCCTCAAAAAATGAAAGAAAAATATTCTATCGTATTGAAGAAATCTAATGCGGAAAAACAGGAAAATCTAATGGGATTAGGATATTTAAATATTAATAAAATATAAATCTGTTGTCATTCTGAACGAAGCAAAGTGAAGTGAAGAATCTGTGGGATTAATATTGTATAGATTCCTTCTACGTCGGAATGACATTGTAAGTTTAAATTAAAGTAAATCTAATAGAAAAATAAAAATAAAAAATGAAAATAGGAATTTTAGGAGGAGGGCAGTTAGGTCGAATGTTGATTCAGGAAGCATTAAAATATGATGATGAATTTTATACATTGGATCCGGCTTCAGATGCACCCTGCCATAATATTTCTTACTTTACGCAAGGAAACTTCAATGATTATGAAACCGTTTTGAATTTCGGGAAAGATAAAGATGTCGTAACAATCGAAATTGAACACGTCAACGCAGACGCTTTAGCCGAATTGGAAAACCAGGGAATAAAAGTGGTTCCGAATTCTACAATCATTAAAACTATTCAACAAAAAATCCTTCAAAAGCAATTTTATAAAGCTAATGATATTCCAAGTCCGGAATTTGAAGTAATGGACGGTAGTTCTGATGAGATCAAAATGCCGTTACCTTTCGTTCAGAAAATGAATACAGGCGGGTATGACGGGAAAGGAGTACAGGTAATCCGTACTGCTGAAGACATGAAAAATCTCTGGGTACAGGATTCTGTTATTGAAAAACTGGTTGATATCCATAAAGAACTCTCCGTAATTGTTGCCAGAAACGAAAACGGAGAAACCAAAACATTCCCTGTAACGGAAATGGTTGCAGATCCTAAATTAAACTTATTGGATTTTAATGTTTGTCCGGTCTTTTTAGAAGAGGGTATTGAAGAGCAAATTAATTCTATCACAGAAAAATTTTTAAGTGCCATCAATTCTCCTGGACTTTTTGCGATTGAATTATTTCTGGATAAAGAAGGTAAAGTCTGGGTAAATGAAACGGCTCCAAGATTGCACAATTCAGGACATCAAAGTCAAGAAGGGAATGCAAACTCCCAGTTTGAACAGATGTACAGAGTCGTGAAAAATTTACCTTTAGCAGATACCGATGCGATTATCTATAGCGGAATGTTGAATTTGGTAGGAGCAGAGGGATTTTCAGGTAAAGTGGTTTATGAAGGAATGGAAGATGTGTTAAGGCTTCCTGAAACTTATGTTCATCTGTACGGAAAAACAGAAACCAAACCGGGAAGAAAAATGGGCCACATCAATGTATTGGCAGATTCCAGAGAAGAATTGATGGAAAAGCTGGTGCAGGTAAAAGGTATGGTGAGAGTGATTGCTGAATAATTTAACTTATGATATTGAAAAAGACTGCTGAAAAGCAGTCTTTTTGGCTAGTCAATTGAAGGAGATTATTCTCTTATTTTTATTGCATCATTCAATCCTTTGCTTCTTAAACATTTCCCTATTATAATTAGTCACAAATACTCCTACAATGATCAGGACAGCTGCGCTAATAAATTTAGCGGAAATTTTTTCATCCAAAATCAGCCAGCTTAAAAATATGGAGATAATGGTGTTGATATAAGCTAAAATTGAAACCTGAACAGGAGAAACTTTTGTGAGCGCATAATGATAGGCAAAAAAAGCAGCTACAGAACCGAATATAGCCAGATATAGCATAGCCGAAATACTTTTTATGCTCCAATTTCCAAAATTGTAATTTTCTGAGAAAAGCAAGGCAAAAATGATCTGTACAATACCTGCAAATATAAACTGGTAAAATAAGCTTAGAGAGATATTATGACTCTTAATATTCATTTTTTTTGTAATAAGAGTTCCTGAAGCCCAACCAGCAATAGCAATAAATAAAAACAATATTCCCATTGCATAATCCGGGTTTTGGAGATCCTGGATGCCATCCCAAAAAATAACGATAATTCCGCTGAAGCACATCAGAACTCCTATCAATGCTCTTATGCTGAACTTTTGCAAGCCAAGAGCAACACTTCCAAGAAATATGAGAATAGGAGAACAGGCACTTATTAATGATGTTAAGCTGCTGGTTACGGTTTCCTCAGCAACGGTAGTCATTCCGTTGGCAATCACTAACATTAATGAAGAAATCATCAGCTGGTAAGACAGGTTTTTCCATCCGATCCAATGAAACTGCTTTCTCGATACAAGAATAATCAACATAATTATTCCGGCCAAAAACTGACGTATACCTGCTACAAACCAGGCCGGGATCGTTTCTACAGCCACCCGGATGGACAAAAATGTCGTGCCCCAGACAATAGCCACAGTAAGAATGGCAAAAAGAAGTTTATAATCTTTCAATTTGTGATATCAATGTAATAGACAAAGATATTTATTTTAGAAACAATCCAATGGGTACAGTTGATCATGTTTTTTAGGGAACAGAATTCGAATTTTACTTTTTGCTTTTTGTATTCAGACTTATTAATTCTTTATCTTTGAACATCTAATAAATTGAAGATGGTAGGAATTATTATGGGGAGTCAGAGTGACTTACCAATTATGGAACAAGCTGCAAATTTTTTGAAGTCTTTAGATATTCCATATGAGCTGACTGTAGTTTCGGCTCACAGAACACCGGAAAGAATGTTTGAATACGCAAAAACGGCAAAAGAAAGAGGGCTGAAAGTGATTATTGCAGGAGCAGGAGGAGCAGCACATCTACCGGGAATGGTAGCGAGCTGTACAACACTGCCTGTAATTGGCGTTCCTATTTTGTCTAGCAATTCTATTGACGGATGGGATTCTGTTTTGTCAATTCTTCAAATGCCGGGAGGAATCCCTGTAGCAACAGTTGCGTTGAATGGAGCATTAAATGCAGGAATTTTAGCGGTAAAGATCATCGGTAGCGCAGATAAATTAGTTGCAGAAAACCTTCAGAAATATCAGGATTCTTTGAAAGATAAAGTGTTGGGAACTGTTGATGATATTAAGGCTCATCATCCCAATCATTACGATAAATAATACAAAATAAAACTCTCCAAATTGGAGAGTTTTATTTTATTCTTGAATCATATTGTCTCGGGTATTTTTCTGAACGGCGATTGCTCCGAAAAGTGCCAATAAAAAAGCAAATCCATAGAAACCTTTTTCGCTTGGCAGGATAGTGGCATTCCACAACCCGATTGCCAACAAGACAATAGACGATAAAGTAGCAAACCAGCAGATACCGTAATAAATATCAGTTACTTTAATATTTTCCAATCTGTCACGAACGGCTTTCTGTAAAGAAACTACGGCGAATAAACCGTATAATAAGATGGTAAAATAATACCCTTTTTCATTAAGCTGCATTTCTGCTCTTGCCAAACCTACGATAAAACCAATCATTCCTGCTCCTAAAGCAATCCAGGATGCGGCAACAAATGCATTCGATACTCCTTGTTTTTTCATTAAT
The DNA here is from genome assembly GCA_039594975.1 of Chryseobacterium sp. Classification (GTDB taxonomy): domain Bacteria; phylum Bacteroidota; class Bacteroidia; order Flavobacteriales; family Weeksellaceae; genus Chryseobacterium. The sequence goes on along the minus strand of JBCNMJ010000041.1, from coordinate 246 downwards.
TATATTTTTTTGTATAGTGAGATCAAATATATTGTTTTTTAATAATATTTTCTGAAAAATAAAAGACTCTTCAATTATTGAAGAGTCTCCTTATCTGTAATATATTAAAAATATTAGTATCTGTAATATTCAGGCTTGAATGGTCCTTCAACCTCTACACCAATATATTTAGCCTGTTCAGGAGAAAGAGTTTCCAGTTCAACGCTTAATTTTTTAAGGTGAAGAGCAGCTACTTTTTCATCCAAA
>JBCNMJ010000040.1:0-30268 GCA_039594975.1 Chryseobacterium sp. | reverse complement strand
AATCAGATTGCCAAAGAACTTTTAAGAGAATCTGAAGACATAGATGGCGTGCAGTCTGTTTCATCCCTTGCCGGATATGAGATTTTGACTGAAGGTACCGGATCCAACTCAGGAACCTGTCTGATTAACCTTAAAAGCTGGGAAGAACGTAAAGAATCTGCCACAGAAATTATAGAAAAACTGGAAGAAAAAGCTAAAAATATACCTGGAGCCAATATTGAATTCTTCCAGCCGCCATCCGTTCCGGGATACGGAGCCGCAGGCGGTTTTGAACTACGTCTGCTGGATAAAGCAGGAAGTGGAGATTATCATAAAATGGAACAGGTAAGTAATGACTTTGTGAAGGAGCTTAAGAAGCGTCCGGAGCTTGGATCGGCATTTACTTTCTATTCCGCAAGTTTCCCGCAATATATGCTTAAGATTGACAATGATCTTGCAGAGCAAAAAGGAGTAACAATTGAAAAAGCGATGGATAACTTATCTACGCTTATCGGATCAAACTATGAGACGAGTTTTATCCGTTTTGACAGACCGTATAAGGTAATTGTTCAGGCAGGCCCCCAATACCGAGCTTTACCTACTGACCTGTTGAAACTGTATGTGAAAAATGATAAAGACCAGATGGTTCCGTACTCAGATTTCATGAGACTGGAAAAAGTATATGGATTATCAGAAATTACAAGACATAATATGTATAACTCTGCAGAGGTGAGCGGAAGTCCGGCACCTGGGTATAGTAGCGGGCAGGCCATTAAGGCGATTCAGGAAGTTGCGGATAAAACGCTTCCGAGAGGTTTTGGTATTGACTGGGCGGGGATTTCCAAGGATGAGGTAAGTCGTGGAAATGAAGCGATATTCATTTTCTTAGTATGTTTAGGATTCGTTTATTTAATTCTATCTGCACAGTACGAGAGTTTCATTCTTCCGTTGCCGGTAATTTTATCGTTGCCGACAGGTATTTTCGGAGCTTTCTTATGTTTGAAATTATTAGGATTGGAAAATAACATCTATGCGCAGGTTGCAATGGTCATGTTGATTGGTCTATTAGGTAAAAATGCTGTATTGATTGTCGAATTTGCCGTTCAGAAAAAAGCGGAAGAAGGTATTCCTGTAGCGCAGGCTGCCATTGAAGGAGCGGCGATCCGTTTCCGTCCGATTTTGATGACATCATTTGCATTCATTGCAGGTTTGATTCCATTGGTAATGGCTACCGGACCGGGTGCAATTGGTAACCGAACAATCGGTACAGCAGCTGCTGGAGGGATGCTGATCGGAACTATTTTCGGATTAATGATCATCCCTGGATTGTATTACATCTTCGGAACAATCGCCGAGAAATCCAGGTTGGCCAGATATGAAGAAGAAAATCCTTTAACAGAACAAACAGAACCTTACGAACACGATGGAAAATTTGAAGACTAGAAGTATTATATCTGCCATTGCCTTATCACTTGTTGTTGCAAGCTGTAAGGCACCGATGGCAACCGTTATAAAAGATGAGGTAAAGGAAAATGTACCTCAGAACTTTAATCAGGAAGATCAGGGTGATGCCAACAATAATAGTGGAACAACACCTTGGAGACAATTTTTTACTGATCCTAATTTAGTGGCATTAATTGAAACTGCATTAAAGAATAATCAGGAGCTAATGATCACTTTGCAGGAAATTGAAATTGCAAAAAGTGGGGTGTTAGCAAAAAAGGGAAGATTAACCCCAACTGTAACTGCCGGAGTGGGTGCCGGACTGAAAAAAGCAGGACGCTATACAAGTGAAGGAGCAGGTGACGCAACTACGGAAATCGAACCAGGAAAGGAAATGCCGGATCCACTTGGAAATTTCGAAGGCGGTTTGACGGCCAACTGGGAAATTGATATCTGGAAAAAGTTAAGGACAGAAAAAGAATCTGCCGTGGCACATTATCTTTCGACAGTGGAAGGAAAGAATTTTGTCCTTTCCAACCTGATCGAAGAAGTTGCTGATAATTATTATGAATTGCTTGCTTTGGATAATCAGTTGGATATTATTCAGCAATATATCAAGCTTCAGCAAAAAGCTTTGGAAATTTCAAAAATTCAGAAAGAAGCTGCAGCTGCAACTGAATTGGCGGTGAAAAAGTTTGAAGCTGAACTGGCAAAATCTAAAGCGACAGAATATACGATCCGTCAGCAAATTACGGAAAAAGAGAATGAAATCAATGCGCTTTGCGGTCGTTTTCCACAGCCGATTGTAAGAACGAAGGAAGATTTTATGACTACGATTCCGCAAACGGTATATACGGGAATTCCGTCACAATTATTGGCCAATCGTCCTGATATTAAACAGGCGGAATTGGAATTGAAATCATCAAAATTAGATGTAGAAGCAGCAAGAAAAGAATTTTATCCTTCTTTGGAAATCTCTGCAACATTAGGATTGGAAGCATTTAAGCCTTCTTATTTGGTGAAAATGCCGGAATCAATTGCTTACAATTTAGCAGGTGAATTAGCTGGACCACTTATTAATAAAAGTGCAATTAAAGCGAATTTCCAGACTGCGGATGCTAAACAGATTCAGGCTTTGTACGAATATGATAAAACGATTCTGAATGCTTATTTAGATGTAGCCAATTTGATGTCGAAAGTGAAAAATATTGATCAGTATTATAAACTGAAGTCTGAAGAAACACAGGCTTTGGAGAAATCAATAGATATTGCTAATCAGCTATTTAGGAATTCAAGAGCAGATTATCTGGAAGTTCTTCTGAACCAGAGAGATGCGTTGGATGCCAAAATGGAACTGGTTGAAGCAAAACAGAAACAACTGAGTACAGTTGTAGATATTTACAAGAGCTTAGGCGGAGGCTGGAAGTGATTTGTAAATCCTTAATGTTTTATTTTTGGAGACCGTCATATTTGGCGGTCTCTTTTGTTGTATTAAAGAAAATGAGGATATAATTTGAAAATCCGTGTAAGTTGCTGATAATTAATGTTAATTTACTTCTCTATAGATGAATTATGAAAAGGGTTTTGTATATTTATTTACCAAACCAATTATCATGAAAAAAATACTATTACTTTTCTTAGCCGTACTTGTAATCTTAGTTATTTTCCTAATAATAAGAACCCTCACTTATCCATTTAAAAAAAATGAAGCTTCTGTTGAAAAAGCTTGGAATCCTGTGCGTAATGATGCTGCAGTTCAGCATCTGTCGGGAGGAATACGAATACCTACAGTTTCTACAGGGGAATTAGGCAATTTTGATTATGCTCCGTTTGAAAAATTTAAGAATTACTTAAAAGAATCTTATCCTTTGATCTATCAAAATACCGAAAACTATGAAATTAATACTTATGCATTGGTATTTAAAATAAAAGGGAAAAATAGTTCTTTGGCTCCGATATTATTTTTGTCACATATTGATGTTGTTCCTCCGGGCGATGCGGATGTGGTCAATAAGAATGAAAATGTCAGTCAACTTAATGATAAACCTGCACCACGTGTTTCAAAAGTGGCAAAAAATTGGGAATATGGCCCATTTTCAGGAGCAATTGCCAATGGTAAAATTTATGGAAGGGGAACTTTGGATATGAAAGGGATGCTTTTCTCTTTAATGGAATCTGCAAATAATATCATTGAAAATAAAATAGTACCTGAAAGGGATATTTATCTTGCTTTTGGCTTTGATGAAGAAGTAGGAGGGAAAAAGGGGGCAACACAAATTGCCTCGCACTTTAAGAAGCTGGGTTTAAAATTTGATGCCGTTTATGATGAAGGAGGCCTTATTTTAGAAAAAGGAAATGTCGCGGGAATCAACAATGATGTTGCTGTTGTAGGGTGTGCTGAAAAAGGTTTCCTTTCAGCTAAAATAAAAGTAAAAGGATTGGGTGGACATTCTTCTATGCCTCCAACAGAAAGTGCAATTGGTAAAGCTGCGGTCATTATGCAGCGACTTGAAAAAAATCAGATGAAGCCTATGATCACACCTTCAATGCAGGAGTTTTTTAATAATGTAGGAGGTGGAATGCCATTTGTAAACAGAATGGCTATTGCAAATACATGGCTGCTGAAACCGGTATTACTCTCACAGCTTACAAAAAATAACACGACAAATGCTTTGGTAAGAACTACTACAGCACTTACGATGATGAAGGGAAGTGACGGAACGAATGTTCTTTCTCCGGAAGTGGAATTTGTTGTTAATTTTAGATTGCTTCCTGGTAATTCCGTTAAAGAGGTCAAAGATCATATTGCCAAAGCTACCGAAGGTTTTGATGTGGAAGTGGAAGAAATTGATAATACCCGTGAAGCTTCTGCGATTTCCCCTACAAATACCCGGGCTTATAAAATGATTCAGGAGGGTGTGAAACAAATTTATCCTGAGGCTGTAGTGACTCCTTACCTTACAGTAGGAGGTACAGATGCATACAAATATCAGATTGTTAGCGACCATATTTACCGGTTTATGCCAATTAAGATTAATGGTTTTGAACAGCAAAGTATTCACAGTACCAATGAATATATCAGTATTGAGAACTATCTTAGGATGATTCACTACTTTGAATTCATTATGAAGAATTACGATAAATAAAAATTTTAATTTTTTTAAGGGTTTATTTTAATACGTCAAGTTTTGTCGCATTAGCAGAATAGTTTTGTGGTATCAAAATTACAAAGCTATGGAACTGCCGTTTTATCTTACCTATAAAGAATTTGAAGCTCATTACTATAACAATTTGGAAAAATGGTTTGAAGAATACCATAATACCTCTGAAGTTGATTATTTGAATCAGCTGGTAAATTTGTACAGTCCTTATGTATATTACAATTTTGCTAAAGACAAACTTCAGGCAGATGCGTCTATTCAGATCAGAGACTGTTTCTTTCCGTATTATGAGAAAATAGGAATTTCATTTTGTACCAATTGTGATCAAAATAATAAACACATTTCAAAGGGAATGAATCACCTTTTTGAATGGAAAACCATAACCATGATGGAGTATGCACAGCATATTTTAGATAAAATAAACAAACACATTACTAAAAAGAATATCAAGGATACTAACAGTGTGTTTGATTTTATAAATGACAAAGAAGTTATTACTTTTAGAGATGGGGCCGGATTGTGTGTGAACTATAATCAGCATCAGTCTACCATTCCTTTTCTTAAAGCTTACCTTCCTGTTTTTGGGAAAACCGTTGATATTGCAGTATACAGGGACTTTATTTTCTCGGTGGTTCAGATTGCAGAATTTATAGACCAAAAATTAAAGGAAGTTCAGGCCTTTGAGCTTATGATGTACTCAAAGTTAAAATCTGAAGCCAAATTTAAAGTACAGATGAATGATCAGTTCTTAACAATCTGTAATTAATTTTTAAACCCAAACATTCATATAGCTAATAACTAAATTGTAGTTTGAAAATTAGTTGGTTCTGTTTTCAAACGAAAATCCCAGTCTTTTGGCTGGGATTTTTAAGATTTTTAAATGACGATTTTCGATATATGACAGAAAAGATGCATTAATAAAATCAGCATTTATGTATAAGGTAAATCATAAAACGACATCACCAAAGGATGTCGTTTATTATTTTGTCATCTGCGAATTGTTACCCCTCCGTCTACTGACAGGTATGAGCCTGAAATATAAGAAGCTTCGTCAGATGCTAAGAAAACAATAGCATTTGCTATTTCTTCTGCCTCTCCGATTCTTTTGAGCGGAACTGCTGCTGCAATAGCCGTTTTGATATGCTCTGGTGTTTGCTGATTCATGGGCGTATCGGTTAATCCGGGAGCTACGGTATTTACTCGGATTTTTCTGTCTGCCAATTCTGTTGCTGCCGTGCGTGCAATTGCATCAACTGCGCTTTTTGTCGCGGCATAAGCTCCCATTTGTGCATATCCGCTCACAGAAACTCCGGATGAAATAAGAATAACAGACGCTCCTTCTGCTAAATGCGGAATTAGTTTTTGCAATGTAAAGAACAGTCCTTTCACATTGATATTAAACAAATCATCAAACACTTCCTCGGTTGTTTCTTCGATTGAATATTGCTTTGCAATTCCTGCGTTTAATACAAGTACATCAACTTTGTTTCCACTTTCTGCAACTTCTTTTTCCAATGTTGCAATATCTGTCATTTTAGAAATATCAGACGCCAAGGTTTTTAGTTTAGGGTTGTTGATTTTCAGTGATGCGGTATTCAGACTATCAGCATTTCTTCCTGTTATCAAAACATTTGCTCCCTTTCCAATAAATGTTTCTGCGGTTGCTAATCCAATTCCTGCACTTCCGCCTGTAATCACTACGTTTTTATTTGTGAAATTCATTTTTAAAATTTTAAATGATTGAAAATTTATTTTTAATCTGAGACTCTTCGAATCTCTTTGTTGTTGAAATCGATTTCTTTTAACAATGCAAATTTAAAATGAATAAATTTATTTTAGTAACTTTGTAACTAAAAGTAACAGTAACTTTTGAGTAACAAAGTAACTTATGAAGGAAATTAACTGCTCGGATAACGAGACAAACAGAAAACAAATTATGGCTGTTCACGATGCAATGGATGTGTTGAACGGCAAATGGAAAATCTCTATAATTTCATCGGTTTGTTATTATAACAAACGGCGTTTTTCTGATATTTTGAACGATGTGAAAGGTATTTCCAATAAAATGCTTAGTAAAGAACTGAAAGAACTGGAAATGAACCAGCTCGTAAAACGGATAGTGAACGACACACAACCTATAACGGTGCAATATCAGTTGACGGAATATGGTATGACGTTAAAAAAAATCATTGATACTTTGGCTGACTGGGGAACCGAACATCGAAAAGTGATTGTTGGGAAGTAAAAGGCATAGCTTTTTAGAGCTTAAGTTTATTCCCTTAGGAAATAATCAAACAGTTTACGTTCAATGATAAGATTTCAACTATTCATCCTAGATGCACGATAATTAAATCAAAAAGGAAATATAAAAGTCTTTAATGAACTTTTTGTCATTTGAAATAAATTTTCCTATCGTTGTTTTGGTTATTTGTGATTTCCTACAGAAACAAAAACCTGTAATCGTCATGAATACAGGTTTTTACTTTTTGACCATTTTGAAAGCGATCAGCTTTCGGTTTTGCAGAAAGGAAGGGATTCGAACCCTCGATACAGTTACCCGTATACTACCTTTCCAGGGTAGCTCCTTCAACCACTCGGACACCTTTCTTCATTCGAGACTGCAAAAATAGAGTATTTTATTGAATCTGCAAATTTTAATAAAAGATTAGTCAGAAATTTCTCCACAAAGACTTCTGGTAAAGTTTTCGGCAAAGCTTCCTTGGTATGCAGGATTGTCAATGAGGTGCATCGCTTTGGTAATAGCACATTCAGCGGTCATATCTTTCCCGCTGATAGCTCCGATTCTTGAAAAAACATTGCTGTTTTCATACTTTCCGAACGAAATGCCTCCGGAAATACACTGACTTACCACCACAATTTCAGTTCCTTTATTTCTTATTTCCTGCAGAGTTTCCTGAGTTTTTTCATTACTGAAAATAGTTCCGGATCCAAATACCTGTAAAATCAGGACTTTCATTCTTGGAATTTCCTTAAAATGATTTAAATGCATTCCCGGAAAAATTCTCCAGAATAAAATGTCTTCAGAAATATGTTCGTCTACATGAAATTCTATGGCCGGATCGCAGCGGTAAAGATTTTCCTTAATAATATTAAGATGCACTCCGGACTGTCCCAGAATAGGGTAGTTAGGACTTGCATATGCATCAAAAAACTCTGCTGAATATTTCAGGGTTCTGTTTCCTCTTAGCAATTTATACTCAAAATAGATAGCAACTTCCTGAATGACTGCTTCATTGTTTTCATACAAGCTTGCATAATATAAACTGGTCAGAAGATTTTCTTTGGCATCAGTCCTCAAATCACCGATAGGAAGCTGCGAACCTGTGAAAATCACTGGCTTTCGCAATCCTTTTAGCATGAAACTTAATGCTGAAGCGGTATAAGACATGGTATCCGTTCCGTGAAGAACCAGAAATCCATCATAATGTTCATAGTTTTCACGGATGTAGTTGGCAATCATTCTCCATTCTTTCGGTCCCATGTCAGATGAATCCAGAGGTTCAGCAAAAGGGTGAAGAGAAACCTCACATTCCATCAGCTTCATTTCCGGCATTTTTTCAAAAATATTTCCGAAGTCGAAAGCACGGAGACTTCCTGTTTCATAGTCTTTTTCCATACCAATGGTTCCACCGGTATATATCAGCAGGACTTTTCGTTTCATGTAACTTTTATTAAGAATTTAGACCTTTGTCGGGTTCATTCCTCAAAATTACGTTAATTTGCAAAGATTTGAAAATGAATGGAAGATTTAGTAAAAACATACGATTACCTCAAACAGTTTTTAACGGAAGAAAGATTAAAGAAAATAGAACATTTTGCTCCTGAAAGTTCAGATTTTGTACTACCGGTTTTAGAAGATGTGTACCAGTTTAGAAATGCGGCGGCAATTGTCAGATCTACAGAAGCCTGTGCTTTTCATAAAGTGGTGGCATTGCAGGAAGAACACAATTTTGAGCCTAATCTGAGAGTGACAAAAGGTGCAGATACCTGGGTTGAAGTAGAAAAACTTCCCCGAACCATGGAATCTTTCCAGAAGATCAAGGACAGGGGCTATAAAATGGTAGCAGTATCGTTAGAAAATAATGCTAAATTTTTGCCGGAATATGAAATTACACAACCTATTGCCTTAGTTTTCGGAACCGAAATGGAAGGTGTTTCGCAGGAGATTTTAGACTTTGCAGATGAGACCTTAGCGATTCCTATGTATGGTTTTACAAGAAGTTTTAACGTTTCCGTAGCAGCTTCGATCTGTTTGTATGAGTTAAAACAAAAACTGATGAGGTCAGGTATTGATTATAAGCTTAATGAAGAAAAACTTCTAAGAATGAAAATCCGATGGGCAGTCAATTCAATGAGAAGCGGTGATCAGATTTTTGAAAAATATTTGAGAGAAAATAATATTCACTTTTAAAAGTTATAATTGAAATTAAAAAACTGTATGACGAGATTATTTTTACTGTCATTTTTTATTTCATCAGGTTTATTCTTTGCTCAGGTAAAATTTGATGCTTTGGCTTACAGAAGCATGAAGACAACGATTTCTCCTGCCATATTAGTGGGTTATCATTATGCTGGTGATGCAAGAGATAATACGGAGACTTTCAGAGCTTCACAAATGCATATTATTGAATTGGTTTTTGGGAGAATCACGGATTATGACGGATATCACGAATCATCAAAAGTGTATTATGTAGGAAGTGATTTTATCATTAACAACAGATATGGCTTCTTTATGGCTCCTAAAGTTGGGGTCAGCTCTAATGCCGGGATTTCAATAGGAGCTGAAATGCAGTTTCAAACCAATTTCCAGAAGGTCATTCCTCGTGTTATGCCTTATTTAGGATTCGGCGGCAGTAGAGGAAAACTTAGTATCGGGTATAATTTCAGATTATTAAAGGTGGAAAATTTTCCGATTAATACCCTTCAGATTGGATTAACCGTACCAATAAAACGATTTAAAGAGAGCAATTAAATCATCTTATTGTAATTCCACGCAGCTACAAAAATTCCTGCTGTTTCTGTTCTTAACCTTTGATTTCCTAGTGAAACAGCTTTGATCTTATGTTCTGCTAAAAAGGAAATCTCTTTTTCTGAGAAATCACCTTCCGGACCAATGAGAAAGGTTATATTTTCTAAATTGGGAATCTCTTTAAGCTGGATTCTCTCCAGATTTTCATGACAATGAGCCACAAATGTGCTTTCCGGATTAATCTTTTTCAGAAAATCCGAAATCTTTACCGAGTCATTGATGACAGGGAAATGAAATCTTAAGCTTTGTTTGGATGCGGCAATAGCCTGCTTTTTGAGCTTGTCGATATTGATGTTTTTACGTTCAGTCTTTTCTGTTTGGAGAATGGTGATTTCTGAAATTCCCATTTCTACAGCTTTTTCTACAAAAAACTCAATACGGTCAATGTTTTTTGTCGGAGCAATTGCAATATGAAGTTTGGGGCTGAAATCAGGAAAGTCTCTTTTTATTTCTGAAACCTCAATGTTTGCTTTTTTCCCTTCAATAACCAGTTTTCCTGAGGCGAGATTTCCGTTTCCGTCCGTTACATGAATTTCCTCACCGTTTTTCATACGAAGAACCTTTACAATATGCTGTTGTTCTTCATCATTAATAGTTACTTTGTTGTCTGCAATTTCTCCGTAGAAAAGTTTCATATTATCAAATAAGTGTTTAAGTATCTGTAAAATTTAGTAATGTGGTAAGCCTCCTGGAATTTTAATTTCAGAATTGTACATTCGGATGAAACTACCGTTATCTCCATCATATTCATATGATAAAAGTTTTAAAATCTTATTTTCATCATTGATAAATTTACTTATTCTATAGTTTATTTTTTTCGTTTTTTCATCTTGAAATATTTGAATTGCAAATAATGAATCATCATTTAAAATATCGAAATTATGTTCTTTCTTTATTATAGGTATAATTTCCCATATTGTTTTTTGCGGACCAGGAATATTTTCATCATAATTAATAGTATCATTATTAAATTGATGAATAATTAACCCTTTATCATCATATTCAATTTCTGTCCCAACTTGTAATGATCCCATTCTGCTAATAGCTGAAATAAATTCACTTTTAGATTTTATTTTTAAATTGGGGTGAAAATCATAAGTAACATAATAGTTTCCTAATTTTCTCATTACATTTGAAATTCCATCTTTATTATACGACATGTATATTAAGGAGTCATTTTCTTTAAATGATATAAAGTTTTTATTACCAAAAGTTTCAATTTCACAACCTTGATAACATGATCTTTCAATAAGTTTATTAAACTTATTGAAATTAAATGATTTAAGCTCTTTATTTTGAGAATAGCAATAATTGAATATTAATATTAAAAATAAAATTGGAAACTGTTTCATTTAATGGTTAATATACTATTACTTTTATTAGAATTAAAATGCTTTACAACTCATATTTTGCCGTAGCCGTAGTTCTCAAATCCGTAAATTCACCTCTCTCAAATTTCAGTTGGGCAACCATGGCAATCATTGCTGCATTATCGGTTGTGTATTCAAATTTAGGGATATAAATATTCCAACCCAGTTTTTCATGATTGTCCTGCATTACTTTTCTTAAGGCTGAATTAGCAGAAACTCCGCCTGCAATGGCTACTTCTTTGATATCCAGATCTTTTGCTGCTTTTTCCAGCTTGTTCATCAAAATTTCAATGATGGATCTTTGAACGGAAGCACAAAGATCATTGATATTATTTTTAATAAAATTGGGGTCTTTTTTTACCTCCTTTTGGATAAAGTACAAAACAGAAGTTTTGATTCCGCTAAAAGAATAATCATAATTTTCCAACTTTGGCTTATTGAACTGGAAAGCATCGGGGTTTCCTTCTTTGGCTAATCTGTCGATGATGGGACCTGCAGGATAATCCAGATCAAATATTTTTCCTATTTTATCAAAAGCTTCTCCGGCAGCATCGTCAATTGTTTTTCCGATAATTTCCATGTCAAAATAATCCTTCACCAGAACGATCATTGTGTGACCTCCACTTACGGTAAGACACAGAAACGGAAATTTGGGCGGCATAGGATTTGCATCCTCAATGAAATGGGCTAAAATGTGCGCCTGGAGGTGGTTTACCTCTATTAAAGGAACATCTAAACTCATGGCTAATGATTTAGCAAAAGATGTACCTACAAGAAGAGAACCCAAAAGTCCGGGGCCACGTGTAAAGCCTATGGCAGAGATTGCATTTTGTTGTATATTTGCTTTGAGTAAGGATTTTTCAACAACAGGAATGATGTTTTGCTGGTGTGCTCTTGAAGCCAGTTCAGGAACCACACCACCATATTCTTTATGAATTGCCTGATTGGCGGCAATATTAGAAAGAATAGCATTTCCTTTGATAATAGCTGCTGAAGTATCGTCACAAGACGATTCGATACCTAAAATTATAGAGTCGCTCATAATAATGGCAAAGTTAGAGAATAATAACGACAATGAGAACAAAAAATCAGTAGCTGAAAACTTAGGTAATCAGGTACAAAAAACTGTGGAAAATGTTCAGGAGACCGTAAAGGAAGCTTCTGAATTTGCCTCAGACGCTATAAAACACCCTATAGATGCCGCTCAGGAAATCGGAAAGCAGGCTGCAAAAGATGTAGTGAGCTATTCCTGGTGGGCCAGACTTTTGCTTATCTTATTTTGGTTTGTTCTTGGGATCGTAGTGCTGGCTTTTGTGGCCATTAATCTTCCCGTAACAAAAAGATGGGCCGCAGATCAGGCTTTACAGATCGTAAACAGGGATTTCAAAGCCGATATGTCTACAGAAAGCGTTGAGGTCGACTTTTTCGGGGATGTTACCATTAAAGGTTTGAAAATAAAAGATTATAAAGGATTAGAATTTATAAAAGCCAAAGAATTCATTGCCAATTCGGACTGGTTTTCTTTAGCAACAAATATCGGGAAGCACAATTCTTTAAGTTTTAATGGGCTTATTCTTAAAAATGCAGATGTCAAAGTAATTACTTACAAAGGCGACAGTATTTCAAATTTTATACGATTTACTAAATTATTTGATAGTGGTAAAAAAAGAGACCCTAATAAACCTCCTTTTCAGCTTAATTCCCGACTGGAAATTTTAGATTCAAAAGTTTCTATTATCAATCAAAATTCTCCTGGTGAAGCCGGGAAATGGCTTACTGCAACTCATGTTAACCTGAAAGCTCCCAAAGTAAGAGTAAACGGTGCCAATATTGCGGCGCAGATCAATAATTTTACATTCACTACCAAAAGATGGGGCAAATCTCATTTTGTGGAAACCTTTTCTACGGAATTTTCTATGACAGAAGATTTTCTGCTGCTGAAAGATTTGACCCTGAACACGGATCATTCTTTATTGCAGGGAAACATTAAGTTTAATCTTCATAAAGGTTCGTGGGCCGATTTTACCAACAAAGTAAAATGGGAGATGAATATAAATCAGGGAAGCCAGCTTAGCGGTTATGATATCAGCTATTTTGTGACGAATTGGGATAACTTTATTCCGTTTAATCTTTCCGGAGATATGGAAGGTCCTTTAAATGAGTTTACTTTAAAGAACTTTCTGATCAGAAATCCTCAGGTGAATATTGCCACCAAAAAACTGAAAGCGCATCATCTGCTGAAAGGAAATTTCCTGATTGAAACGAATGATCTTTCTACTGATTTTACTTATGTAGAGCTAAAAAAAATGATGCCTTCTTTCATTTCCAAAAAAATGAAAAATTTTGCAGATGATTTTGGAAGGCTGAAATATAACGGAACAGCAAAAGTAACTCCTAAACAGGTCTATGTATCTTCAGGGAATTTGATGACCGGAATAGGACAGGCAAAAATCTCAAACTTCTCATTGACGGATTTTAGCACATCACTGCCAAAATATGTAGGATATGCAGAGATAAAAGACTTAAATACTTCTGTGATTACTAAAAACAAATCTGTAGGATTAATATCGGGTAAATTTAATCTCAACGGACAAAGTTTTGATGTCAATACGATGAGACTGAGTACAAAATCTCAAATTTCCAGTGTTGAGATTATGAATAAAGAAATCAATAATCTGTACCTGGATGGTTTGCTGGATCATAAAAAGTATAATGGTTTAATTACGGTTAATGACGAACAGGCTAAAGCAACGATAAAAGGTTTAATAGATTTCAGTACTTCAAGAATTTTTGCCAATGTAGATGCCAACGTGAATTATTTGAACATGAATTATTTCACGGATAAACCCGGTAAACAGATCGTGAGTGGCCAGGTTACCGGAAAAATGGCAATGTCTACCATTAATGATTTAAATCTTGATGTAGAAGCCAATAATATAGATTTTGCAACCGCTGATCAACGCTATAAAATTCCTAATGCAAAGCTGAAAACATTTTTGGAAAATGGAGGGAGGGTTATTGATGTGAATGCTCCGGGAGCCGTGAACGGTAAGATTTCCGGAAAGTATAACCTGGCAGATCTTGCAGGAATGGTTGAAAACGGATTGGGTAAAATATTAGTTGGTCCGCCGCCGAGAAAACTATACAGAGGCCAGAATTTTGCCATGAATTTTGATGTTGAGCAAGGTTTGGTAAGCTATTTCATGCCTGATCTGAAGTTACCGCAAGGCGCTAAAGTGGAAGGAGAATATGATGGAAATTCCAATAATTTAATTTTAAATCTTGATGCAGCTTCTCTGAAATATGTAATGACGAAAGTAGAGGAAATAACGGAAGCTGATAAAGCGCTGGCTGCATCCAATCCTTCTTACAAAATTAATGATAGGGGAAGTGTTAAGAAAGACAGTGCCATGGTCGATAGTATCATGGTGAGGATTAATACGGCCAATCTTGATCAGCAGCTGTATGCTAAAATAAATAAGATCGAATATAATAAAAATATACTTCGGGATATTACCTTAACCGGTAAGAATGAAAATAACACTCTGCTCAGAATTTCCACCAACTTCAGGCATGGAAGCCCGGAAGATGATGTAGAAAATAAACTGAAAAGTTATGCCATCAACTTCAACCAGTCTACGAATGCTGCCGGAGATTTCGTGTTCAGGTTTGAACCTACTGAAATTGCATTTAATGACGTAGTCTGGAGAATAGATACAGATCAGAATCTGGATCATACCATTACATACAGGAAAAAAACAGCGGATTTTGAAATCAGGAATCTGAGAGTTTACTCGGATAACAGTTCACTACAAATTAATGAATCCACGTTTAAATCGGCAAAAGATTTTTATGTTGATGCGGAAGTAAAAGACTTTTCTATAGAGAAGCTCTTGGATATGCAGTCCGGAGGAAATCCTATGGGAATAAAGGGATTAGCCAATGGTAGTGTTAAGATCCGAATGGATAAGAATACGTTGCAGCCGCTTGTAGATATGACGATAGATGATATCATTATGAATGGGAATGATATGGGAGATATTACCATATCGGCGACCAACAGTTTTTCTTTAAACGTATATGATGTCGATATAAAAGTGGCTTCTGCAGGGGTACTCGGAAATAATAACCTGCATGTTACAGGAACCGTGAATAACAATACTTCGTCTCCTGTGATAGATCTTACGGCAGAGATGAGGGATTTTGATCTGGCCTTTACACAGCAGTTTGTACAATCTATCTTTGGAAACCTACGGGGAAAAGCAACGGGGGATCTTAAAATTAGTGGAAAGCTGAGTGATTTGGATTATAGCGGAGATATTGCATTAAAAGGTTTTGGTTTAAAGCTCTTGTTTACCGGTGTTGATTATTCTTTTGATGATACGGTCATTCCTTTATCCAAAGGATTGGCTATTCTCAATAATATTGAGGTTCATGATGGAAGAACGAGTTCTCAGGGAACAGTTTCCGGATATATCCGTTTTGAAACTTTATCTTCAATGCAGGTGGCTTTGTTCTTTAATGCTAATAATCTTCTGGTTCTAAATTCAACTCAAAAAGATAATGATCTGTTTTGGGGTAGGGTATATGGACAAGGGGAAGCTACAATTTCCGGACCTGTTTCGGCATTAGATATAGAAACCAGCCCGAGAACTCCGTTTAAAGCTCTGAACGGAAGTACATTTACCTTTAATTCGGCTTCTACAAGCAATGTTGAAGAATTTAAAATGCTGAGGTTTTTAAAGGAAAACAAAGTAGGTGAAATTGTACTGGAAGAAAAAAAGAAATCCGGACCCAATATGAATATCGATTTGAGTCTTGATATTGATAAAGGTACTACGGTAAACGTATTGGTGGGAGATGATGTCGGAAATATTTCTGTAAAAGGAACTGCGAATAATCTGAAATTCCAGATGAGCAGACAGGGAAATATTTCTATGAATGGAGCTTATATGGTAGATAACGGAACTTTTATTTCTAAGGCGATTCTTAATAAAACATTCCAGATAGAAAAAGGGAGCAGCATACGTTGGGACGGAGATGCCATGAAGCCTACTTTAGATATTACGGCAAACTATATGAGAATGGTGTCGAACACCGGGGAATACCTCAGTATGAGTGGTCTTCAACCGATTAAGATTCTTCTTCAGGCTAAAATTACCGAAACATTGACCAATCCTGATGTTGAGCTTGGCTTAACAGCATTAGATGTTTCCAGCCAGGTAAAAGAAGCTTTAAACAGCAAGCTGAGCCAGGATGGTGAAAAAGTATTGCAGTTTGGGTCTGTCCTCTTGCTTAATAGCTTTAACATGACTACGGGAGGAGTAGGGGTAGACTTTGCGGGAGTTGCTGAAAGTTCAGGGTATAATATGATCTTAAAACAATTGGGTTCTGCATTAAATACAGTGAGTAATGAATTCCAGATTGACTTGAACTACGTAAAAGGTGATCAGAACTCCAATACAGGGGACCGAGCCAATGCCGGTGTAAGTTTTGAGGTTTCACCGAGAGTGAACATAAAAACTGGTCTTGGAATTCCTCTTTCTAAGACAGAAAATACGGATACCAACAATTTCTTGTCGGGAGAAGGTTCCATAGAATATGATATTTCTAAGAAAAATGACGGTACGTTGATCTTGAGAGGATATTCAAAACCATATACTATAGGAATGGGAACCGGACTTAATGCCAATGGTTCAGCAAACCAGTCATACGGCGTTGGGGTCGTTTGGAGTAAAAGTTTTAATTCTTTATTTAAAAAGAAAAAGAATAAAAAACAGAAGGAAGTTGAAAGTGAAATAAAAACAGATTCTATAAAATCAGAGGGTAAATAATTAGAATATTTTAATGATTTTTATCATCCGTGTTAATTATTGTTAATATTTGTGATAATTTTTTTTACTAAATTATTTTTTTTAAATTTGCAAAAAATATATTTGTTTTTTAAAGAAAATATAATCAGACTAATATGAACTATCAACTGGACGAAATAGACAAGAAAATTCTTGATTTCTTAGTAGAAAATACAAGAATGCCTTTTACGGAAATTGCAAAACAGATGGATGTTTCTGCTGGAACAATTCACGTAAGAGTGAAAAAAATGGAAGATGCGGGTATTATTTTGGGATCATCTCTTAACATCGATTACGGAAAGCTAGACTATCATTTCACGGCTTTCATCGGAATCTTATTAACAAAATCTAACAGAACTCAGGAAGTTCTGAAAGAATTGTCAACAATTCCTAACGTAATTGAAGCTAGTGTTATTTCAGGGAAATATAATATTTTCTGTAAAGTAAGAGCTAAGAATACGGATGATGCGAAAAGAATCATTTATCAAATAGATGATATTCAGGATGTAATGAGAACTGAAAGTATGATCTCTATGGAGGAATTCTTAAGCGATAAAAACAGATTGATCAACGCAATCTCGATTTAATCAAATTTTAAACGAATTATATAAAAGAACTTATGAAATCTCTCATAAGTTCTTTATTTTTGTACCTATGGAAGAATATAGCTATTTTGATGAAGATCCGAAGAAAGGATGGGGATTTATAGGAGCATTTGCCGGCTTAATGCTGTTTACAATAATGGGATTTGGGATCGATCTTGATGAATATCTGCAACATGAAACCCTGAATATTCCGGCTTGGTATTTCTATGCTATTTTCACAATTGATGCTTTGATGGCAGTAAGTCTGATTTTAATGTTCTTTTACCGAAAAATAGGCATCTTTGCATTTCCTGTGCTGTTAGTTTTACACTTCTTTATGCACAATTACTATCTGTCTACTTTCCTGTATACGGATGTTACCAATCTTTTCCTTTTTACAGGATTTGGAATGTTAGCAATAATTCCTAAATGGAAGTTTTTTAAATAGTCTTTAATGAAAATAAAATATAAAACAAAAAAGCATCCTTTTTAGGATGCTTTTTAAATATGTAAGAAAAATATTATGCTAAAATTCTCTTCACTGCTTCTTTTACAGCAGCAGCATCGATTTTATATTTCTTCATCAGTTCAGCTGGAGTAGCAGATTCTCCGAAAGTATCATTTACCGCAACGAATTCCTGTCTTGTAGGTCTTTTTCTGGCTAACATTCCCGCGATAGATTCTCCTAAACCACCCAGATAGTTGTGTTCTTCAGCCGTTACGATTTTACCTGTTTTTTCCACTGATTTTAAGATGATTTCTTCATCAAGAGGTTTAATTGTGTGGATGTTGATCACTTCACAAGAAATACCTTCTTTTTCAAGTTCATCAGCAGCAACCAAAGATTCCCAAACAAGGTGACCTGTTGCAACAATGGTTACATCGGTTCCTTCCTGTAAAAGGATTCCTTTTCCGACCTCGAAAGGCATATCTTCCGGAATGAAAACTGGGACTACCGGTCTTCCGAATCTAAGATAAACAGGGCCTTCAAAATCAGCAATAGCTAAAGTTGCGGCTTTGGTCTGGTTGTAATCACAAGGATTAATTACCGTCATTCCCGGAAGCATTTTCATCATCCCGATATCTTCCAAAACCTGATGAGTAGCACCGTCTTCTCCTAATGTAAGACCTGCGTGAGAAGCACAGATTTTAACATTTTTCCCGGAGTAAGCGATAGACTGACGAATCTGGTCATACACTCTTGAAGTAGAGAAGTTCGCGAAAGTTCCGGTAAAAGGAATTTTTCCTGTGATGCTAAGTCCTGCAGCAAGACCCATCATATTGGCTTCAGCAATACCTGTCTGATAAAATCTTTCAGGAGCTTTTTCAATGAATTTCTCCATTTTCAAAGATCCGATAAGGTCTGCACAAAGTGCTACAACATTAGGGTTTTTATCTGCAAGTTCAGCTAATCCGGCTCCGAATCCTGAACGTGTATCTTTTTTTTCTGTATATGTAAATTTCATGAGGATTTCTATTTTTTTTATAGAATCATGTAACCTTATGGTTTCATTTTGTTCTAAATTATTAATTAAGATTACTTATTACCAATTACTTATTACCTATAATTAATAATCAGCAGGAGCTTCTAAATACAATTGCTTGAATGCAGTATCCAATTGCTCATCATTAGGAGCTTTTCCGTGCCAAGCATGAGTTCCCATCATGAAATCTACACCGGCTCCCATTTCTGTATGAAGAATGATGGCTACAGGTTTTCCTTTTCCAGTCTCAGTTTTTGCTTTTTCAAGAATTGCGATAACAGCTTCAAGATCGTTACCGTTTTTCTCTTCCAAAACGATCCATCCGAAAGCTTCTAATTTAGCATGCAGATCTCCCAAAGAAAGTACATTTTCTGTGCTTCCGTCAATCTGCTGTCCGTTATAATCAATTGTAGAAATAATATTGTCGACTTTTTTGGCTGCAGCATACATCAATGCTTCCCAAACCTGACCTTCCTGCAATTCACCATCTCCGTGTAGAGAGTAAACCAAAGAGCTGTCTCCGTCTAATTTTTTACCTTGAGCCACACCAAGAGCTACAGAAAGACCTTGTCCTAAGGAACCAGAAGCGATTCTTATCCCAGGAAGACCTTCATGAGTCGTAGGGTGACCTTGCAATCTAGAATCTAATTTTCTGAAAGTACTTAGCTCCTCAACAGGAAAAAAGTTGAATCTGGCTAATGTAGAATAGAATACCGGAGAAATGTGTCCGTTTGAAAGATAAAAATGATCTTCATTTTTACCTTCCATCGTGAAAGGAAGTTTATAGTTCATTACCTTTCCGTAAAGGGCTGTGAAGTATTCAGTACAACCTAAACTTCCACCTGGGTGACCAGAATTTACAGCGTGAACCATTCTTAAAATGTCTCTTCTGATTTGTGTAGTAAGAGATTTTAACTCTTCGATACTTTTACTCATTATATAAGATTTATTTGCACGCGAATTTACAATTTTTTACTGGCTTATGGAAATGCAAAACCCCTGAGATTAAATCCCAGAGTTTTAGAATATTAAATATTTTTTATTGTTATCGCTATTGAATAGCTTTATGCCCGTTCATAAGGCTTGCTTTTACATTATTTTTTTCTAATAAGCCATAATCCTAAGAAAGTAAGAAGTCCATTAATAATTAACAGCTCTAAACCAATCTTAAATTCACCGAAAAGTGTTTCCTGATATTTATCGATAAAGAAAGAAATCACTGGAGCTGCGATACAAATGAAAGGTACCAATTGATCTTTCACTTTATATTTGGTGAAAATACCAAAAGCGAATAATCCTAAAAGCGGCCCGTAAGTAAAGCCGGCTAGTTTTAGAATAAGCCCGATCATTGAATTATCATTAATCACTTTAAAAATAACTACCATGATAAGGAATGATAAAGCAACCAATAAGTGAACATTTTTCCTGAATTTTTCTTTCTTTTTATCATCCCAGTCTTTCTTTTCTTTCATGCCGAAAACATCGATGCATAAAGAAGAGGTAAGAGCAGTCATGGCACCATCCGCACTAGGAAATAATGCTGAAATTAAAGCAATAATAAATATAATAGAGATAAACGGAGGCATATGATTCAATGCGATATCAGGGAATAACTGGTCTCCTGCGCTTGTTACGTTTTCCTGTGCTCCGTAAAGATGTAAAAGTCCCCCCATATAAAGGAAAAGGGAAATTACGCCTAGCAAAATAAACCCAAGCGTTACCATATTTTTCTGAGAGTCTTTTAATTTGGTGACAGATAAGCTTTTCTGCATCATTTCCTGGTCGATTCCTGTCATGGTAATCGTAATGAAAGCTCCTGCTAAAATCTGTTTAATGAAAAAACTTTTCTGGTTCGGATCAAAATCGAAAATTTTTGTATACCCTTTTTCATTCATGGCTGCAAAACTCTCTCCAACATTCAACCCTAAATGATTCAACATGTAAACCGTACAGATAATTAATCCCAACAACATACAGGAAGTCTGTAGAGTATCTGTCCAAACGATAGTTTTTACACCACCTTCATATGTGTAAAGAATAATCATTGCTAAAATGATCAATGTGGTAACAATAAAAGGAACGCCTAAACTGTCAAGAATCGAAATCTGTAGAATGTTCACAACCAGATATAATCTTGCGGTTGCTCCAACTAACCTGGAAACAATAAAAATCCATGCTCCCGATTTGTAGGAAAGCTGTCCCATCCTCTGTTGAAGGTAACCGTAAATTGATGTTAATTTTAAACGATAATATAAGGGAAGAAGAACGTAGGCAATTACAATATAGCCAATTAGATAGCCTAAAGTAATCTGTAAATAAGCAAACTTATCATTTCCGACAGCTCCCGGAACACTTACAAAAGTCACGCCTGAAAGTGAAGTCCCAATCATCCCAAAGGCAACAAGCATCCAATTACTTTTACGGTTTCCGATGAAGAAACTGTCATTATCACTTCCTTTTCCGGTACGGTAAGCTACCCAAAGCAGCAATGCGAAATAGACGATAATGATGGATAATAATATAATTGGAGACATATTTTGCTTAAATTTAATTTCAGCAAATATAGTTTTTTTCTGTTCTGTTGGAAAAGAAAAACCTTCTGGATCTACTCTGGAAGGTTTATGTTTTTTTGTTGAACTTGTTTATTGGGGATGCTTCGACTTCGCTCAGCATGACAGAGCTACAAATCACTCGCTAAAAAAGCTCATAGTATTAGAGTTGTCATGCTGAGCGAAGTCGAAGCATCTTTACCATTTAAAAATGAATTAAAAATTACTGTGCCTGAGTCTGGTTTACTAAAACATCCTGAAGCTCCTCGTGTTTCTGGAAAGTAGCTTTTGCAAAAGGACAAAGCGGAATAATTGTTTTCCCGTTTTTTCTTGCAAAATCTACTGCAGCCAGAAGCATTTCCTTCCCAACGCCTTTTCCGTTATAGGCTTCTTCTACTTCTGTATGGTCTATAATAAATCTTTCTTCTCCGGCCCAGGTGTAGGTCATCAGTCCTGCGTGGTTTCCGTCTATGAATGCTTCAAAATTTCCGTGTTTTTCGTCGTTGTTTTGCTTTACTTCAATCATATTAAGAGATTTTGGTTAGTATTTCTATGTCGTTTGTTAATATTTTATGGACGGGGCAGGCATCTGCAATAGTACGAAGTCTTTTTAATTGTTCCTCATCAAGACCTGTTCCTTCAAAGGTGATATCCCTTTTGAAAACCGCTCTTTTGGTTAAAGGAAAATTTTCCAGCTCTACCTCTACATTTACTTTTTCCACATTCCATTCTTTTCTTTCGATATACATTCTTAAAGTAGCTGCTGTACAGCTGGCTAAAGAAGTTGCTAATATTTCGAATGGGTTGAAGCCTTTATTTTGTCCACCTTTATCTACCGGTTCATCGGTAATTAAAGTATTTTCACCAGCGACAACTTCTGTATAATATTTTTCTTTTCCTAAACTTGCTTTTACAGTGATTGCCATTATTTTTCTGTATTGAATTGATAACTTAATGCTCCGGAAGGACAATGATCGATTTGATCTTTAAGCTCCTGAACGGTTGCATTTTCTGCTTTTATCCAAGGCCGATCCTTGGGATTGTAAACTTTCGGTAACATTTTCACACACACTGCGGAGTGAATGCATTTCTGGGGTTGCCAAATAACAGTAAGGTTACCATTAATATATTCGTGCTTATCCATATTAGTCTTTGTTTAATGATTTTTCAATTCTTTTATCAGGAATCAGCCACATCAAAGCCGTAAGATAATAAAACCCTATTGCAATATAAGGATAAAAAAATGAAGTGACGATTCCCAGTGCATACAAAACGATGGAAGCATATTCTTTAAACTTGGAAGAAATAGCCTCCTTCAGCTTAGATTCTTCACCATCAGACTTGATGATTGTATTTTCCAGAATCGTATAAGCAACTGCACACATAACCAGTGTAATTCCATAGGTGGCTACCGGATTTTCTGCAAAACCTGTTTCTCCGATCCATTCTGTGGCAATAGGCATTAAAGAAAGCCAGAACAGAAGATGGAGATTGGCCCAAAGAACATTTCCATTGACTTTTTTTACGGTTTGAAACAAATGATGATGATTGTTCCAATAGATTCCCACATAAATAAAGCTGAAAATATATGCTAAGAATTTGGGCATAATAGGTTTGAGATCGCTCCAGCTATTTCCTTCGGGTACTTTCAGCTCAAGAACCATAATCGTAATAATAATGGCTAAAACACCATCACTAAATGCTTCCAGTCTTCCTTTTGTCATGAATTTGCGATTTGATTTTTAAAGCTTTCAATTTTAGTTTTCAAATCTTTCAACATTTCAGGGTTAATGACTCCGCTTTCCAGATCAAAATTTTCATAGAACTTCGGAAGAGAAAATGTCTCTTTAATATCAGCCCCAAACTGAGGGAAGAATGTTTTGGCAGTATTCATTACATTTCCGCCACCATAACCTCCCGGAGAAGTCGACATCAGAAGCATAGGTTTATTCTGGAAAACTTTTACATTGATTCTTGATGCCCAGTCGAAAACGTTTTTGAAAGCAGCACTATAAGACCGGTTGTGTTCTGCCAATGAGCAGATAATTACATCAGATTCTTCAATGACTTTTAAAAAGTTGTGTGCTTCATCCGGAAAGCCCTTCTTTTCACGATCTACAGAAAAAACAGGCATATCGAAATCATTAAGATCAATTAAATTAATTTCTTCATTCTGAAAATCTTTCAGAACAAATTTTACCAGTTCTCTGTTGATGGAAGTAGAGGAAGTGCTTCCTGCAAATGCTAATATTTTCATCATTTATATTTAATTTACTTACGGTTTTCTATTTAAAATGGCTTTCGGAAGCGGAACGTATTCTTCTTCATCACCAGGAACTAAAGGAAAGGCATTGTGGTTTTGATCATGCCAGTTTACTTTTGCTTCGTCTATGACCTCCTTGTTTGAATTTACAAAATTCCAGAATATAAAACGCTCTTCTTCAAAAGGTTCTCCTCCGAAAAGATAAACAGTTCCATTTTCACTCATCTCGAATTCACACAATTTGGTGTCTTTGGCAATCATTAATTGCTTTGAGCCGTAAGAATTTCCATCCGTAGTTACAGTTCCGTCTAAAACATACATCGCTGCTTCTCCGTAAAGGTCTTTCCCGATGCTGATCCTTTTGGCATCTTTTGTTTTAATTTCAATAAAGAATAGCTTGCTGTGAACCGGAACTGGGGATTTTCTTCCGAACGCTTCTCCGGCAATCAATTTATACTGAATTCCATCTTCTTCCCAAACCGGGATTTCATCAGCTTCCGTATGGTGAAAAGTGGGTTCAGACTGTTCAAGATGTTTGGGTAATCCTACCCAGATCTGGAAACCATGGAGTTTTTTATCGGAATGTCTTAAATATTCAGGAGTTCTTTCCGAATGGACAACACCTTTTCCGGCAGTCATCCAGTTCACAGCTCCCGGTTTTATTTCTAAAGCACTTCCAATACTGTCACGGTGAAAAATAGATCCCTCAAGAAGGTAAGTTAATGTAGATAAACCAATGTGCGGATGCGGTGGGACGTCAAGATTCTGATAATCCTTCAGATCCGACGGTCCCATATGATCGATAAACACGAAAGGTCCGACTGCCCGTTTCTCACGGAAAGGTAAAAGTCTTCCGACTAAAAAGTTTCCTATATCTGCTGATTTTTCTTCAATGATAAGTCCTATGTTTGACATGATGTGTAATGAGGTTTTATATTTTGTTTAAACGAATGTATTGATTTTTCTAACGTTTATGGTACTTTAAAGCTTTTTTTATTCTAGAATCCGGTTAGAGTTGATTTCTAATAAATTTAATTTCAATCTTAATTTTATAATGAGATCATTAAGATTAAAATTAAATTTTTAATAATAAAAAGCCAGAGTTTCCTCTATTCAGAATAAGAATATTATTATAAAGCTATCATATAAAGTTAAGAAAAAAAGAAATAAACCGATTTTAAGTTTAGTTTAATTTTACTAGTCAGCCAGATAGCCGAATTTTCCTAAGTTATAATCTTCAAAAGCCTGGATGATCTCCTCTCTGGAATTCATTACAAAAGGACCATGAGGATAGATAGGTTCATTCAGCGGCTGTCCGCTTATGATTAAAACTACAGCATCTTCGGTTGCTTCAATGGTAAAGTTTTCGCCTTCATTTTTAAATAAAGCCAAATGATCTGTTCCTACTTTTTCTTCACCATTTACAACAATGCTGCCTTCAATGACCAAAGCTGCCGTATTGAAATCAGCGGGAAAATCAAATATTGCTTTTCCTCCTTTTTTCAGCTTGGCATTCATCATGTGAACAGGGCTGAAAGTTGTTGCAGGACCTTGCTGATTTTGATAAGTCCCGGCAATAATTTCTATAAATCCATTTTCGCCAAGATCTACTTTTTTCATATCAGAATTTTTAATGGACTGATATTTCGGATCACTCATTTTATCTGTTGAAGGGAGATTGACCCAAAGCTGAACCATCTGAAAAATTCCGCCTTCTTTTGCCCATTCCGTTTCATGATATTCTTTATGGAGAACACCTTTCGCTGCGGTCATCCATTGTACATCTCCTTTGCCGATAATTCCGCCTCCTCCTGCACTGTCATGATGTTCTACTTTTCCCTGGTACGCTATGGTTACAGTTTCAAAACCTCTGTGTGGATGTACTCCTACACCTCTTGGTGTTTCAGTTCCGTTGAAATGAAATTTTGAATTATAATCAAGCATAATGAAAGGGTCCATTCTTTTCATATCCATTCCGTTTACTCCGGGGATAAAATTATGAACTCTAAAGCCATCGCCTACAAAATGAGCTGGTTTTGGAGCCACTACCATTTCTACTTTTTTAGTTGCCATATTATTGTATTTTTATATAACAAAGGTAGAATAGTTAGCAATCAAATGCATTGATCTGTGGTAAGTAGTGTAAGGCGTTAATCCTCTTTGGATTTCATGTTTTTTCCATCTGAAATGTGGAGTCTCCTGAAAATAAATCCTGAAATAATGGTAAGTATTCCCACGGTAAGAAAAGTATACCGAAAGGCATTGTGAATTTCTCCTTTAACAAGGTCTGTATTTTCGAATATTTTCAGAACAATTAATCCGAAAGCGATTCCAAAACCGATAGCTAATTGCTGATTAACAGATAATAAAGAATTTCCGCTACTGGTTTGGAAATTTCTTAGATCAGCAATGGAAATGGTATTCATGGAAGTGAACTGAATAGAATTGAAAAAACCTAATACTGAAATGATCGGAATAAACCAGTATAAGGAAGTATTGATATCTGGGATAGCAAGTAGGCAGATTAATGTTCCGATGATAAAAGTATTCGTCATTAAGGTTTGTCTGTAGCCGAATTTATCTAAAATTTTAATAACATATGATTTTCCGAATATGGCAGTGATAGCCATAGGTGCAATGATCCATCCGGAAGTTACTGCCGATTGTTTGTAAGCAATCTGTATCATTAGCGGTAATAATAAAGGAACTGAACTGATTCCCAGTCTTGTTGCCAGATTTCCAATAATTCCTACACGGAAAGTTCTCACCTGGAACAAATTCAACGGAAAAATAGGACTGTCGTCTCTTTTTGCATGTCTGTAATAGTAGTACATGAACAGAAAGCCTAAAATAAAAATAACTAAAACGGGCGTCGTATTTTGCATGTCACCAAAAAGCTCCAGAGAAATGGAAAGCAGGAGAGAAGCGG
Source organism: Chryseobacterium sp. (assembly GCA_039594975.1). Classification (GTDB taxonomy): domain Bacteria; phylum Bacteroidota; class Bacteroidia; order Flavobacteriales; family Weeksellaceae; genus Chryseobacterium. Next base: position 3,604 of record JBCNMJ010000040.1, on the reverse strand, counting down.
CTGCAAAAATTAAAAAACCTTTTAAATCAAAATCTACCTCTTTGGAAGTATAATTAGGCATGAATTTAAGTCCTAAAACAATTCCGAGTACTCCAATAGGAATATTGATTAAAAAAATCCAGTGCCATGAAAGGTAATCTACCATGTATCCTCCTACCAAAGGTCCTAGAACCGGTCCGATAAGTGCCGGAATAATGGCGAAATTCATTGCTTTTAGTAATTCGTTTTTATCGAAAGTTTTAATTAAAGCTAATTTTCCGACGGGCGTCATAAGGCTTCCTCCGACTCCCTGAATTACCCTTGAAATAACAAGATGGGTGAGGTTTTGCGACAAAGCACAAAATAACGAACCTATGCTGAAAAGTACTAAAGAAAAAATAAAAACTTTTTTTGTTCCGAATCTGTCTGCCAAAAATCCGCTTGCAGGCATAAAAACCGCCAGTGTTAAAACATAACTGATGATGGCATTCTGCATATTGAGCGGAGATTCATGCAGGTCTTTGGCAATTGAAGGTAAAGATGTATTTAAAATGGTTGAGTCAAGCATCTGCATGAAAATTGCGGTAGCAAGAATCAGCGGTAGAATTTTTTTAATTGAATTGGGCTGTGAAATTACTTCTGACATTTTTTAAGATTTAGATTTCCCTTTAATTGTGGGTTTTCGCTATTTGCATTGCGAAAATCTACTATACTGATAAAATACGGTAGGGGATATGATCAGTTACTTAGATAAAGAAATCTATATAAAATTAAAAAGTCTTGTGAAATTTCACAAGACTTTTTAATTTATTTTCTAGGTTTTTCTACTCCCTTCCATTCGTCACCCGCTTTTCTGTATTGGCTTAATGTGAAAGTTTTGAAATCTTTTGTTTTGTACTCTATATTATCTGTATTTTGCTCAAATGGCATGATGTAATAATAATCTGCGTCTGTTTTATCCGTTTTTGTTCCTTTTTTTACAGATGGAACATATTTTGAAAACTTATAATTTGGAAGATATTGTCTTAATCTTGTATAGAATGCTTTATCTTCTTTTTCATCAGGAATGATATCTACAATATTGAAATCGTCTTTTTTCTTATCGATCCAAAGGTAGTATGTTTTTTCCTCTTTTGTCTTTTTGTTTAATGAGTTAAAAGCAAACAGTTCTTTCGGAACCAGTTCTTTTATTTTTTCAGGATCAACTTTTGTAAAGTATTCCCCTTGAGAAGGATCTACATACGTCTCAAGATTGTACATCAATACCGAATTGTTCTCAACATTTTTGTTTTTGAAGTATTGATTAAGAGATAATTCTGCAGTCGCTCTCAATTCCTTTCCTCTTGCATCCAGTTTCTTAGTCGGGTTCTGAGGATTTACTTTTTTAACAAATTCATATAAAACTACAGGCTTTACATCTTTAAGATGCGGATATGTTTTAAGTTGTTCAGCTTTTGCCAACCAGTAATATTGTTGATAATAATCATCTTTTTCGTTATCCTTTACGGTTTTGTACGCTAAGGCAAGTTTCTTTGAGTTTAAATATTTGGCAAATTTACCTTGTCCAAAAGCAAAACTCATGGATAATAAAGCAAAAAAGATAGTAATGTTTCTTTTCATTTTCTTATAATTGAATTTTTCGATTTCCAAATATAATTATTTATTAGATATTATTTTTGATTAACGGTTAAAATCTGACAATATTATTAACGTAAATTCAAAAGAAAATCCTGTATTGCTACAGGATTGATAAATTTTTATGCTAAAGCTGAAATTTATAAGTCAAAAATTAGGTTAATTTAACTCATACTTAATAACTTATAACTCATCATCAGTTGTCATAGGATGTTTCATGTACTTTTACGGCTCTTCCGCTAGGATCGTTCATTTTCTTGAACGCTTCATCCCATTCTAACGCAATAGGAGTGGAACAAGCTACTGATGGAACAGATGGTACTGTTGCGGCGGCTGTTTCACTTGGAAAATGCTCTTCAAAAATTGTTCTGTAACGGTATTCTTCTTTATTCTGAGGTGTGTTTAAGGGAAATCTGAATTTCGCATTGACCATCATTTCGTCGGAAACTTCTTTTTCAGCGACTGCTTTTAAGGTGTCGATCCAGGAATAACCCACTCCGTCAGAAAACTGTTCTTTTTGTCTCCAGACAATCGATTCAGGAAGAATATCTTCAAATGCTTTTCTTAGTACCCATTTTTCAATTTTGCCTTCAGCTGTATCAATCATTTTATCTTTAGGGTTGATCGTCATGGCAATATCCATAAACTCTTTATCCAGAAAAGGAACACGGCCCTCAATTCCCCAGCTCATTAAAGCTTTGTTGGCTCTTAAGCAGTCATAAAGGTGAAGTTTTCCCAATTTTCTTACTGTTTCATCGTGGAATTCTTTTGCATTCGGAGCCTTATGAAAATATAAATATCCACCAAATAGCTCATCAGAACCTTCTCCTGAAAGTACCATTTTAATTCCCATAGATTTAATAACCCTTGCCAAAAGATACATAGGAGTTGAAGCTCTTATCGTGGTAACATCATAAGTTTCCAAGTGATAAATCACATCGCGAACAGCATCTAAACCTTCCTGAATGGTAAAGTTAACTTCATGATGAACAGAACCAATATATTCAGCTGCTTTTTTCGCTGCTGCTAAATCCGGAGATCCTATTAAACCTACTGCAAAACTATGTAATCTGGGATACCATGCTTCCTGCGTATCTCCGCTTTCAATTCTTTGTCGGGCAAATTTTGCAGTAATTGCTGAAATCACAGAAGAATCTAATCCTCCAGAAAGTAAAACTCCATAAGGAACATCGCTCATCAATTGTCTGTGGACCGCATCTTCAAGTCCCTTTCTTAATTTTGAAATATCAGTTTCGTTGTCTTTTACAGCATCAAAGCTTTCCCAATCTCTTTTGTACCATTGCTGAAGATCACCTCCGTCCTGACTATACACAAAATGTCCGGGAAGGAAAGTTTCGATGGTTTTACAAAGGCCTTCCAAGGCTTTTAATTCTGAAGCTGCATAATAATTCCCGTTTTTATCCCAACCGTGATACAAAGGACATATTCCCATATGATCTCTGGCAATAAGATAAATATCGTTTTCAATATCATATAAAGAGAAAGCAAAAATTCCGTTGAGCTTTTCAAGGAAATCTTTTCCGTATTTTCTATACAGAGCCAGTATAACCTCGCAGTCTGACTGGGTTTGAAATTCATAATCAGGAAATTCTTTTTTCAATTCCTGATGATTATAAATTTCTCCGTTTACCGCTAAAACAACGTTTCCGTCTTTAGTAAATAATGGCTGTTTCCCGGAAGTAGGATCTACAATCGCTAATCTTTCGTGAGAGAAAATTATTTTATCGTTTTGAAATACACCGCTCCAGTCAGGACCTCTGTGGCGGATTTTTTTAGACATTTCCAGAACCTGAGGCCTTAAAATTTCAGTTTTTTGTTTAGCATCAAACAAGCATACAATTCCACACATTTTTAATTTTTTTTATATGTGACAAATGTAATTGGCTTGTTTAAAAATAACAAATAAAAAAGTTTAATTGATTTATTTTTTATTCAATTTTAAATTAAAAAATTTAAAATTTACTACATA
>JBCNMJ010000039.1:0-30831 GCA_039594975.1 Chryseobacterium sp. | reverse complement strand
ACAATATCTTATCTTAAATATTTATTTAAAATCTTCAATCGTTTTATTAATCACATCAATCTGCTTATTAATACTCGAAGCACTTTGTGGATTCTGTTTCAAAAGCTCCATTTTTTTACTTAAACCATCTTTTAACATCTGGCTTATCATCATTTTCGCCTGTGGGTTATCCCCTAATTGTCCTTTTGCATGTCCCAACATCTTTGTGATACTTTCTGTTGCTTTCAAATTATCGGAACTCATGATCCAGTTATATCCTTCTTCCGCAGATTTTCCCAGTTCCGGGTTCTGGAATTTGACAAACGGATAAAAAGCTGCCACCTGAGCAATATTTGACATTTGAGAAGTCACCTTATTCTTCACAATAATTGGTAACAATTTTTCCAATAAGTTATCCGGAGCACCTTCCAAATCGATTTTATCAGCTAAAGCATTAGCTTTTGACGGATCAACATCAATAATTGCGCTTACAGAACTTGCCTTTACCGCATTCGAAACCGCATTCACTCCTTTTTCAAAAATCGGAAGGTATTTTTTATCCTTTGTTTTTGCCAGGGCAGAAATTGCTGATGCCTGAACCAATGTTTTCGGATCACTTGAAGCCAGTTTCTCAACTTCAGCTCCCATTGCTTTGAACTGCTCAGGATTGGATAAATCCATTAATTTTAAGGCCCTCATTCTTGTTCTGAAAAAAGGGTCTTTAACTGCAGCTGTCAATAATTTTGTTGCGGCAGGGTTTTTCCCCACCTGATCTTTAATTCCGTTCAATGCATTGAATTTGCTCAGGAATTCTTTAGAACCCAAGAACTGCATTAAGTTTTGTTCAGGAGTCTTAACATCAGTTATATCTGCCAATAATACGCCATCTGCATTAATGTTAACCAAGTCTGCGTTTTTAGAAACATCAAAATTAAATGTATTTTTTGCCTCCGCATTCACCCAAACATTATATCTTTTTGGCTTCCCACTATCATAAACATCAATTGCCAAAGGAAACTGGAATGGTAATTCCTGAGTCTGCTCAATAACAACTGCAACTTGTTTTTTAACAGGTTCGAAAGTGTAGGAATATTTAATTTTTGGATTTCCGCTTCCAAAGTACCACTGATTAAAGAACCAATTCAAATCTTTCCCCGAAACTTTTTCAAAAGATAATCTCAACTGATGAGCTTCTGCATTCTGATATTCATATGTTTTCAGATAATCATTCAACCCTGCAAAGAAAGCATCATCTCCCAAATAATTTCTCAACATATGAAGAATCACCCCTCCTTTCTGATAAGTTACCAAATCAAAAACATCTTCACGGGAATCATAATTGAATCTGACTAAGTTTTTATCAAAATTCCCGGGTGTCGTAAGATATAGATTAGCATCTTTCATCTGGTGATAATCCGCCTGATCTTTTCCATATTTGTATTCGTTCCAAAGATATTCCGAGTAGTTCGCAAAAGATTCATTTACAGTAAGGTTACTCCAGCTTTCCGCAGTTACCAAATCTCCAAACCAATGATGGAATAATTCATGAGCAATTGTATCTTCCCAGGTATTTTCATCAATCAATTGTCCAGGCTTTTGTAAAATATCGCTTCCATGAAGTGTTGCCGTGGTATTTTCCATCGCTCCACTCACATAATCTCTTCCGGAAATCTGTGCATATTTCGCCCACGGATAATCATAACCTAATTTTTTGGAGAAAAACTCAATCATTTCTGGAGTATTTCCATAGATTTGTTTTGCGTAAGGTTCGTATTCTTTTTCGATATAGTAGTCAACCGGAATATTTCTCCATTTATCCTTTACAATCGCATACTCACCTACTCCCATGAAAAAAAGATAAGTAGAATGTCTCTTATCCATTACCCAATGGTCTGTTCTTAATCCGTTTGCTTCTTTCTGAGAATCTTTTAAAAGTCCGTTAGAAAGGGTTACATATTTATCAGGAACCGTCATATAGATTTCCTGAGTTGTTTTTTGGTTGGATTTATCAATGGTAGGAAACCATGCAGAAGAAGACTCCGTTTCTCCCTGCGTCCAGATCTGAGTCGGCATATCCGGATCTTTTCCCTGAGCATTAATGAAATACAATCCTTTGGCATCATTAATTGCCAAACTTCCCTGTTGTTTCACTTCATTCGGTCGGGCCGTATATTTAATATAAACCGTATAATCCTGGTTTTTCTGATAGGTCTTATCTAAAGTAATCTTCAGAACATCATCCTTATAATCATATTTTAAAGGAGACTTCTTACCATTTGTATCCAAAGCGACTTCATGAATCAACATTCCTTTTGCATCAAGCGTCAATTCGTTGGTAGGATAAAAAAACGGAGCAGCAGTAAGCCATTCTTCACCATTCATTTGTTCTTTCTGATAATCGAAGTTTACTTTTAGCTTGGTATGCTTCAGTTCCGTTACTTTTGTATGGGTAGCTCTGTACACCTTTTCTCTGCCTGAAGTTTCGGTTTGCGCTGCTATAGTTGTGGAAAAGAAAATCCCACCCAAAAGAGCAATCGATAAAATGGCTTTTTTCATTAGTATTGTTTAGAGTTATTTTTATTTAAATGTTGAATTATTTTCTTTTACTTTATTCTTTCGTGAACGTATTTTTTGTTCCTCTCTGAATGATTACAAACTGTTTTTTTGCAGGGTAAAAATCGATGACAATTCCTGCCATGTCGAATTTAAAGCTCGTCTCTGAAGTTGCTTCCAACGGAAACGCACCTTGTCCTGTTGCCTGCGCCATGAGCTTTTTGTCCTTGATAAAGATATTAATTTTTAGAGGGACATCCGGACTAGAATAATTTCCTACAAACTTCTGTAATTCTGCTTCCGGAAGTTCAATGGCTTTAAAACTTGGCATTTTAAAATCTCTTCCTATTGCTGTTTCTAACATTTTGATAGAAATTTCGTTGGTATCCATATCTGCCTGATTCGTTGTGAAACTCACCGCAACTTTAAGCTCCGGAAAATAAAATAATGCGGACCCGAAATTATCGATTCCTCCCGTATGACCAAATCCGGAATATGTATCGAAAGGAACTTTCAACAGACCATAGCCATAATTGTCAATAAAATTTTTCATTTTATCAACATTTTCTTTTTTAATCAGTTTTCCGTTTTCTAGACCCAGAATAAATTCCAGCAAATCTCTTGGAGTCGAGATAATATTTCCCGCTCCGATCGGAATACTCATGTCGGTTTCATTCGAAACTTCATATTTTCCGTTGGTAAACTGATAAGACTTCGCCTGATTCTTTGAGGTATCAATTTTCCCTCCGACTTCCGTTAAGGTTAATTTTAACGGTTTTGTAATTTTAGCTTTAATTAACTCCGCGTAAGATTTTTTGTATATTTTTTCAAGAATAAAACCCAGCAGAATATAATTTGAATTGCTGTATTCATATTTTGAACCTGGTTCAAAATCACTTTTATATTTTTTAATGATATTAATTAAGCTACTTTCTGTCTGAGGTTTTGTATTGTATTGCCAATATTCGGATTCGTTGGTTAGATTGTGGATTCCCGTTCTGTGCTGAAGTAAATTTTCTATGGTGATTTTATCTGCATTGGGAATTTCAGGATAAAACTCAGAAAGTTTTTGATTTAAAGAAATCTTTTTTTCCTCAACTGTTTTCATAATCAAAACAGCCGTGAAAGTTTTACTGATTGATCCGATTCGATATTGTGTGTTTACATTCGCTTTTTGCTTTTTTTCAACATCAGCAAATCCGATCACTTTCACAAAAGTCGGACGATCGTTTTCTGCAAATGCAAAACTTCCCATCACTTTATGATGTACAAAAAGAGAATCAAAATAATTCCCCAATTTTTCTTTTATATTCTGTTGAGAAAAAGCGATACTTGAAATACCGACCGTTGAGAGAAAAAGTAACTTTTTTAACATATTCTGAGATTTAATGAATAAGTTGAAAAACTTCCGTAGATGTTACAAAAAAAAGTGAAGTTTACACTTCACTTTTATATCTATTAAAATAATTTCAATTTGTCATTCCGTAGGAATCTCTACTACAATATTTAAAAATTAGTCTGGATTCCTACGGAATGACAAATTAAATGAATATAAAAATCTAATTTCTTTGAATCTTAAATCGCAACAGGAGCTTTAATTCCCGGATGCGGATCGTAATTTTCCAAGGTAAAATCTTCAAAATCGAACCCGAAAATATCTTTAATTTCAGGGTTTAATTTCATGGTAGGAAGTGGCCTCGGATCTCTGGAAAGCTGCTTCTGAACCTGCTCAAAATGATTGTTATAAATGTGGACATCTCCAAAACTGTGAACATAATCCCCAACTTCAAGATCACAAACCTGCGCTACCATCAGCAATAACAATGCATAGCTTGCTATATTAAACGGAACACCCAGAAAAACATCCGCACTTCTCTGGTACAGCTGAAGCGATAATTTTCCATCCGCCACATAGAACTGGAATAAAGCATGACAAGGCGCCAAAGCCATATTGGGGATTTCAGCAACATTCCATGCAGAAACAATCAACCTTCTGGAATCCGGATTTTTTTTGATTTGATCGATCACTTGAGTAATCTGATCGACCACTTTTCCGTCTGCTCCATGCCAACTTCTCCACTGAGCTCCATAAACCGGTCCTAAATCTCCATTTTCATCCGCCCACTCATCCCAAATAGAAACTCCATTATCTTTTAAGTATTTGATATTGGTATCTCCTTTCAGAAACCACAATAATTCATAAATTATAGATTTCAAATGCACTTTTTTGGTGGTTACCAAAGGAAATCCTTTCGACAGGTCATATCTAAGCTGATATCCAAAAACACTTCTTGTTCCTGTTCCCGTTCTATCTGTTTTGTCGGTTCCGTTATCTAAAATATGCTGTAAAAGGTCTAAATAATTTTGCATTTTGAAAGCGATTTATAGTGTCCAAATTTAGAAAAAACTTAATGATTTTTTGTTATTGTAAGTTATAAAAAAAGCATTCACAACCATGAATGCTTTCTATTATTTTTTAATGCTCTTTGTTCTTTAAAACCTGTGGTTAAGATTATAAATATAAAGTTTAAGCTTAAACTGCCGTGTAACCACCATCTACAAGATAATAACCTCCTGTCATAAATGATGATTTGTCAGAGCTTAAGAATAAAACCAGTTCCGCCACTTCCTGAGGTGTTCCCAGTCTTCCCATAGGATGTTTTGCAATTAAAGCTTCCTTCATATCTCCGCTTGCACTTTCCAGAAGTGGTGTTTCAATATAAGCAGGGCCAACTGCATTACAACGAATATTTTTTTGTCCGTATTCTGCCCCAATATTTTTCGTAAGCCCTACAACTGCATGTTTTGCTGAGGTGTATGCGGATGAAAGTGGTGCTGCAACTGTACCATGAATAGATGCTATGTTTACAATCACTCCGCCTCCGTTTTTATCCATTTGCGCAAGTTCATATTTACAGCCGTAGAAAACACCATCTAAGTTTACACTTAATACTTTTCTCCAACTATCCAGACTATAATCTCCCGTTAATTCCTGTTCGCCTCCAATTCCTGCATTGTTACAGGCAATATCCAATCTTCCGTATATCTCAACTGTTGATTTTACCAGAGCTTCTACTTCTTCAGCTTTCGAAGTATCTGCTTTTACGAATGAAGCTTCTCCACCGTCAGCTTTTATTTTTTCCACAGCTTCTTTTCCGTGCTCTTCATTAATGTCTGAAACAATCACTTTTGCTCCTTCTTTGGCATACGTTTCTGCAATAGCCAATCCAATTCCTGAACCGGCACCTGTAACAATAGCTACTTTATTTTCTAAAATTCCCATATTGATAAAATTTTACATATTTTTTTAAATAACTACTAACAAGTTACGAAGAAACCATACATGTTTTAAAATTTTAACAATAAATTTTTCTTAATTTTACAACAGTTTCGTTAATTTCTCTAAAACTATTTTATAAAACACAATAATTTTACTGGAAACTAAATAAAAACAGCATATAAATCATTTTGATTACAACAAAGTAATAATCTATTCGTATTAAAAGATTCTTCATTCCACTTTGTTTCATTCAGAATGACAGTACAATCAATCGTATTTACCAGATTTCCTCAATAGTTTGTTGCATAGTATTGATCATAAATTGATCGCCTTTTGCTTTTCCGGACATTGCTTTTATTAATGGAGATTCTACTGAAACAGTCATGATTTTTTGCTCATTGAAAGTAATTTCACCTACTGAAACCGAAACGTAGAACAAACCTTTATCAGTTTTCACCAATGCTCCGTTCTGTACTTTCAAAGAGGGTTCTGGAGTGATTTTCTGAAGTACAGCCTGCTGATTCAATGTTTCGTTGAGCTGCCTCTGGAGATTATTAATTTCCTGTTGAAGCATTTCTCTTCCCGTTTCGTACTTATCTCCCATCGAGCTTTTGGTATCATTATTTGACGCCCTGGTTTCCGCGATAAGTTTTTCGAAAGCATGAACTTTCTCTTCTACCTTTATTTTTATTATATTTAATATCTGTTCTTTATTCATTTTTTTCTTTTAAGGACAATAGCTCGTTAGACAATATATAGTAACGAGCTCTCAAGCTTTCATAATCATGTTTCCAATTGGAAGTACCTCCGAATAAAAACAACTGTATCTTTTCTCCCAATGCAATTTTCTGAAGGATATTGAACTGTTTTGAATTAAGTATATTAAAAGATTTTGCCATAAAAGTTATTTCTCAAAGACCGCGTAATCTGAGGTTTGGAAGTGAAAATTCTTTCCATGATTAAAATCACGCTTTGTCCCTTCAAAAACATTGGTAAAAACACCTGATAAACGATCGTCTTCAATGGTGAAGTCAACGGCTTCTTTTGACATATTTAATACCACTAAAACTTCATTTTCCTCATTTTTTCTGAGATAAGCTAAAATTTTATCATTTGCTGTCGTATTCAGAAGCTGGGTAGAAGCTGCAGGATCACCACCTCTCAAAGCGGGATTGGAAGACTTTAAATTGAGCAAGGTTTTATAGAAATCAGCATTTTGATAATTATTAGTCCATGTTATAGGATCTTTTTCGAAAAATTCTAATCTTTTATTATTCGGAAGTTCCTGACCTGAATATAATAACGGAACACCGTTCCAGGTTGCCGAGAAAACAGCCATAGGTTTAGTTATAGCCCCATATTTTTCATATTCTGTTCCGTTCCACGAGTTTTCATCATGATTGGAGGTAAACCAGGCTCTCATCGAACCGTCTCCTATTGCTGTATATTTTGCCAGTAAATCTTTAAGATTCTGCAAAGGCTGGTTTTGGTTGTAGTAATCATTCGAAGCATGCATCCATTTCCAGGAATAGCTTGCATCAAAGACTTTTCCGTATTCCGGGTTTTCGAGTTCATCAAATTCCCCTAACCAGAAAAGAGGCTTTATGATTTCTACTTCCGGTCTTGCCTGTTCCCAGAAATCTACTTCAACCCAGGATGCCAAATCACATCTGAAACCATCTATATTGGTTTCCTTTACCCAAAATTTCATGGCATCAATCATGGCCTTTCTCATCTCCTGATTTTTATAATCCAGCTCAATGATATCATCCATCCCTGAAGCAATATGAAATTTTCCATCCGGATCTTTTAAATAAAATTCAGGATGAGTTTTTGTCCAAATATGATCCCACCCCGTATGATTGGCTACCCAATCTATAATAACTTTAAAACCTAATCTATGGGCAGCGTTTACCATATGTTTAAAATCTGCCATCGTTCCAAATTCAGGGTTGATAGAAACATAATCCGAAGCCGCATACGGACTTCCCATGCTTCCTTTTTTATTTTGTTGGGCAATAGGAGTAATAGGCATGAACCAAAGTGTTTTTACGCCCATCGCTTTCAGTCTGGGCATTTCTTTTTCAAATGCTTTAAAGGTTCCTTCTTCCGTATATTGCCTTACGTTTACTTCGTAGATATTAGTTGTATGCTTCCATTCTTTCGGAAAATCCATAGTGTTCTTATTTATATTTTGAGTAGTACAGGAAACCATTCCTATACCGGTTAAAGCCGATAAAATCCATTTTTTCATTTTATCTATTTTTAACAAAAGTAACGAATTGAGTTATAATAGAAATGAACTGTAAATGATAAATTTTGATTAAAAACTATTTTTCTGCTTCTGTTTATTCCATAAAAAAACCTGAATTTTCATTCAGGGTTAATATATTGTTTAGGTATTTTTATCTCTCATCATCATTATCATCTTCATCATCAAAAACATCATCATTGTAGTCTTCTTCCTCATCGTCAAAGTTATCATCATCTTCATCCACAAAGTTGCTGCTTCCTCCAAAATCATCATCAAAGCTGAAATCATCATCCATTAAAGGCATTGCAGATTTTTTCTTTGATCCTCCTGAAGCACCGTTTTTGCTAGGAGCTTTCAAAGGCACATTACCAAATCTGTATACAGTGATAGGGTAATTCACTCCTTTTGTCTCTTCGATTACTTCTACCAATTCACAGAAGAATTCCCAAAGATCAAGAAGTCCATATTGGAACTGCGCTTTATCTCCTGTATTTTCGAAGGCTTCATCAATGTATACATCAGACATAATTTCGCCATCACCGTCGTCACTCATATCTTCCAACGGAACACTTTTCACTATTGTCCCATCTTCTTCAAGTAAATTAAAAGTAGAAAGCTCGTCACCCTGCAAGCTGAATGCACTCTTAATACCTAAATGTAAGTTCCATAGCGTCTGTTTCCCTTTAACTTCGATATCACGGAAAATATCTTCTTTCGCATCTAATATTACGCGGATTTTGTAAACCATATCAGTTTTTAAATTACTTTTTGCCTTTTTTATTATGATAAATCTCTGCTGCAAATATATAATAAATGACATGTGACAAAAAAATATTTCAGAATTTTTTAAAATATTTTTTTTTCTTACATTTTGCCGGAGTTATTTACTTTTTTCAAGCATAAAACTGAACTTCGTTCCCTCAAGATACACACTTTCAACCGTAATGTTTTCGTTATGAGCTTCCAGAATATGCTTCACAATTGCCAAGCCTAGACCAGAGCCTCCTTCCCTTCTGCTCCGGCTGGTTTCCACACGATAAAATCTCTCAAAAATCCTGGGTAGAATTTCGGATTTTATCCCCATTCCGTTATCAATAACTTCAATAAGAACTTTATTTTTAAGAATACTTGTTTTCACTACCACTTTGGCTTCCTGCCTATTGGCATAATGAATAGCATTGGAAATTAAATTAATAAAAACCTGTGATATTTTTTGTTTATCGGCATCTACAAAAATCTGAGGATGCAAAGTCTGAATCTGTAATGTAGTATTGCGTTTTTCTGCTTCAAGATCGAGCAAATCAAAAATTTCTTTAATCAGGAGATTCACATCGAATCTTGAAATCGTAAGATTGATTTCACCTGCTTCGAGCCTGTTGATCATATCCAAATCTGTAACGATGGCAATCAGCCTTTCAACAGATTTATCAATTCTTTCCAGATATTTATCCCGAATGGCCAGATTATCAACTCCTCCGTCTCTCAGTGTTTCTACATATCCCTGGATAGAAAACAATGGTGTTTTAAGCTCATGGGAAACATTACCGATATATTCTTTACGGTAGCTTTCCATTTCTTTCATCATATCAATTTCAGAAACTTTCCGCTGATTGAGATCAGAAAATCTTTCTCCCAATTCTTTGATAGTAATATTCTCATCATTATCCTGAACGATTTCCTGAGGCAAAAGCTGAGAAAGTCCACGAACCTGCTTTTTTCCATAGTAATTAAAAAGCAGTTCCAATACCAGATAATTGATAATAAAAATAAGAATCAGACAGATAAGAAGTCCTATTCTGAAGAATGGAGTCTGATCATAAAGATCTTTCAGCCAATCAAAAGTGATGACCAAAAGAAACATCACCACTGTAAGTAAACAAGAGGTGGCGAGAGTAAGTCTGTAAAATTTCAATTTTACAAATATTTAATAATTAGTTGTATGTCTAAAAGTTTTTGGATCAAACAATAAGTTTGTATCCTATTCCTTTTAAAGTCTGAATGGTATTGATTCCTAATTTTTCTCTTAATCTACGGATATGGACATCAATCGTTCTTTCTCCTACAATTACATCATTCCCCCAAACTTTTTCAAGAATTTCTTCTCTTTTGAATACTTTTTCTGTATTGGAAGCTAAAAGATACAACAAATCGAATTCTTTTTTAGGTAATAAAAACTGCTGCCCGGCTTTTGAAACTCTGAAATTATCCTTGTCAATTACCAAATCTCCGATCTCAATTAGCTTAGTATTATCCGAAACCTGAGAAGTCAGCTGTAATAATGCATTTACTTTAGAGGTAAGGATTTTCGGTTTGATTAATTTCACAATATAATCATTGGCTCCTGCCTGAAAACCTGCTAACTGTGAGAATTCTTCGCTTCTTGCAGAAAGGAAAACAATTAAAGTTTTCTGAAGTTCTTTTATTTTACGAAGTTCCTGGCAGGTTTCGATACCGTCCTTTTCCGGCATCATGACATCTAATAAGATAAGATCTGGAATAATTTCCTTGGCTTTGTCAATTCCCTCGTTACCATTGGTAGCGGTATAAATGTCGTAGCCTTCTTTTTCTAAATTGTAAGACAGAATCTCTAAAATATCCAGTTCATCGTCTATTAAGAGGATTTTCTTTTGGTTCATTTTTAATTTTTACGAGTCAAAGTTAATAATTTTTAAAGCACAGATTAACAAATCACACATCGTTCACATAAAGTTAACAATTATATTCTTTTCTTAATGTTTAGTTAAGAAAAATTTAAATTTTACTAAACCATTTACCCCATCAATCTTTTATTCCTTTGCACCGAAAGAATATAGTAAAAAAGAAATGAATTTTAGAAAACTGAGTATTGCAGTTTTGTTTTTAACAACATCGGGAACTGTACTTTACGCTCAATCGAGCAAAAACGATACTGTAAAGAAAGAAAAGAAAATTGAAGGGGTAATCATTAAAGGATCTACAAAAAAAGGAACTGAAGCCAACCTTATCAATTTACAAAAAAAATCTGTAGAAGTCATCGAGCGTGTCGGTTCTGTACAGCTTGCCAAACAAGGTGTAGGAGATGCTGCAACAGCTGTAACCAAGGCTACGGGAACTACTAAGCAGGAAGGAAGCGGACAAATATTCGTAAGAGGTCTAGGAGACAGATATAACAGCACAACATTAAACGGATTGCCAATTCCATCAGACGATCCTGAGTATAAAAACATCAATCTTGAGATCTTCAAAACCTCAATGATCGAATATATTTCACTAGATAAAGTGTATAATCCTAAAATGCTGGGTGATTTTGGTGGTGCAAACGTAAACATCGTTTCTAAAGAACATTCAGGAAAACCTTATTTTAAGGTTGGTTTAGGAAGCAGCATCAATCTTCAGACATTCGACAAAAAAGATTTCAAAGTACAGGATGGTGCTCCGGGATTCTTCGGGTATAAAGAAACTACTTTTACTAAAGGAAATCCATATCAAAAATATCCTTTCCAGACAAGCTGGAATTTCAAAAACGCAGACAATCCTTTCAATACAGACATGAATATTGAAGGAGGTGCTACTTTCGGTAAGCTTTCATTATTTGCTTATGCAGGATTTGAAAACTCATATGAGTACAGTAAGGGACAGGAAGGTTATTATTTCTTCGATAATACACCAAGTAAAAACTATACAAGTGTAGAACGTTTTAATTATAAAACCAATACAACGGCTTTAGTTAATTTAGGATACAGAATTAATGCCAATCATAGAATCAGCTTCACATCTAATTATATCCATTCTTCTGATCAGTCAGCAAAAATCTATCAGGGATATTCTTATGATGTAGACAGAAATGTGATCATCAACAGAGGGGATAATAAAATTACAACCACTTGGGTTAATCAATTATTAGGAACGCATAAATTAGGGGGTACATGGACTGCAGATTGGGCTTTAGGTTACAATATGCTGAACAGCAAAAGACCGGACCGTATGCAGAACACTATCGATGCTACGAACCTACAGCTTATTGCAGGAAGTGCGATCAACAACCACAGATATTTTGATGAACTGAAAGATAACACGGTTTTAGGACATGCTTATCTTACTAAAACTTTCGAAAAATTCAAAGTTACTTTAGGATATGATGGTCAGTATAAGGATAGAAAGTTTGAAAATACGACTATTGGGATGAACTTCAGTAATGTAGTACCTGTAGATCCTAATAATATCGACGGATATATCAATGCAGGAAACAACTCATTATTCAGTTATATTACGTTCCAGCCTACTGACAAATTGTTTAAGCCGTTTTATTATACTGCAAAACAAAATATTCAGTCCGGTTTAGCCAATGTAGACATTACTCTTTCTGATAAATTCATCGTTCAGGTTGGTGGCCGTTTTGATTACATCGATATGCAGATGAAATGGTTAGATCCAATTGCAGCTGAAGGTAAAAAGAATAAGCAATACAACAAATTCTTACCTGCTTTAAATGCCAAGTACAGTCTAAATGACAAGCAGAATTTAAGATTAGCTTTCTCAAAATCATATACATTGCCACAGGCAAAAGAAATTATCCCGATTGCTTACTACGATGTAACAACCAATACTTATGGTAACCAATTCCTTTATCCTTCTGATAACTATAATGCAGATTTAAAGTGGGAATTATTTCCGAAATCAGGTGAAGTTATCTCTGTAACAGCCTTTGGAAAGTACATTCAAAATGCTATTGCAAGAACGAGTTACGCGAGTTCTGCACCAAGTGACATGACATATTTCAACATTTCAGATTGGGGATATATCTTCGGAGCTGAAGCGGAATTCAGAAAGGATATCTATTCTTGGAATAATTCTAAAATCTACACTTTCCTTAATGCAACCTATATGCATTCTGAACAGGAATTTAAATCTGAAAACGAAATTGCAAAGGAAAACGGAGGTAAAACAATCGTATTCAACACGCCTAAAGATAAAATGCAGGGAGTTGCGGATTTCATTGCAAACGTAAACCTAGGATATAATTACAAATGGAATAATATCAACAGTTTAGATTTTGTAGTTTCTTATTCACATATTGGAAAGAGCCTTTATTCGGTGGGAACAGGATTCATTGGAAACTTCTACGAAGTTCCAAGAGAAATTCTTGATATGAACTTAAGCTTTACCTTGAATAAAATAGGAATCGGAATTTCTGCAAAGAACCTGCTAAATCCTCACTTCAAAATCGAACAGGAAAACACTACAAAAACATTCATTCACAAAGACTATACAAAAGGTCGCCAAGTTGGATTAAGTCTTTCATATAAATTCTAATAATATTTAAATCTATAAAAGTTATGAAAAAAACAATTTTAAAAGCTGCTCTTTTCTTTTCATTAGCTGTGGCATTTTCATCAGTTGCGATCTCTTGTAGCAACTCTGATGATGATTCAACAGAAACAATCTCAACAATCGATCCAAGCAATTTCAAAGGAAATATTGCTGCCGGAACTACAGTAACATTAGATCCTTCTAAAGTATATACAATCACGGGTAAAGTAATGGTAGAAAATGGTGCAAGCCTTATCATCCCTGCAGGAACAAGAATTACAGTTGCTGAAGGTGCTAATTACCTTATCGTGGACAGAGGTGGCAAAATCTTCGTTAACGGTACGGCTTCAAGCCCGGTAGTTTTCGAAGGTACAGCTCACAAACAAGGACATTGGGGAGGTATTGTTATCTTAGGTAACGCTCCTTCAAACAGAACTGCTGCAGGAACGTCAACTTCTGAATTAGGTGACTTAACTTATGGAGGTACAAACACTGCTGATAACTCTGGGATCATCAAATATCTTGTAATTAAAGACAGCGGTTTCAAATACAATCCTGAAAAAGAATTCAACGGGCTTTCTCTTTTCGGAGTTGGTAGCGGAACAACAATTTCTTATGTATACGTAACTGTTGGTGCTGATGACGGTGTTGAGTGTTTCGGCGGGAACGTAAACCTGGATCACATTGTTGTAACAGGTGTTGGAGATGATTCTTTCGACTGGACTGAAGGATACAAAGGTACTGTAAACTATCTTTATGCTGCAAGAATGAAAGCTTACCAAACTGCTGCTGAACCAGGAAACAGAGGTATTGAAGCAGATACTCAGGATACAAACCCTAATACAACTTTCGGAAACGGAGTTTCTAATCCTTCAATTAACAATGCTACTTTCTTAGGAAATGCAGGAGGATCAGAATCTCAAGGAATGAAAGTAAGAGCAGGATCTAACGGTCAATTCGATAATATCGTTTTAGCGAACTTTACTACAGGTCTTGATTTTGAAACTGACAGAACTTTAGCGTGGTTCCAGGCAGGATCTTATATTAAAAACTTAAGATTTGTAAATATTGCTACAAAATCTAAAGCTAAAAACACTGCAGGAACAGCTGTGGATATCACTTCTGTTTACTCTGAAAATTCAGCTGCATTAGGAGCAGGAAGCGGAACAGCCTTACCTGATTGGGCTAAAGGATGGACAGGTCTTACAAGCTTTGATACAACTGATGCTATGAACTAAGCATATAGTAACAATTCTTCATATCAAGTTAAAAAATAATCCATCTCGTCATCGGGATGGATTATTTCATTGATAAAAACAAGTATTAAAAAAACACAACTATATATTTTAATTCTTCCAAAATAGATTTCCTTTATTCATCAAGCCCTCCACATGGGAAATCCTTGAGACCGCTTCTGCAGAACAGCTCGCGTCCACTAAAACAACATTCGCTTCATCACCAGGTTTCGGCCATTGCTGATTGCCTTTATTATTTAACGGAAGAATATTTTGAGTGGCAAATTCCAATGCTCTGGAAAGCTCAAATTCAGATTCGTAGCCATAAAGCTCCGCAATTAAATTGGCTTTCTGCAGCATATTTCCTGAACCGAATGTACTCCAGTAGTCCTGAACATTATCATTTCCGATCAAAACGTTTACTCCGTATTTTTTCAAAGCAGGAATCGGCATTACTTTCCCCCTGAATGGTACAGATGAAGCAATTCCCACTTTTGCAGTGGCTAATTTTTGAGCAATCTCTTCCATTTCTTTTGTATTTAAATACGCTAAAGCAAACGCATGGCTCACAAAAGTTTTCCCTTGAAGTTCAGGATTTTCAATAGCTTTATCTATTAAATAATTGATTGTTTTCATTCCCGATTCTCCAATTTCATGCAAATGAATGTCAATTCCTTTTTTGTTATCCAAAGCCAGCTGAACTGTAAAATCCAGCACCTTTTCAATACTTCCGTCAATACTTAAAGGATCCAAGCCTCCGATAAAGTTTACACTTTTCAGCTTTGCCGCTTCCTCCATTAAAGGAGTAGACTTTGTATAATAAACACCGTGCTGAGGAAAAGCAACCAATTCTGCATTAAAAGAATCTTTCTTATTTTCTAATGCCTTTTCTAAATTTTCTAATGATTTTAGCCCCGAAGTAGGATCTATATTAAAATGTGTTCTTGCAAAATACGTCCCGTAGTTTTGTAACAGATCAATCAACTGTCCTGCTCTTTCCACAGAAGTTTTCAAAAGCCCCGGAATGATTTCCTGTTCATAGGCAATCATATCTTTTACCGTTCTTCTTTTGGGTGAAAGCGCCTGCCACGGAAGTCCGTACAAAGTTTTATCCAAATGAATATGCATATCCTTAAAAGCAGGAAGCATCAGTTTCCCCTTTGCATCTATTACTTTTAAACTGGAATCGTTCGGAGTTACCGATTTTATTTTCCCATTTTCAATTTCAATACAAAACAGATCTGTTTTCGTCCGGATTACATATTCATTATCATATTCGAAACCTGTTTCCAAACGGACGTTTTTTAACCAGTAATTTCCTTTTGCTATAGTTTGATAAGACGATTGCATAACTCTCATTTAGTCATACAAAATTACACCGGGATAAATTTAAACAGGTGTATAAATTATTTCAGAATTTGTACAGATTATTCTTTGAATTGTGAAGGTGTCATTCCGGTCTGCGCTTTAAAAAATTTAGAAAAGCTAGCATGATCGTAAAAGCCTAAATCGTAAACAATATCTTTTACAGACATTTCAGAAACTTTCAGCAAACGTTTTGCTTCCAGTAGAATTCTGTCCTGAATTAATGAAGAAGCCGATGCATTAACTATTTTCTTACATACAATGTTGAGATAATTTGCGGAGATATTTAACTTATCCGCATAAAAAGAAACCGATCGTTCCGTTTTGAAATATTCATTAATTAAGTTCAGAAACCTGGAGATAATAGGATTAGAATTATAGATTTCAAAATCCTTAAAGGCTCCTTCCACCGATTTACTAACCAGCAAACCAATAAGTTCACTTCTTTTCTGAATAAGCTCCCAGAATATTTTCTCTTCGCTGAGCTCTTTTTTTATAGCCTGAAATTCATGTAATAACAATGCATAAATTTCTTTCGAAACCGTAAAAGCCGGATGCTGAAAATAATAAGATGAAGAAAACCTTAAAGCGGGAAGAAAACTCTCATACCATTCTCTACTGATCATCAATTGATAGCCAATGGTTTCTTTTTCAATTGTCCATTGATGAACCTGATCCGGAAAAACCAGATGAATCTGATGATTTTCAATTTGATAGTCAACAAAATCGATGATATGAATCCCTTTTCCCCTTTCAAAAAGGTTAATGATAAAAAAATCATGCTTATGTGGCTCATCAATCCTTCTTTCACCGCTCAATTCATTAAACAAGAGATCACGGGTTTTTGACTGCTTCTCCGCAAATTCATGAATACCGAGAATAGGAAAGTAATCTGACTGCTGGCTCATTCCATAATAATTTACCCTAAAATACGTAAATTTTATCAGAATGAAATTCTTTTTAAAACACAATATTCCCTTGATGAATCAACGATTCCACATTAGAAATTCTTGAAACGGCTTCCGCAGAACAGCTTGCATGTAAGAAAACCAGATTTGCCTGATCGCCAACTTTTGGCCACTGCTGATTCCCTTTATCATCCAATGGTAAAACATTTGCCGTCGCCAGTTTCAGGCTTCTCGATAATAAGAATTCTGTAGATTGTCCATACAGTTGAGCCATTAAATTCGCCTTCTGTAACACACTTCCCGTTCCGAAAGTATTCCAGTGATCAACAATACTGTCATTCCCGGTCAATACTTTCACATTATGTTTATATAAAGTTGGAATCGGCATAATTAAGCTGCCAAAAGGAATCGTAGAGACAATCCCTATTTCCGCATTGCCCAGCTTTTCTGCAACTTCTTCCTGTTTTGCTTTCTCCAGTTTACCTAAAACAAAACAATGACTTAAATAGGTTTTTCCTTTCAACGAAGGATTTTCGTTGACTTTATCAATTAAATATTCGACCGTCTTCAAACCGGATTCTCCACTTTCATGCAAATGAATGTCAATTCCCTTTTTGTTGTCTAAAGCCAACTGAATCGTAAAATCCATTGTTTTTTCTATCGCTCCATCAATGGTGAAAGGATCTACTCCACCAATAAAATCAATATCCATTTTTGCAGCTTCTTTCAGATACGGAACAGAATCCGTATAAAATACTCCGTGCTGTGGAAAAGCCACCAGTTCCGATCCGAACGTTTTCTTTTTATTTTCTAAAGCTTTCTGTAGATTCTTTAAAGACTGCAATTTGGAAGTAGGTTCAATATTCACGTGGCTTCTTGCAAAAGATGTCCCCTTTGACTGTAGTAATTCAATCATTTTTTCCGCCTTGAAAGTTGAATTTTTTAACAGCTCAGGCATTATTTGTTGTTCTAAAGCAATCATTCCTTTCACTCCGCCTGTTCTCCTTCTTACAGCCTCCCATTTGTCACCATAGAAAGTTTTATCCAAATGAATATGCATATCTCTGAAAGCAGGAAGCATTAAGAATCATTTGGCATCAGTTGCTTTTGCATTAGATTGATTGGGGGAAATCTTCGTGATTTTCCCATTTTCAATTTCAATATAAAATAAATCGGTTTTTGTAGCTATCACTTCACCTTCTTCATACTCAAACCCAGTTTCAAGGCGGACATTTTTTAAAGCTAATTTTTCCTTTGACGAAATAGTTGCATCATTAAAAATTGAAGTTGCTCCCATCATATTTGAAGTTAAGGACAGTCCTGCCATTGCTAAAGCTGAATTTTTAAGAAAATCTTTTCGTGATATGCTGCCTGAAGTGTTCATTTCCAAATTATTTAGAACAAATTTAGAAAGAATGAAAAGGAATTATTGGTACGAATTATTGTATTATCTGTATGATTTATCAGAAGTAAATCTTTCTTTTAAAAAAATATACTAGCACTCACCCTCTTATTAGGATCAGTAACTGAAATAGTAAGAGTTTAGTTTGATGATCTCTGGTAACAGTATTCCTGTGGTTAGATTTAAGACTCTTGAGAAATAAATATTAAGCATAAAAGAATACTTCTTATTAAAGAAGTATTCTTTTTACTCTGCTTATTATAAAGATTGGAATATTAGGATATAACTACAATATAATCATTATTTGTTCCACCTGTATAAAAAGAAGTTACAGATATATTAGCATCAGAATACGTCATCGGGTAAGTTAGTATCATATGCGTTCCTCCAGGCGATTCTATTCTTGCATCATAGTTCACAGAAAATCCTCCTGATGGCAAACCATTATTAGGTTCCCAGTATTCCACCTGCATACCTCCCCAACCCGTTAAAGTTCCAAATGGAGTGTTTAATGCTGGGCTTGTAGATGCTAGAGTTAAATAAGATGTTGTAGCTGCTGTTGCTATCCACCAATTATTTATTGGAACAGATGACAGCTGAGAATTCATATATTTTCTATAAGAAGTTACATTACGTCCAAGAGGATCCCCGACTGGATAGATATTGTCACTAAATGGACCACTCAACGCTGGAAATGAACCGTTATTAGTAGCGCTAACGTGCCCACCCATCATAAATTTACTATAATTCAGAATCTGCATCTCATCGGTCCCAGCATATGGAGGACCTTGAGCATTAAGAAAATAAATTGAACCTGATGCCAGCAAAAATGTGAATAGTTTTTTCATAGTAATATTTTAGTTATTTGATTTTACTTTTGTTCTATATATTGCGATATTTTCCTGATAAATTCTTAGACCTTTTTCTATCACATCCCTTTTACTAAGTCTTTGTAATTCCACTTCAGAGATCCCTTTATCCAAAGCTAATTGTGTAGCAGCAGGTAAAAGAATCTTGATTCCCTCTTCATTAAGTAACTTATTTTCGCCAACATATCTTTCACCTCCTTTGCTAATAGCTTTTAAAGCACTCTCAAAATTAGTGACAGCATCAGCTTTAAAGGTTTCTACTGTTTCTGGTGCTTCTACAACTTGTCTTTGCTCATTTTGGCAACTCATCATTAGTGTACTGCCAATTAAAGCCATAAATACGATTTTTTTCATGATTTTTAATTTTGTAATTAATATTTTTTTAAAGTTCTATTTTTAAAAGAATGATGTTTATTATTTATACCAGATAATTGACAAGCCAAAAAATTAGCTTACCATTGCAACAGAATTGTTAGTGGAAAATTTTAGATCAAGAAAGATTTTATTAAAAGATATATTGTCATTCTCAAGTAAGGAATCATCTTTCGAAGCAATAAAAATTAGATATAGTTTTTCACTATACAATTTAAATAAAATTGTATTTCTCATATTGTGATCTGGTTATGGATATTAAAGTTTTACCATAAATAAAACTCTTTTCAAAAATATATAAAATAATTCACTTATGAGTAAATTATTTTATTTTTAAACAAAAAAAACTCTAAAGGAGCTTTGTACCAATGCACAGCAAAGAAATTGCATAAAAAAGGATGAAGTAAAAACCTCATCCTTTTAATATCTTAATTTGAATATTCAAATTTTCTGACTGCTTCCAACGTCATATCAATTTCTCTGTCTTTTATAGCGTCGCTGATGAAATACGTCTCATAACCGCTTGGTGGAAGATAGATTCCATTTTGTAATAACTGATGGAAGAAATTGTTGAACAGCGAATGATTCGCATTCTGAGCTTCATCAAAATTCGAAACTCTGTTGATATGGAAGAATACAGACATCATAGAGCCTTTTCTGTTAATTTTGTGAGCGATACCTTTTTCATTTAAAATTTTCCCGATTTCAATATCTAAAGTTTCTGTCGTTTTGGCTAATCTGTTGAAGAATTCAGGATCGTTTTTGATGATCTGCAAAGTTTTTAAACCAGCCCTCATTGCTAGAGGATTCCCGCTTAATGTTCCGGCTTGGTAAACCCCTCCTTTAGGCGCTAAATGATCCATAATTTCGTTTCTACCTGCAAAAGCTCCAACCGGAAGTCCACCTCCGATTACTTTACCGTAAGTCACTAAATCTGCCTTTACATTGAAAAGCTCCTGAGCACCTCCAAAAGCTAGCCTGAACCCGGTCATTACCTCATCAAAAATCAATAAAGTTCCGTTTTCGTCACAGATTTTTCTTAATTTCTGAAGAAACTCATTCTCAGGAAGGACACATCCCATATTTCCGGCTACAGGCTCAATAATTACTGCTGCAATTTCGCCCTGGTTGTGTCTGAACAAATCTTCAACCTGCTCAAAATCATTATATCTTGCTAACAAAGTATCTTTTGCTGTTCCTGCGGTTACTCCCGGAGAATTCGGATTTCCAAATGTTGCAGCTCCACTTCCCGCCTTAATCAGAAAAGAATCTGAGTGACCGTGATAGCAACCTTCAAATTTTATAAACTTATCTCTTCCAGTAAAGCCTCTCGCCAATCTGATGGCACTCATACAAGCCTCTGTTCCTGAAGAGACCATTCTGATCTGGTCGATATTCGGAACATTCTCAGTAATAAACTTTGCGATCTCGGTTTCCAGTTCAGTCGGTGCTCCGAAAGAAAAACCTTTTTCTGCTTGGATTTTTAATTCTTCCAAAACTTCCGGATGGGTGTGGCCCAAAATAGCGGGTCCCCAAGAATTTATATAATCAATATACGTATTATCATCAGCATCTGTAAGATAAGCGCCTTTTGCAGATTTCATAAAAACAGGAACTCCTCCTACCGACTTGAATGCACGAACCGGAGAATTGACTCCGCCGGGAATGTATTTGTAAGCTTCATCAAATAAAGCCGAGCTTCTTTGGTATCTCATATCTTTAGTAGTAAAATTAACAATTGCTAGTCAGTGGCCAATATATTAACCATCAACTAGCAATCACCAATATATAAATTAAATTAGTTTCTGGGTTTTTTATCAATTAAATAAATCAGCTGTCCTGCTGAAGGTTTCTGCCCTTCATCCATTCTATTTTTAGCATATAATTTATTCAATTTAATTCCGAATTTCTGAGCGATATCATGCATATTTTCGCCTGATTCTGCCTTATAGGTAGGAGTGTTTCCATCCGAATTTTTAGATTCAAGGAAAATAATATCATTTTTGTGCAACACATCGGATTCCAGTTCATTCCATTTTAAAAGCTTGCTTTCACTTATTCTAAACTTATTGGCAATGAACTGCACATTGGTATCTTCCGGAATGATGATATATTTTAAGCCGTCATTGGGATGGCTTTTAATCAGAATTGAATTAAGAATTTCCGCTTTTGTTTTAATTTTCTCTACCCTTTTCTGCTGCTGAGCATAAGAAGTCGCCTTATAAGGAACTTCTACCGTAACCGGCTCTTTCGATTTTTTTACCGCTTTTGAAGGCTCAAGCTGTGCCATAAACGTTCGATCATCTTTCAGATCCGGATACATTTTCAGGACAGCGTACAGAACTTCTTTAGAATTGGTATCATCAAATTCGTATAATCTATACTTTTCAATTTTCCCGATCAGTATCGAAGCATAACGCGGATTGGTAGCATAGCCTGCTTTTTTCAAACCTGTTGCCCATGCTTTATAATCTTTCATATCAAGATTAAACAGATTTGCGTAATATTTTCTTGTTGATAAAAATATGGAGTGATCTTCGTAAGATTGCCTCGGATCATCATATACACGAAAACATTCGTTGGGAGCATCATCGGTATGTTTCATTGTTTTCCCCGTCCAATCTTCTTTACACTTTATTCCGAAATGATTTTTTCCCTCCTGAGCCAATCGGCTTTGGCCGCCTCCGGTTTCCAAAAGTCCCTGTGCAAGAGTGATAGAAGCCGGAATTTTATATTTTTCCATTTCCTCTACCGCGTATTTTGCAAATTTTTGGATATATTGATCTTCAGTTGCCCAGGTCTGAGCTGAGAATTTTGATAAAACTAAAAGGCTAATTAGTAAGAAAAGTCTTTTCATGTTTTTCAATTTTACTTATATAATTAAATTTCTATTCTGTTTTCGTAAAAGCAGATTTGCTCCCTCAATTCCCTGCAATCCACCGGTATGAAAGCACAAAATCCTGCTGTTTTCAGGAAAATAATTTTCTTCTATCAGTTCAAAAACCTTCTGCATCATCTTTCCTGTATATATCGGTTCCAAAGGAATTCCGTATCGCTCTTTAAAGCCATTGATAAAACGGATGTTTTCATCTTTTATTTTACCATAACCCCCAAAACTTGAATCTATTAGATCAAAATTTCTTTTCAAAGTTAATTCAAATATTTTATTCTCCAATGAGGAATCCTTTACCACCTTAAAACCTATAACTTTCTGATTGTCTTCACAGAATTTTAAAATTCCGGCAATCGTTCCTCCGGTTCCAACGGCGGTACAAAGATAATCAAAATCTTTTGTTTCGTCATTCAGCATCATTTTCACCCCGTTTACGGCATCTTCATTGGTTCCTCCTTCCGGAACAATTAAAGCTTGGGAAAATTCTTTCTGTAAAGATTGGGTAAGTTTTTCTTTATCACGGTATTCTTCACGGGTTACAAATCTGAAATTCATTCCGTTTTCCTTTGCAAAAACTAAAGTCGGATTATCTCTCCATTTATCTTGCAGCTCTTTCCCTCTGATAATTCCCAGAGAAGGAATATTCAGCATTTTACCTACCGCAGAAACTGCAGCAATATGGTTGGAAAAAGCACCACCAAAAGTTATGATAGAAGGATTTCCAGGATTTTTATCAAAGTATTGATTAACATTGAAAAAAAGCTTCCAATATTTATTTCCTGAAATTTGTGAATCAATAAGATCTTCCCTTTTTATAAAGAGTTTCACATTTTTATTGATGAGAATTTCCTGAATCGGAACTTGTTCTGTTGGGAGTTGTAGCAGCATTTTTGGCTTAAATCACATTCTACAAAAATACTATTTTTTGTGTTTTTAAATATTGTGATGTTTGTCATTCAGAACGAAGCAAAGTGTAGTAAAGAATCTAAAAAATAATGTTTTAGATTTCTCCTACGTCGAAACGACAAAAGTGGTGAAAAGATTTTCCCATAGATTTCACAGATTTTCACAGATGATTGTATTTATTTGTGCTATTTGTGTTTAAAGGTATTTTCGAAAATTCCAGAATTTTCTTTTTCTGAGATAATTAAGATCATGTTCATTGGAATAAGCTTCCTTTTCAAAAGAAATTTTTTTGTAAGCCTGATCACCATCTTTCAACTTAAAAAGCCAGTAATAATATTCAACCACATAGAAAATATAGAAAAAAATCACCAAAAGCTCTATTTGTTGTCTTAAATGGATTTTTTCATGGTTGATCAATATCTTATTTTTCTTATCTTCGGGTTTCCTAATGAAGATAAAGGGAAAAAGAGCAATGCCATTAATTTTTAATCTTTTTAAAGGCTTTTGGCATATAATTATCATAATAACAAATATAAAGTTTTTTGACTTAGAGATTTAACCTATGGCACTTTTTGACATCAAAGAAGGTGAAGACTTTTACTACAATGAACAGGGGTACAAAGTTTTTACAGAAAAATTTCACCTGAAAAGAGGATATTGCTGTAAGAGTGGCTGTAGACATTGTCCTTACGGATACGATAAAAAGACCAATACATTCATTAAAAACGATAAAAAAAATAAATAAAATGAAAAAATATATTTTTATTTTGTTAGCCACGGCTACTTTGGGTTTAACATCTTGTAGTCCGTTCAACGTACGTTCTGATTATGCTGATACAGCAAATTTTACTTCATATAAAACTTATAAATTAAGAATTGATGATCTAAAATTAAATGACATTGATAAAGACAGAGTTTTGAATGAATTATCGAGACAGCTTCAAAGCAAAGGTCTTCAGTCTGGTGAAAATCCTGATCTTATCATTAATGTAAAAGCAAACCACAAAAAAATTACTGATATTACCAACAATTCTCCTTATGGAATGTATGGTTGGGGTGGTCCTTTCGGATGGGGTGTCGGAATGAGCAGAACCTGGACCAGCAATTATAATGAAGGAGCTATTATCGTAGACTTCGTAGATGCAAGAACCAACAAATTGGTATGGCAAGGGATCGGAAGCGGAATTTCTGTAGATTCTCCGAAAGCAAAACAAAGACAGATTCCTGAAATCATGGCAGAAATTATGAAAAACTACCCTCCTCAGAAAAAATAGACTTAAATCAATCAAATATAGTAAAGTCAATACAAAAGTTGTATTGACTTTTTTTGTGGTAAAAAGAAAGACTGTATAATTCATAACAGTCTTTTCATATAAAATTTTAAAAAATTAGTTCTTGATTGATTTGAACGACTTACTCGTTCCGTTTTTAAAGTGCAGGATCACAAAATAGACTCCTTTTTCCAGCTCTGACAATGCTATTGCTTCGGATGGTTTTTCGACTGTTCTTATCAGTCTTCCTGCAGCATCAGTGATCGTGACGGTTTTCAGATCTTTAGTTTCTGAAATATTCAGCACATCATTAAATGGATTCGGACAGACCACTATTCCTGCCTGAATTTCACTTTCACCTGTAGATAAATTCTGGATTTTTTCCCAAACGGCATCGTCCCAATAATGGCCAGCAAAAGAAGTTCCCGGATTTCTGATTGCCATTCTCGCTCCGGAAGAAACAGTAGTGGGAACTGTAAATATTCTTTCTGCTGAAGCATCATTATAACTTGTATTATTGATATTGACCGGCTGAAGAACTACAAAAGTATTGGCATCAGCAGCATCTGTAACATATCCGAATTCAAGGTAACCGGCCGAGTTCGCTTTCATCTTCACTCTGAACTGATGAGTTCCTGCATTGATGTTTGAAACTGGGGGCATGACAACGATAGAAACTGTTCCCGTACCATATCCGAACTGATAGATCTGGCTGGTTCCTGATGCAGGTTGTGTACTTGAAATAATCTGACTTGCATTATTCAGTCTTATGCTATTCCAGCATGTAGGTACAACCCCCATCGTGCAGCAGGAGTAAGCATCAAAGTTTTCTGAAAATTCAGTTAACGGGTTGCATTGTGCATTAATGAATAAAACCCCACAAAATGTACTGATTATGGGTAAATAAGTTTTATGTAATAAATTTTTAATCATTCTAAATAAAAATAATAATACGAATTTATGCATTACATTAGATCTGGCAATATTAATTTTATATGATTTTTATCAACAATAAAATCTTATTTCTGTTAGAGAATTAAAATAAATAATGTAAAATATTAACAATTTCGTAATTTAATATTTTATAAAATTGTATTAACCTTACAAAAATAAATATTATGAAAAAAATCTTCTTTTTCTTGGGCCTTGCTTCTCTGGCAAACGCTCAGGCTCAAACCGGATATTATAATTCTGCGAATGGATTATCCGGCGCTTCTCTGAAGACAGCATTAAGCACAATTATTACCAACGGGCACCAAGATAAAGGCTATAACGGACTTTGGACAGGCTATAAAACCACTGACATTGATAAAAATTATGAAAACGATGGCTCCATTTTAGATATTTATTCAGAGAAACCAACTACGGCAGATCCTTATAAATATACACCGGTAACCAATCAGTGCGGAACATATTCAGTAGAAGGAAATTGTTACAACAGAGAGCATATTGTTCCACAAAGCTTATTTAACGAAGCTTCACCAATGGTTTCTGATATTCATTTTATCAGAGCTACAGACGGGAAAGTAAATGGGATGAGATCAAATTATCCGTTTGGAAAGGTAGGAACAGCTACTTTTACATCTAAAAATGGTTCAAAACTTGGCAGTTCTGCTTCTTCGGGATATTCAGGAACTGTTTTTGAGCCTATTGATGAGTTCAAAGGGGATGTAGCCAGAATGATTTTTTATTTTATAACCCGCTACCAAAGCAAACTTTCATCTTTTACTTCAGGAGATATGCTTGGAAGTTCTGCTTATCCGGGGTTACAAACCTGGGAGCTGAATGTGTTACTGGCTTGGCATAATCAGGATCCTGTTTCTCAGGCCGAAATTAATAGAAATAATGCTTCATATACTTACCAGGGAAACAGAAATCCTTTTATTGATAATCCCAGTTATGTAAATTTAATATGGGGGTCTCAGCAACCTGTGGCAGACACACAGGCTCCAACCGTTGTTTCAGGACTGGCTGTTTCAGGAATTACATCCAGCAGTATTTCTCTTACATGGAATCCTTCAACAGATAATGTGGGTGTAGCTTCTTACAATGTTTATATGAATGGAAATTTGAAAACTACTGTAAGTTCTACTTCGGCAACAATTTCAGGCTTATCTTCTTCCACTACGTATAGTTTTTATATTATAGCCAAAGATGCGGCGGGAAATTCTTCTCCCAACAGCTCAACCGTTTCAGGGACAACAGCAGGGGCAGTAACTCCGCCAACCAACTGTGTGAATGAAACTTTTGAAAGCATTCCAACTTCAAGCTCATCATCTTACCTGACAAGAACATGGACAAACAATGGAATTTCATGGACAGCCACCGATGCAAGAACGGATCAGACGATATCTAATTTAGCAATTACGGTAAGAGATGGTTCTCTAAAATCAAGTACATCTGCCAATGGAATCGGTTCATTAACTGTGACTACACAGCTTAAATTTACCGGAACCAACGGAACATTTAATGTTCAGGTAAATGGCGTAACTGTAGGAACAATTCCTTACAGTGCAACAGCTACGACGACGACAATCAACAATATCAATACTTCCGGAAATGTAGTTGTTACTTTAACTAACAGTTCATCCACCAACCGTGTAGCCATTGACAATTTGAGCTGGACCTGCTATAACGGAACTTCAAAAATAGCTAACAATACTACAGCAGCCGTAGTGAAAGAAAATAGTGGTTTACAGATTACTGAGAATCCTATATCTAATCAGGAAATTCTTATAAAAGGTGAAACGGAGAGTATTCAAAAAGCAGAGATCTATAATCTTCAGGGTAAGCTTATACAAAGTATTAATCATCCTTTTAAAAATAGTAATAGAAGCTCAATTAAAATTAAAAATCTGGAACAGGGAGTTTATATTTTAAAATTAGATCAATCAATATTAAAGTTTATTGTGAAATAATACAAACTCAATAACTAATAACCTTTATTATAGAAAAGACTGTCTATTTTTAGACAGTCTTTTTTATGAATGTTGATGTGGTGTGTATTTCTTAAGCTGATGGCCAAAGTCCTTCGTAAGCAGAATTACCATAGTTGATTTTCTCTGCACTTACCGTAAAGCTAATCAGCATAGAGTTTTCATCTACTGCATCAAAGTCTACTTCATGCTGAATTACATATCCGTTTTCCCAGTTCAAAGTAATCAGTGTTCCTTCTTCGTGAGATTTGTTGAATGTAATTTCTCCGCTTGTAGGTTTATATTTTCCGTTCAGTAAGCTTTCCAGGATATCAGATTTTTCTGTTGCTTCTACAGTAAGCTTAATAAGTGCGTTAGAAGGGTCTGAAGCTACTCTTCCCGATACGTCTGTTGATCTGGATACGCTGTAGTTCAGCTTTAATAATTTTTGTCCTTCTCCTCCGTTGAATTTTAGAATTCCTCTTGAATTTGCTGCCATGATCTGTAAATTTTAATCGTTAATATTTCGTGATTTGGTGATTTTAATGAGACAAAGATATGGTCACTCATCTGATTCAGAAAACTTTTAAACACCTATTTCAAATTTTGTAGTAATTCTACGATTCTTTGTAGTAATTCTACGATTGCATACCTTTTTGTTATTTCACCGGCTATCTTTATGACCGACAAAATAATTAAACAGAATAACAAATACTATTTTAAGAATATTTGGTAAAGCTCTAGATTTCCATAAAAAAAGACCGCTGTTTGCGGTCTCTGATCTTTATTTAAAATTAAATTATTTCCCCATGATCTCTCTCATTCTTTCTTGGATCATTTGAGGATCCGACATTCCTTCCCAACCGAATGTTGCAATCATTACGATATTAGCAATCAGGTTCAACGAGCTCAGGATAAGACCAATAATACATAATATTCTACCCGTACTCAAATTGCTGTAATCAGAATATAAATCTGGGTTTTGCTGATAT
This sequence comes from Chryseobacterium sp., assembly GCA_039594975.1. Classification (GTDB taxonomy): domain Bacteria; phylum Bacteroidota; class Bacteroidia; order Flavobacteriales; family Weeksellaceae; genus Chryseobacterium. The sequence continues at coordinate 2,348 of JBCNMJ010000039.1, read as the reverse complement.
AATGCATTATCCTTTTTATAAAGTGACAACCCTATAATTCCTGTAATAACTCCTACTACTCCATAGCAGCAGCATCCTACAATAGATACGATTCCTAAAACAAGTACTGCCGTAGCATTAGGTAATTTTTGTTGATTCATAGTTAAAATTTTAATGTTTGTGTATAATTATATATAAATAAAAAAATGTTTATAAAAGTAAGCAACCACCATGATTACTGAATTAATAATTGCCAAAGAAATAATTGCAGTGCCATAATTTCTTTTCCTGTCAATAAAATTTACCCCAACCACGCACAAAAAAAGTAATAAAGTGTACACAGCCGGGAACATATGAAAAGCATCAGTAAACCGACCTTCAAAAACCATTACTATTGCTCTCTGAGCACCACAACCAAAACATTCTATTCCCAGAAACTTTTTGCTTGGGCAGGGCAACATAAAGTCTTCGATTTTCATATTTAATTTTTTTGGCGGCTCTAAATTAAGAAGAAATTTTTGCCCTCAAATACTGATGTGGAAAAAAAGACTCTTCATTCATTTCAAACGAACCTTGCACCGCAATATAAGGATTTCTAAGAATTTCTCTTGCTACAAATATAAGATCGGCATCTCCTTTCTGTAGAATTTCTTCAGCCTGTTCTACTTTCTTAATCAGTCCTACTGCTCCCGTTTTTACTTCCGCTTTGTTTTTAACTTCAGAAGATAAAGGAACCTGATAACCATCAAAAACAGTAATTTTTGCTCCGTGAATATTTCCCCCACTGGAAACATCAATCAGATCTACATCATGGGCTTTTAGCATTTTTGCCAGCTCTACACTGTCTTCGATATTCCATCCGTTTTCAGCATATTCCGTTCCGGAAATTCTGACAAAAAGGGCAACATTTTCATTTAATTCATCATTTACGGCTTCTACAATTTCAAGTAAAAACCGAACTCTGTTTTCAAAGCTTCCCCCATATTCATCTGTTCTGATATTGGAAAGCGGCGATAAGAACTGGTGAACTAGATACCCATGAGCTCCGTGAATTTCAATAACATCAAAACCTGCTTTTACAGCCCTTCTTGCTGCGTTTTTAAAGTTCTGAACCTGTTCTTTAATTTCATCCACCGTCAAAACATGAGGAATTCTTTCAGTCGGATGATAAGGAATAGGACTCGGAGCTACAGTCTCCCAACCTTCTTCCACCGGAATCTGAATATTATTCCAGGTAGAACCTTTTCTCCCTGCATGGGCAAGCTGGATTCCTATTTTACTTTCAGAATTCTGATGCACAAAATCTACAATTTTTTTAAGTTTCTCTGCCTGTTCATCATTCCAGATTCCCATACAGTGAGTCGTAATTCTTCCCCTGGGTTCCACACCGGTTGCTTCCACTATAATAAGTCCCGTTCCTCCTTGAGCCCGACTTCCGTAATGTACAAAATGAAAATCATTAGCCAGTCCGTTTTCGCAAGAATACATACACATTGGAGACATTACCCAACGATTCTTTAATACCACATTTCTAAATTGTATTGGCGAATATAACATTGTTTATTTTTTTAAGTTTTAAAATTACAAATTTAGTCTTAGTAAAAATGTATTGCCTACGTTACGAAAAAGGATTAATTTTATCCCCCTTTTTTAAGAAGACATGAGAAAAGATATACATATCGGTTATGAGCATTTCAAAAACAGCAGTGAACTGAATGAAATAGAACAGGCACTTTTTGATAAAGCCAAGTCGGCAAGAGAAAAAGCCTATGCTCCTTATTCAGATTTTTTTGTGGGATGTGCCATACTTTTGGAGAATGGAGATATCTTTTCGGGCAGCAATCAGGAAAACGCAGCGTTTCCTTCGGGTCTCTGTGCGGAAAGAACAACCCTTTACTGGGTTGCCGCAAATTTCCCTAATGAAAAAATAAAAAAAATCTTTATTGTAGGAGGTCCTAAAGAATTTTCCAAAAGTAACCCACCTATTCCGCCTTGCGGATCTTGCCGACAAAGTATCATAGAATACGAAACCAAGCAAAATGAAAATATTGAACTTTATTTTGCCAATTTAAACGAAGAAACCATCAAAGTACATTCTATAAAAGATCTTCTTCCTTTTTCTTTTGACGGAACTTATTTATAGATCTCTTAACAAGTTTTTTGAATAGTTAGATTCATTAACATTATTTTTATTTAAAGCTATTTCCTGCTTTCCGTTGCAATCTTTTTTCCAAAAAGGATTTCCACTGCGATCAGGGCTAGAAAATTGTGACTTTAAATGTAAAAGCCGGATAAGCCACCCCGTCAAAATTTTTCGAATTTTCGCCACCCCTCCAAAGGAGGGGAATTACTTGTGAATATTCTTAATC
>JBCNMJ010000038.1:0-31004 GCA_039594975.1 Chryseobacterium sp. | reverse complement strand
CCACAAAAGTATATAATTATTTTTAACTATTCTAAATAAAATATTATATTTGTCAAAAATTTTTAGGTTTCATGGAGAAGAAAATACTTTCAATAGTATCATTATCCGCATTGGTTTGGGTAAATGCGCAGGAAAAAGATTCTTTACATCAGAAAAAAATTGAAGAGGTTGTCATTACCGGGCAATATACTCAGCAGTCAATTAATAAATCGATTTATAAAGTTGAGGTCATTAATGCAGAGCAGATCAAAAATATGGCGGCAACCAATGTTGCGGAAGTGCTTAACCAGAGTTTGAACATTCTGATTACCTCAGATCGTAATTCCGGAAATTCAACTGCAAATCTTATGGGACTTGGAGGGGAATACACAAAGATTCTTATCGACAATATTCCGGTAGTTGGAGATATTGGTTTAGGAAATAATATTGACCTAACTAAATTGAATGTAAATAATGTAGAGCGTATTGAAGTGGTACGAGGTTCAATGGGGGTTGATTATGGAAGTAATGCAGTTGCGGGAGTTATCAATATTATTACGAAAAAGAACAGCCAGAAAAAATTGACCTTAAATGCATTTTTACAGGAAGAAACCGTAGGCAAGGAGTACGACTGGTATAAAAAAGGAGAAGGAAGGCATATTCAAAACCTAAATATAGGATATAATATTAATGAAAACTGGTATGTAGGAGCGAATATTAATCATAATGATTTTCAAGGTTTCAAAGGAACCCAGGAAGGGTATAAGTACTTTGGGCAGGATGAAAAAAGAGGGTATTTGTGGCAGCCGAAAGATATTTTAAATGTTGATGGAGTTTTGCGCTATACTAAAAATAAAACATCCATTTTCTATAAATTCGGATTTTTAAATGAGAATCTGAATTACTACAATCCAAAAGTTACCGAACTCTATTTGGGAGAAGGGAACAGAACATTTATTTCTACAGACCGGGATTATAAAACCACAAGATATATCAATCAGTTAAATATTCAGACAAAACTCGGAGCCATCAATTATACAGGAGATTTTTCCTATCAGACTCAGGATAGAAAATACAGAGACTTTGTTTATGATATTCCGAACAGGCAGGTAAAAGATAACTTAAATGAGTATCAGTCTTATAATAAGTCGGATGTTCTGTATTCCAGAGGTGTTTTCAGTAATTTTCTTAATAATGATAAAATAGATTTCCAGCTCGGATATGAATTGGATCATACAACAGGATTTGCAGGGAATATAGCAGGAAATTTCGGAGGAACGAATGATGTAAAAAGAAAGATTTTTAACTATGCTAATTTCATGTCAATAGAGTGGAATGCTGCCAATTGGCTTTCAATCCGTCCGGGTTACCGTTTAGCGCTTAGTGACAAATTTGATACACAGCATAATTATTCTATAACCGCAAGGGCAAAAGTCACAGATAATGACAATATTCGTCTTGTGGTAGGAAGTGCCAACAGATTTCCGAATTTCGATGAATTGTATACCTATCAGGTAGACAGCAACCACGATATTCAGGGGAATCAGAATCTTATCCCGGAAACGGGAATGACGGTTTCGTTGAATGCAGATAAAAAAATTGTAACAGATTCCGGATGGAATTTAGGAATAGGAGTTAGTGCTACTTATCTGAAAGTAAAAGACAGGATTGAACTTGCACAAACAAGTGTTCTGCCGATGAAGTTTCAGTACATTAATATAGACCGTTTCGAAAGTTACTTGTTTGAAGGCAACTTTAGAGCAAATAAAGGACAGTTCAGTTTATCTGCCAATGCTGCATATTATGGAATTTCAAAATCCTTGAACGAAAGCGGACTTTCCTCTCCTGATGATTTCTTCTATACATTCGAGGCAAATCTTGCAGCCAACTATACCGTTCCTAAAATCAATACCACATTATCTTTATTTTATAAATATACAGGTAAAACCCAAATGTTTACCTTGGTACCAGATCTTACCTCTTCTCAATATGTTATTGGTGAACGTAAAGATTTTAGCATGATGAATTTTACGGTGACTCAGCCGTTCTTTAAAAATCATTTTGAAGTAAGTGTAGGTGTTAAGAATATTTTCGATGTATCGTCTGTTAGAGATACCACTATTTCAGGAAACGCTCATGAATCGGCGGATCCAAATTCTAATCTGTTCTACGGGCGAAGCTATTTTGTAAGACTTGGCTATAATTTCTAAAATTTTAACTATGAAAAAAATACTGTTTTATCTTTTAATTGGAGGAGCATTCATTGCACAATCTTGTATTAATGATAATGAAGATCCGGTTGCTGTTGCGAAAACGGACGGATATACTGTAGATGCTAAAGTGGGTGGTGCTACACAGCCAAATCAGGTATGGTTTGATTTCGGAACAAATTCTATAGTGCTTACAAAAAGGTCCGATTGGGATTTGGCTTTTTATACAGGAAATGAATTTAAAGTTATTCTCAATTCATCAGTGGCCATGGCAGCTGCAAAAATTCCTAATGCAACAGATATCAAACAAGTAACAGCAGCCAGCGTCGGAACTATGACAAGCCAGGTTGTTGTGGGGCCATACAGTGCCGCAAATATTGGATACATTGATGATGTAAAAGGAAACATCCCTTCAGGGTATACTGCTATTGAAGAAGTTAAGGCCAATGCATCAGATAACGGGATCTATCTGATCAATATGGGAGTGAAAATTTTCACAGGCAATGTAGCTGCCGGTTCTGTGAATACAGGTTCAGAATCAAGAGGTTGGATGAAAGTTCAGGTTGTAAGACAGGGGAATGGCTATAAAGTGAGATATGCACCACTTAATGAAACGACCGATATCAAAGAACTGAATATTACTAAAAACTCAGCCTATAACTACAATTTTGTAAGCTTAGTTAATGATAGTCAGGTTTCTATTCAGCCTGAAAAGAAAAATTGGGATATCGGTTTTACTGTATTTACTAACATTATTGAGGGAATGGGAACGTATGTATATGCTGATTTTATTACGATCAATAATTTGGGTGGAGCAGGAGCTTATGAAGTAAAAGCTACCGGAACTACCACAGGAGCTGAAGCTTATAACAATTTTAAATTCTCAGATATCGATCAGTCTCAATTCATTTATAATGATCAGCGTGTGATCGGAAGTAACTGGCGGGAAGCAGGACCTTCGGGATCCCAGGTGAAAAGTTCTGTTTTCTATGTCATAAAGGATGCGGAAGGATATTATTTTAAACTAAGATTTAAAAATATGACGGATGAGAAAGGAGAAAGGGGGCATCCTCAGTTCGAATACAAACCATTATTCTAAACCTATAAATCAAATAATAGTATATTATGAAAAAATTCATTTTGGCAGCATCTGTTCTTGTTGCAGTATATTCTTGTAAAAAAGAAACTCAGAAGCCAACTGAAAATACTACAGAAGCTTCATCGGAGACACCAAAATCCAGTAATAAAATTGTAACGCTTAACGGTGGAATTACAGAAATCGTTGCCGCTTTAGGTCACGAAAAAGAAATCGTGGGAACTGATGTTACAAGTACCTATCCGGAGACTTTGAAGGCAACGGCTAAAGATTTAGGACATATGAGATCAATGACAATTGAGCCGATCATGGCGGTTTCTCCAACATTAATTTTAGCTTCAGATAAAGATATAAACCCTGAATTAATGGGAAAAATAAAGTCTTCAGGAATCAAAACTGAGGTTTTCCAACAGGAATTTACAGTTGACGGAACTAAAAAGTTAATTGCTGAGGTTGCAAAAGCTGTTGGAAACACAGACTACCAGAAGCTTAACGATAAAATCGATGCTGATTTAAAACAAATTCAGCCTATCGCTAAAAAACCGAAAGTTTTATTCATCTACGCAAGAGGAAATATGCTGATGGTTTCAGGTAAAAATACCCCTATGGCTGCATTGATCGGTCTTGCTGGTGGAGAAAATGCTGTGAATGACTTTGAAGATTTCAAACCATTGACCCCCGAAGCAGTTGTAAAAGCAAATCCTGATGTATTATTCTTCTTCACAAGCGGATTACAAGGAGCCGGAGGAAATGAAGGTGCTTTGAAAATGCCGGGTGTTTCCCAGACCAATGCCGGTAAAAACAAGAAAATTATTGCAATGGACGGAGGTTTGGTATCAAGCTTCGGACCAAGATTAGGGGAAGCTGCTGTTGGATTAAACAAACTTTTAATTGAAAACACAAAGTAAACTATACTTTTACATTACAATAAGTGCCATACTGCTTGTCATCATCGCAGTATGGTCCCTTAATACCGGGGTTTACGACTTTGGAGGTAAATCTGCGTTTGAAGTCTTGGGAAAGGTAATGAATGGAGATCCAAGGGTATCACTCAGTGATAAATATGTAGTTTGGGACGTAAGAGCTGCCAGAATTATCATGGCAATCCTCATCGGAAGTATGCTTGCCGTTTCCGGAACAGGATTACAGGGATTATTTAAAAATCCTCTGGCTACTGGAGATTTAATAGGACTGACATCGGGAGCAACATTACTTGCCGCCATTGCCATTGTTTTAGGAGGACATTTTAAGCAGTATCTTCCTGAAGCCGTACAATTTTCATTGGTAGGTATTTCCGCTTTTATCGGTTCTTTTTTATCAATGTTGCTGGTGTACAGAATTTCCACGAGCGGAGGAAAAACAAACGTGGTCATGATGCTGTTGACTGGTGTTGCTATTACGGCTATCGGTTTTTCCATCACAGGTTTTTTGATTTATATTTCAAAAGACGATCAGTTGAGAGATTTAACATTTTGGAATTTGGGAAGCTTAGCTGCTGCAACCTGGACGAAGAACACGATTCTGACAGTCGTTTTAGTTATTTCCTATATCATTCTATTACCCAAAGGAAAGGCATTGAACGCGATGATGTTAGGGGAAAAAGATGCACAGCATTTAGGAATTAATGTTGAACGGTTAAAAAAGCAGATGATCATTATCACTGCATTAATGGTAGGGAGCTGTGTTGCGTTTTCAGGGACGATTGGTTTTGTAGGGCTAATTGTGCCTTATATTCTGAGACTTTTATTTAAATCAAACTATGCTTTTATTTTACCATTATCGGCAGTTTGTGGAAGCATTTTGTTGTTGATGGCAGATACATTCAGCAGAAGCATTGTAGAACCTTCAGAATTACCGATCGGAATTTTGACTGCATTAATGGGAGGCCCTATTTTCATTGCTATTTTAATTAAATTCAAAAAATCCCTGTAATGATAAAGGCACATCAGATAAGCTACAAACATAAAGAATTCCATATTCTGGATTCTGTTGATATTCATTTGGAATACGGTGAATTTTTAGCCATTGTAGGTCCGAACGGAGCAGGGAAATCAAGTTTATTAAGTGTTTTAGCTAATGAAGTAAAGTCAAAACATCAGATTTTATTTAAAGATAAAAATATTAGTGATTGGCCGGTGAGAGAACTTTCTAAACATAAAGCGAAATTTTCTCAACACAACAGCAACGATATCCCGCTTGAAGTAAAAGATGTGGTGATGATGGGACGTTACCCATATTTTGATGCTCAGCCGAAACAGGAAGATCATGAAGCAATGAACCAGATGATGTACGAAACCGATGTATATCACCTGAAAGATAGGGAATATAATACTTTGTCGGGTGGTGAAAAACAGCGTGTACATCTTTCCCGGGTGATGGCACAATTACAGAACGATATTGCCCACAAACTCATGTTTCTTGATGAACCTTTAAACAATTTGGATATAAAGCATCAATATAAAGCATTGGAAATCATTAAAAACTTTACAAAAAAAGCAAACTCTGCGATTGTTGTTCTTCATGATCTGAATCTGGCGGCGCAGTTTGCAGATAAAATTTTATTGATGAAATCAGGAAGAGTTTCCGCGTATGGAATACCAACGGAAGTTTTTACTGCTGAGAATATCAGTGAAGCCTATAATTTTCCCTGTACCATTTGTGACCATCCGATTACTAATAACCCAATGATCATTTTTGGATAATATGGAAAAAGAAGACTTAAAAATATTAGCTCAGCATCTTGCCAATCCCCAAGGAGAAAAAGGAATTGAAATTGGTGAGATGATGAATGCTACGAACATAGGAATGACGCTGGAAAGTATCAAAACGCTTTTAATAGAAGACGATGAAACCGTACTTGAAATCGGTCATGGAAACGGTGCCCACGTTAAAAGTATTTTGAATAAAGCCCAAAATATAAAATATACAGGAATTGATATTTCTGAAACCATGCATTATGAGGCCAAAAGACTGAATGAAGAATATAAAAATCAGGCAGATTTTGTATTCTATGAAGGTGAAAAATTACCATTTGAAGACAAGACTTTTGATAAAATATTTACAGTAAATACGGTTTATTTCTGGAAGAAACCCATTGAATATTTAAATGAAATCTATAGAGTGCTGAAAGACAACGGAACCTTTGTTTTGACTTTCGGACAAAGAGATTTCATGGAGAAGCTGCCTTTTACCCAATTCGATTTTACATTATACAATACGGACGAAATGGAAGAAACCGTTTCTAAGAGTCATTTCAAAAGAATGAAAATCTCCGAAAAAGAAGAAGAGGTAAAAAGCAAGACAGAAAACGAAACAATCACAAGAAATTATACAGTTTTAACCATAAAAAAATAAAATAATGAGCACATTAGTAAATGATCTTAAGGAAAAATGGGAAGCATTAAAAGCTGAAAATCCACATATAAGAATCAGAAATGCAGCTGCAGAACTTGGAGTAAGTGAAGCTGAATTATTGGCAACCAATGTAGGAGAAGGTGTAACAGTTTTGAGACCGGAATTTAAAGAAATTCTGACTGAGGCTGAGCAATTAGGAAAAGTGATGGCTCTTACCCGTAATGAAGAGTGCGTTCACGAGAGAAAAGGGACTTATCTGAATGGAGATTTCAGCAGCCCGCATGCACAGCTTTTCGTGGGTGAAGATATTGATTTGAGAATCTTCCTAAACCACTGGAAATTTGCTTTTGCAGTCGTGGAAGGAGACAGAAAAAGTTTACAGTTCTTCGGAAAAGACGGATTGGCTTTACATAAGATTTATTTGACAAAAGACAGCAACGAAGCTGCTTTCGAAGCGATTGTTGAAAAATTTAAGGCAGAAGATCAGGCTCCAACATTCGAATTTGAAGCGGTCGCTCCAAAAGCCGAAGAAAAATCAGATGCTGATATCGATGTGGAAGGTTTTCAAAAAGCCTGGACAGAGTTGAAAGATACCCACGATTTTTTCATGATGACAAGAAAATTCGGAGTAAGCAGAACTCAGGCGTTAAGGTTGGCTCCGGAAGGATTTACTAAAAAAATCGACAATGCAAAAGTGGTAAATGTGCTTGAAGATGCTTCGGAAAAACAATTGCCAATCATGATATTTGTAGGAAACAGAGGAATCATTCAAATCCATACAGGAACAGTTAAGAAAACACTTTGGCATCAACAGTGGTTCAATGTAATGGATCCTGATTTTAATTTACACCTTGACGTTACAAAAATTGCTGAAGCATGGATTGTAAAGAAACCAACGGAAGATGGAGAAGTAACGGCTATTGAAGTATTTAATAAAGAAGGAGATTTTATCGTTCAGTTCTTTGGGAAAAGAAAACCAGGAATTCCTGAACTACAAGAGTGGAAAGACCTTGTAGCTGATCTTGAAAAATAAATAGTTAGATCATTTTATGAAGCCGTTTTGTTTTTTGCAGGGCGGCTTTTTCTTAGAGAAAAGATTAAATTGTAAATCTAAAACCGCAAAAACTGTAAATTTGTTCATCGTACAGTTTGTCAGAATGACAATACATAGCTCAATAGCTGAGTGAAACGCCTTTGCGAACATAAATATTAAGTTAAAATTAAAAGTAAACCTTGTTTTAAATTAAAATTATAAAATGAAACATATTTTCATCACGATATTTCTTATTGCTTTTGGTTCATTGAATGCTCAAAACTTTAAACCTTATCAGTTTTATGATAAAAAAGGAAAAGAAATCGAGGCTGAAAAATTAGTAAAAAAGCTGGCTGATTATGATGTGGTTTTCTTTGGTGAAAATCATAACAATTCGATCAATCACTGGCTTCAGCTGAAAATTACGGAAGCTTTGTATGCACAGAAAAATGGTCAGTTGATTTTGGGGGCAGAGATGTTTGAAAGAGATAATCAATCTCAGTTAGACAAATATTTAAACGGAGAGTTTGATGCTAAAACCTTAAAAGATTCTGCACGCTTATGGAATAATTTTGCAACAGATTATAAACCTTTGGTAGATTTTGCAAAAGAGAAAAAACTGAGCTTTATTGCCACGAATATTCCGAGAAGATATGCTTCTCAAACTTCAAAGGAAGGACTGGAGTCTTTGAATAATTTATCCGAAAAAGAAAAAACATACATTGCGCAATTACCAATAAAAGTAACGTTGGACACACCCGGTTATCCTGAAATGAAATCGATGATGGGAGATCATGCCGACGGAACCAAAGTGATGAATTTTATTTCCGCTCAGGCTGTAAAAGACGCTACAATGGCAGAATCTATTCTGAAAAATATGCAGGCAGGAAAAACTTTCATCCATTACAACGGCAACTATCACAGCAAAGAATTTGGCGGAATTTACTGGTACATCAAACAGAAAAATCCAGATCTGAAAATGGCAGTGATCTCAGTTTTTGAATCCGAAAATCTGGAATTAAAAGTCCCTGAAAAAGATTATATCCCAACGGATTTCAATCTGGTTATTCCGGGTGATATGATAAAAACGTATTAAAGAGCCAAGTAAAAAGTAAAAAGAACACAGTGCTTTTAATCTATTTTTATACGCCGATTGTCATTCTGAACGAAGCAACGCGAAGTGAAGAATGACAGGCACCATTTTAACAGACATTAGTTATCTTTGTAAAACATCCTTTAAAAAATGAAAAAACTACCTTTTCTCCTTATACTTTTCATCGGTTTAATTCATGCTCAGAAACTAACTTCTACTGAAATCTCAATTATTAATCAGGGAGATATCAATTCAGCATTACCGATTTATCAGACGACGGATGAGCATCAGCATAAAACTTTGTTAAGTCTTTCCACAGAAATTGATCCGTTGGATAAAAACACAGCGATTCTAGTTAAAAGAATGAAAGAATCTTTACTTTCAACAAATGGAGGAGTAGGAATTGCAGCACCGCAGGTGGGAATTAACAGGAAGATTATCTGGGTTCAGCGTTTTGATAAGCAAGGCGAACCTCTGGAATATTTTATTAATCCAGTGATCGTGTGGAGATCGGAATTGCAGAATCTGGGTCCGGAAGGTGATTTGTCCATTCCTGATTTCAGAGATCAGTTTTACAGAAGTAAGGTGATCCAATTGGAATACGTTGATTTAAAAGGCCAAAAATATTCAGAAATTGTTGAAGGCTTTACAGCGGTCATCTTTCAGCACGAAATCGACCATCTTTTCGGAATTTTAATTTCAGATAAAAAACAAAAAGAGAAAAACGACTCTTATAAAAAAGTGGATGCTTTCAAAAAAAGTGATTCTGTAACAAGATAATTGTAGAGTAAGCTTAAATGTAAGAGGTTATTTATGTTGGTTAAATAGCCACTCTGGAATTTCATCACTTAATAATAATGGAATTGTAATATTATCATGATTTAATTCTGTAAAAGTTTTGAAAAGTAAATTTTTATTGCCTCTCATTTTACTAAAAAGTTCTTCACTTCCCTGATATGGGTTGGAAATATCTTTTTTTCCATGAATTAAAAAAATACTTTTATTTTTCCAGGCTTTTAAGTTTGAAAAATCAGGAACTGCAGCTACAGAGACTAATGCTGCAAACTTTTCAGGCTTTAAATTAATCAGGTTTTGTGCTGTAGAAGCTCCCATGGAATATCCAACCAGATAAATTTTTGATTTGTCCACCTTATAATCTTTTGTTATTTTATCCAATATATGTAAGACCTTATAGATGTCTTCACCAGGTTTTGACACCAGTAAACGATCAGTCGTTTTTTGGTATATTGATGAACGTTTATTGAATTGAGGTGCTAAAACAAATGCATTATATCTTTCATAGATATCATTTCGCAACCAGATTTTTGACAGGTGTTCAAGTTGTTTTTCATTGTCTTCTCCAATTCTGGAAGAATTATGGAATACGATAATGAGAGGGTATTTCTTATTTTTATTATAATTCTTAGGAAACAGTAATCTATAAGGTAATATTCCGGAATGATCTCTAAAAATAAATTTTTTAAAATTATCATTAGGAATTTTATTGATTTCATTTCTGGTATTGGCAAAAGTTAAACTATCGACTTTGATGCTGTCAAATATTTGAATTTGTGCCTTTGCAAAACTTACTATAAGTAAGGAAATAAAAATGGCCAGGCTGTGTAGAAGTTGTTTGAGCATAATAATATTAAATTAGCCTTCCGTAAGAAATATATTTTTAGAATTTACGTAGTTATTTCTTTATTTAATATCTTCCACCATTTTAATGATTTCCATAAAGTCATTTTCTTTTTTGAAAGCTTTTATCTTTTCTATTACTTCCGGGTAATCTTTGAATAAAATGTAAAGGTTTTCTTTTGCTTTCTCATATTTCTTTTCTTTCATTCTGATATTATAAGGGTAAGCATATAATTTTTTATCAGGATTACTGGAATCCTGAAAAATAAAATTGGGGTAATCTTCTATGGATCTTGTGATTGCGTTGTAGCCCCTTATCGAAGTAAAATAAATATTGAACTTTCCTTCTGAAATTACCTCACCAAAAGTCTCTGTAATTTTTGTCGGACTTCCAACTAAAGCATAATTTTCGGCATAGGCAGAGAAATTGTACAAAGGGACAAATTTCATATTTTCCGAAGAAAAGCTTACAATATCATAAGGTGTATACTTTGTAGGTTTTTCTTTTTCGGCTGTTCTGAAACTTAACTTATCATTCTGACTCGGGTACCATTTGATCTGCCCGCTGAGTTCGGACTGATCCTTGAGTGTTATCTTTCCATCGGTAAACTCTGTGGCAAAAGCATACTTTTGGGCATAAGAAAAAATTGTACTTACAACTAAAATTAAACTGAAGATTTGTTTCATGATATTGGTATTGTTTGAAATCCAAAAATATTAAATTATTTCGGTGTTGAAGTATTAATATCTCCTGGTTTGGACACAGGAAACACTTTTGATTTTAATCTTTCTACCTACTTTTTTCAATAACCCGGTCTCAGGGTTTCTCTTAAAAACAACTACAGTTCCAGTTCCTGTATTGGTAGCGATCAGGAATTTTCCACTGGGATCAAGTCCAAATACTCTCGGGTGTTTTCCTTTTATTGACTGATAACCGACTGTTTTCAAAGTTCCGTCATTCTGAATAGAAAATATGGCGATATTGTTTTCAATACCTCTATTGGACGCATATAAAAATTTTCCGTCGGCAGAAATATGAACATCCGAGCTTTCAAAATCCTCTTTATATTTTTCGGAGTGAGTATTGATTCTTTGGATGGGATTAAGTTTCTCGTTTTGGTAAGAATAAGCACTTACTGCCCCGCCCATTTCTTCAATACAATACGCAAACTTTCCGTTCGGGTGAAAAGCAAAATGTCGCGGTCCACTTCCTAAAGTGGTTTTTGTGAATGGAACTTTAGCAGCTTTTAAAGGCTCATTACTATCACTGTTAAACTGATAGGTTCTGATTTTATCAGCTCCCAAATCGGGCAGAAACAGATAGTCAAATTCAGGAGAAAAAACAGTAGCGTGAATGTGTGCTCGTTCCTGCCGATCAGGATCTACACTTCCTTCTGAAAACTGAAAGTTTTGAACATAAGGTTCAATTTTTCCATTTTCTGAAATAGGGTAAACAGACACGCTGCCTTCCGTATAATTTCCATTGACCAGCCACTTTCCATTTTTATGAACAGTCAGATATACAGGGTTTTCACCTCCGCTTTTTTCCTTGTTGATGAAAGTTATTGTTTTGTTTTCTCTGTTGAATTCAAAACTGCTTACACTTCCGCCGTTTTTTGTTTTACTTTCGGTGCAGGCAAAAATGTATTTTCCATCCGGAGACAAAGTAAGAAAGGAAGGGTTCAAAATTCCTGTATAAGAAGTTAGTTTCGATAGTTTTCCGCTGATGGTATCTAGTTCATATACATAAATTCCTTCCGTATCTTTATCGCGGTTGAACGAACCAAAAAATGCGTAGGTGTTTTGGGAATAGAAATATAACCAGCCACAAATGGTAATGGTTAAGGTAAGGATTTTTTTCAATTTAGTAGAAAAGTATGTATCAAAGTTAAAAAGGATGTGGAAGTTATTTCAAATCTCTTGATTTAATTTCATTTTCCAGCTCTCTGCTGTCCGTTTTATTTTTAATTAAAAAGAATACAAAGACTAATGGAAAAAGGGTGAAAAAAGTAAAGCCATTTTTTACAGTTCCATATATCGAAATTCCTATTAAAAACCCGATAAGTACTGCATTGATAATAAATTGTGTCTTTAAATTTTTCCTTTTGCCTAATAATTCCTGATCACTGTATTTTGCGAATTTTTCTTCTTTCATTATATGATGTTTAAACGTTGTTTGATGATTCTATAAAATTAATTATTTTCCTCAGAAGAGCTCTTAAAAAACAAAAAAATCCGTTTCAAAAGAAACAGATTTTATATATAATCGAAAAAAATTGATCCTAATTATTCGTTACCGATAATTTCACTTCAATATTATTTCTTGTTGCATTGGAATAAGGGCAGATTTCGTGGGCTTTTTCAGTTAAAGATTGTGCTTCTTCAATCGAAACTCCGGGAATATTCACATCCAGTTCAACAGCTAATCCGAAACCTCCGTTTTCTAATTGTCCGATGCTCACTAATGCCGTAACGGTGGTTTCTCCGGTTTTGATTTTTGATAAGCTAATGACTCTGTTCAGAGCACTGTCGAAGCACGCTGAATATCCTGCTGCAAAAAGCATCTCAGGATTGGTAAAATCATCATTCGCGCCGCCTAAAGCTTTTGGCATTCTTACTTCTAAATCAAGAATTCCGTTTTCGCTTTTTACCTGACCGTTTCTGCCACCTTTTGCGGTAACTTTTGTTGTATATAAGGTCTTCATTTATTTTTCTATTTTGTTTAATATTTTTTGGACACTTTCTTTCAGTGCCATCCAGTCTTCTTTCGTGACATCTATTTTACTGTGAATCTTTTCGGGAATCTCACATGCCTTTTGCTGAAGAGTTTTCCCTGACTCGGTGATGAATACTTCAACCACTCTTTCATCTTCTTTTTTTCTTTTTCGCTGGATAAATCCTTTGGCTTCCAATCTTTTTAAAAGGGGAGTCAGCGTACCGCTGTCTAGATACAGCTTTTCTCCGATACTGTTCACAGCAAGACCGTCATTTTCCCATAAGATCATCATGACAAGATATTGCGGATAAGTAATGTCGAGCTCATCAAGAAACGGACGGTAAAGTCCTGTAATCTCCTTTGCAATTACATAAAGCGGGAAGCAAATTTGATTTTTCAATTTTAAAGATTCTGAATTTTCCATACGATAGAAAAATGAAAATTGATGATTTTATTTTTTAATGATGAATTCCTCCATCGGAACACGAACTTTCTTCATAGAAGCCAGCCAGTCTTTTTCTTCGTCTCTGTAACCAAGATAAAGCAAACTTACGCTCTTTAAGCCTAATTCTTTTAATCCCAGAATTTTATCAACGATCTCATTGCTGAAACCTTCTGCAGGCGTACTGTCGATTTTCAGTTCAGCAGCCTGAGCCAGAGCAAAACCTAATGCAATATAGGTCTGTCTTGCTGTGTGTGCAAAATGTTCTTCAGGAGTCTGTGCTCCATATAATTCTTTAATTTTATCAGTATAACTTCCAAAACGTCCTCTTGGTAAATCTCTTACATCAGTATGATAATCATAAACTTTGTCGATTTTTTCATCAGAATAACTGTCCCAGGCTGCAAATACCAAAACGTGGGAAGAATCTCTCATCACTTCAGGATTCAAAGCTCCCTGAACCATTTTTTCTTTTAATTCCTGATTTTCCACTACAATAACACGGAACGGCTGTAAGCCGGATGAAGTAGGAGCTAATCTTGCTGCCTCTAAAATAGTACTTAAATCTTTTTCTGAAACTTTTTTAGTTGGATCATATGCTTTTACGGCATGTCTCCATTCTAAATCTTGTATTAACGACATGTTGTTTTTATTTTAAAATTATTGTTTACTGATATTAACGATGCAAATATATAGCCAATTAAATTGTACACAATTTAATTTAGTAAAATTTAACATTTGAAAAAATCTATAATTGTTATTAATGAATATTTAACTTTTTGATTTTTAAATAAATAAAAAAAACTGCATCAATTGATACAGTTTTTACTATCTATTTTTTTATTAAATCGCTCTTGAGAATGATATCCTTAATTTCAGTTTCAAAATAATAGTAAAGATGGCTGTCTTCATTCATCTGATTTTCCAGAATAATAATGCTGACATCACTTTTAGGAATATAGATATTAAGGGAAGCAAAACCATCTCCCAATCCCGTATGTCCGAAATACTGAACATTATGATCCTTAACAATTCTGATATTATAGCCGTATCCCATTTTATCTTTTCCGAAAACATCGTGTTGTGACATTGCTGACGAAGTCGTCATCAATTTATACATTTTAGGGCTTAAAATTTTTCCTTTATGAAGATTATTGTTCCAAATGGAAAGGTCTTTTGCAGTGGTTATAACTCCGTCTGCAGACAGGTTTTCATTATTGATGAAGGATTCTTGAACCGGGCTGAAAATGTTATTTTTTACCATATGCCCCGAAACAAGATTTTTCCGGTTTTCCTTTGAATAACAGAACGTATCCTTCATTCCTAATTGCTGGAACAGTTTATTAGCCAATTCCGTATAAGTTGTATGAGAAACGTTTTCAATGATTTTTCCTAGGAGAATATTTGAAAGGTTTCCGTATTTGAAATCAGATCCGGGTTTGAATAATAAAGGCTTTTCAAGATCAGCAATTCCATGTGTATGATTTAATAATTGATGAACCGTTACAGAATCTGCCCACGTTTGGGTAAGATGAGGTAAATATTTTTTGATAGATGATTGTAAATCTACTTTTCCCTGTTCGACCTGTTTTAACAATAAAACAGCCGTAATCTGTTTGGTGTTTGACATGATTTCAAACTGATCGCTAAGCTTCAAAGGAATTTTAGTATTTACATTTTGAAAACCATAAGCTTTTGAATACTGTGTTTTTCCGTTTTTACTAATGAGAATTACACCGTTGAATGTTCTGGGAGTTTTGGTTATTATTAAGCTGTCAATTTTATTTGTAAGTTTCGTCTGAGCAGAGAAATTTAAAAATAAGATGTTAAATAAAAAAGAAAGTACTCTGAAATTTTGTGACATAAAGAGATCGTGTTTGGTGAATGAAAAGCAAAGGGAATGATTATTTTATTTTAATAAACTTGACGGGCGTTTCTTTTTTAGGTGATTCTTAAAACCTATTGTTATGGTATCAAGTTTCTCTCTAAGGCTGATGTCATCATAATTAAGACTTAGACTGGAATCATGAATTCCACCGTTATCCGAATAAAAATTAATGAATTGACCATAGTCATCTTCCATAGCCAGCATTTTTTCTCCGGTCTTTATATTTTTCAGTTTTATAATAAAAGAAAAAAAGTTTTTATTGATTGTCAGATCCCTTTTCGAATTAAATTTAAAGGTTGTAAAGGCATCTTCAAGATAATATTCTGAATTATTAATGGTCACAATTCTTTGGGAAGGTCTGTAAATATGAATCAGTAATTTATCGTTTTTTGCCTGTTCAATCGTACTGGGCAGAGAGGAGAGATCAGAACCAACATATGAATATAAAAAAAGAGCTGTTGATAAGATGAGAAATTTAAAAATCTTCATTCGAATGTTTTTTTTCAAAGATACCTAATAAAAAGCTCTGAGTTCAGCAAGAATCGGATTTTTTAAAAGCTCGTGTTTTTGAAACTTTGCATTACTATTTTTAAACGACAAACAATGCAAAGATTTACAAACAAATTTGCCTTAATCACAGGTGGAACAAACGGGATGGGATTCGCAACAGCACAACAGTTTATCAGGGAAGATGGAACAGCAATTATTACAGGAAGGAGTGAGGAAACAGTTAAGAAAGCATTAGAAAAATTAGGGGAAAATGCTATCGGAATTGTTTCTGATGCCGGAAGTATGAGTGACTTAATGAATCTCCGAAATGAAGTCAAAAAACATACAGAGAATATTGATTTGGTATTTGCCAATGCGGGTTACGGAAGATTTTCACCTATTGAAAGTGTAGACGAAAATCGTTTTGACGAATTGTTTAATATGTTGGTGAAAGGTTCTTTTTTTACGGTTCAGCAGATATTACCCTTGATGAAAAAGGGAAGCTCTGTGATTTTCAATACCTCTGTTGCTACTGAAATTGCGATGCCTAATTTTTCAGTTTATTCTGCGGCGAAATCAGCGGTACAGTCTTTTATCAAAACATTTGCAACGGAATTGACAGAAAGAGAAATCCGGGTAAATGGAGTAAGCGCAGGTCATATCAAAACGAATATTTTTAACAACACTGGCTTAAATTCAGGGCAAATTGAGGAAGCGGTCAAAAATATTATTCCTACCATTCCTTTTAAAAGACAAGGTGAACCATTAGAAATTGCGAATGCAGTACTTTTTCTGGCTTCGGAAGAGGCATCATATATTCATGGTGCGGAACTGAAAGTGGATGCAGGAATTTCTGTGATCAGATCATGACAAAAAATATCTCCTATGTTTATAATATTAAAACATAGGAGATATTTATTTCAATCATAAAAGGCTTTTTATCATTTGTAATTTAATTCCGCCTCAAAAACATCCGTAAAATGTTTTCTGATCTTCGCTTTAATGTCTTCCATTTCTTCGGGAGTCAATTCTCTTTCGAGCTCTCTTTTTAAAGATGTAACCTGCTTGTCTTTGATTCCGCAAGGAATGATGTATTCAAAATAACGCATATCCGTATTAACATTCAAGGCAAAGCCATGTAAAGTCACCCAGCGTGAAGCTTTTACACCCATTGCGCAGATTTTTCTGGCATAAGGTTTTCCTACGTCCAGCCAGACTCCCGTTTCTCCCGGAGAGCGCTCTCCTTTTAAACCGTATTCTGCAATAGTTCTGATGATCACTTCCTCAAGATTTCGCATGTATTTATGAATATCCGTAAAGAAATTTTCGAGATCTAAAATAGGGTAGCCCACAATTTGTCCATATCCGTGATATGTAATATCTCCGCCGCGATTTACTTTTACGAAAGTGGCATCGATTTCTTTTAACTGATCCATTCCGGCAAGCATATTTTCTTCATGACCGCTTTTTCCTAACGTATAAACGTGAGGATGCTCGACTAAAAGAAAATGGTTGGGAGTTGTGCTATGTTCTTCTGCAGGTAAGTCACGATTCTTTATTTTCGTATCAATAATATCTTTCATCAGTTTTTCCTGATAATCCCAAGCGGGTTGATATTCTTTTATGCCTAAATCTTCGAATTCTACTACTTTATTCTGAATTGTGTTCATACCATTTTTTTGAATACACAAATTTAGTGATTTTTATGCTTGTATGGAATGGACAAAATCTATGGTATTTATTCTTGAATCTCTATTTTGTAATGCTTAATCAGACTGTTTTCAGGATTTGTCTTCTTACTCTTGACAGCGTTTCTCTCGACATCCCAAGGTAAGAGGCGATCATATGCAGAGGAACTCTGTTGAGCAAATCAGGATGATTTTTAATAAAATGTAAATATTTATCCTCAGGAGTACTGCTGATATTCACCAGTAGCCTGTTATTGATTTCCATTGTTTTTTTTGTTAAAAGCTCTTCAATAAAGATACTGAGTGCAGGAATTTCTTCCCGAAGCTGATGGAAATCCTCAAGATTGAATATAAAAACTTCAGAAAGCTCCAATGCTTCAATATTCAGTTTTGAGGGCATATTAGTATAGAAACTTTCAGGGTCTGTAGTCCAGGACATTTCATTTACAAACTGCAGAATATGCTCACTTCCATCTTCGGAGATGGAATAATTCCGGAGAAGTCCTTTGGCAACAAAAATTTTTAAGTTACAGATATCTCCCTGCCTGCAAACAATTTCCTTACGTTGAAGCGTGATTAATTTACTTTTTTCTAAAATTAAATTAAACTTTTCATCCGTTAGATCAGGAAGAACATTCTGGAAATATTTTTTAAAGATTTCTGACATTTTTAAATAGAAATTATGTTTAAAATTAATTCTTTTTAATGAAACTAAGGTGAAATTGTGTCAAATGACCTATTTTTAAGAATACACTAAAACTACATTTGTACTAGAAATTTTAACACAATACATATAATATGAAAGTTTTTGTAACAGGAGCTTCAGGATTTGTAGGCTCTGCAGTTGTAAAGGAATTAATAGCAAACGGACATCAGGTAACAGGATTGGCCCGTTCAGAGGAATCTGCGAAGTCTATTTCAGAAGCAGGAGCGGAAGTTCTCATGGGAGATTTAGAAAGTCTTGATGTTTTACAGGAAGGAGCGAGAGAAGCGGATGGGGTTATTCACACTGCTTTTATTCACGATTTTTCAGATTACAAAAGTAATGCACTCAAAGATGAGAAAGCTATTGAAGCTATGGGAGAAGTTCTGAAAGGAACAGATAAACCTATTGTTGTTACAGGAGGAACATTAGGATTACCGCTTATTAATGGGAAAATCACTGAAGAAAGCAAAGCACCTGCGGAATCAATCCGGTTTTCTGAAAAAGCTTTTGTGAGTTTGACGGAAGCAGGTGTTAATGCATCTATTGTACGTCTTTCCCCAAGTGTTTATGGGAATTCTGAACATGGTTTCAAAGGAGGTTTTGGCGCAATGCTGGCAGAACTGGCAAAAACTAAAGGAACAGCAGCTTATATAGAAGATGGAAGTAATGTTTGGCCTGCAATTCATCGTCTGGATGCTGCAAAATTGTTTCGTTTAGCGCTCGAGAAAGGAGAAAAAGGAGCAAGATACAATGCTGTTAACAATGATAAACAGTTATCGATGAAAGAATTTGCAGAGTATATAGGTGAAAAGCTAAATATTCCGGTACAATCTTTTTCCAAAGAAGAAGCCTCACAATATTTTACCTGGATGACGTATTTTGTGCAGGAAAATTGTCCGGCAACAAGTTTGCAAACCCAGGAAAAACTGGGCTGGAAACCCTCCGAGAAAAGCTTTGTTGAAGAATTAGAAAAGTATTTCTTTTAAATGTTAAATGATAGCAGTCTTATTTTCTCCGGAAATAAGACTACTTTTTTTAGTTCTTTATACTTTTGATGAAGCTCTGCGCTTTGTCTTTCCAATGTTGATTTTCCAAAAGGATTTTCACAAAAGCAGTTCCAATGATTCCCCCGTCAGCTTTTTCGGTTACGCTTTCAAAATCTTCTTTAGATTTAATTCCAAAACCGATCAAGACCGGATTTTTTAATGAAAGAACGGCTAATCTTGTAAGATATTCTTCATTTTTTAATACGGTATTTTCATTTCCTGTAGTAGAAGAAGAGCTTACTGCATATAAAAATCCTGAACTTAAAGAATCCAGATATAGAATTCTCTCGTCTGAAGTTTCCGGGGTCACCAGAAATGTGAAGTTTAAATGATATTTCTCTAAAATTTCTTGGTAATTTTTCTCAAATTCAATAGGAGGTAAATCAGGAATAATTAGCCCTGAAACTCCACTTTCAGCACATTTCCGACAAAATTTTTCAAATCCGAAACTTAAAACAGGATTGATATATCCCATTAAAATAACTGGAATTTTTATTTCATCTTTAATGGATTTTAATTGAGAAAATAGCTTTTCAATATTCATTCCGTTTTTCAACGCCAGTTCATGAGCCTGAGAAATGACCGGCCCATCTGCAACAGGATCCGAATAAGGCATTCCGATTTCGATCATATCCGCTCCGGAATCCTGAATAGTTTTTATAATATCAGCAGTGTCTTCCAATTGTGGAATTCCTGCGGTGAAGTATATATTTAGTTTTTTCATATTTTAGAAATTAGAAGTGTTGTTGGATAATAATCTTTTCTGGTTAACATATTATATTTCAATAAAAGGCTATCTGTCATTCTGAATATAAACTGAAGATTTACGAACGAAGCTCATAAGTGTAATGAAGAATCTTACTGATCATAGCAGAGATTCCTCCTTCGTCGGAATGACATTTTAATTATGGTGATTATATATAATTTTATAATATCCTGCTTTCTTATTATGAGTTATTATGACTCTGTCATTTCTGAATGTAGCGCAGTGGAATGAAGAATCTAAGCTGTATAACACATAATGAGATTCTTTGAACTACGTTCGCATCCCTTCAGGCTGTGTCAGAATGACATTTTAGTTATAATTTTTCATTTCTTTTAAATATGTTTCCATATCCTTATCTCCGCGACCGCTTAAACAGATCACAACAATATCATTTTCATTAAATTTCTTTTTATCTAAAACCGCCAAAGCATGAGCGCTTTCCAATGCAGGAATAATTCCTTCCAGTTTTGTTAATTCAAAGGCTGATTTCAGTGCTTCATCATCATTAATACTAAAAAATTCAGCCCGTTTTTCTTTAAATAAATGGGCATGAAAAGGTCCGATTCCGGGATAATCCAGTCCTGCCGAAATAGAGTGGGGTTCGATGACCTGTCCGTCTTCTGTCTGCATCACCAGGCTTTTACTGCCATGTAAAACGCCCAAAGTCCCTAAAAAAGTTGTTGCTGCCGATTTTCCTGAATCTACACCAAAACCTCCAGCTTCTGCTGCAATGATTTTTACATTTTCTTCCTCTACAAAATGATAAAAAGTCCCTGCAGCATTACTTCCGCCACCCACGCAGGCAATTATATAATCAGGATTTTGTCTTCCTGCCTGTTCGAAAAGCTGTTCTTTAATTTCTTTTGAAATAATACTCTGAAACCGGGCAACCAAATCGGGAAAAGGATGCGGACCAACCACGCTTCCAATCACATAATGTGTTGTTGACGGATTATTGATCCAGTCTCTTAAAGCTTCATTAACAGCATCTTTTAAAGTTTTTGAACCTGAAGTTGCGGCAATTACTTCTGCTCCCAGCATTTTCATTCTTGCCACATTCGGGGCCTGTCTCTGAATGTCGATTTCTCCCATGTACACAATACATTCTAATCCTAATAAAGCACAAGCTGTAGCAGTAGCCACTCCATGTTGCCCGGCTCCGGTTTCCGCGATGATTCTGCTTTTACCCAGACGTTTTGCCAGTAAAACCTGTCCCAGTGCATTATTGATTTTATGAGCTCCGGTGTGATTCAGATCTTCTCTTTTTAAATAGATCTGAGTGTTGTATTTCTGACTTAAATTTTTAGCGAAATATAAAGGAGTAGCCCGCCCGACATAGTTTTTTAATAAATCTTGGTATTCATTTTGAAAATCTTCTGATTCAATGATTTTAAGATAGTTTTTCTGTAATTCTTCCACATTAGGATAAAGCATTTCCGGGATGAAAGCTCCGCCAAATTCTCCGTAATATCCGTTTTCATCGGGGTTTTTATAATTCATTTCTTTATTCTTTAGTGATTAAATAAGCATTATTCTTATCGCTCAGTAGGTTGAGCTGTTCTTTTCTTTTTGCTGTAACATTAAAAATCAAAATATCATCGTCCTCCGAATTTATCCATTCAGTTCCTATATTTTCTTTTATTGTTTTGGCCTTATCATATAATATTTCAACATTACATTTTTCATAAAACGGACGAAGTTCCTGATGACAGAACCCAATAGTCTCTATATTATTTCTGACCACATAATCCCTGAAATACTCAAGAAGCTTAGCTCCGTATCCTTTTTTCTTCTGAGCTGCGACAAGCCCGACAGCTTCTGCAAATGGCAGCTGTATTCCTGAGATCTCCAGTACGAAATCGTAATTAACACGAATAAGAGACAGGATATTTTCATCCGCATCCAACAGAAAGTGAAATGCTGAATTTTTGAAAAATGTGCGAAAATAGTCAGACTTCATTGAATTCCAGGATGAAATATCCCAGAGCTGAAGAATATGCTCAATTTCCGTTTCAGTTAATTCAGTGATCTGTTTTACCTCATATTTCATATTAGTAATTGTTTTTGCTCTTTGGTTTGTTTTTGCCTAATTCCTGTTTAGAATTCTTTATGTTAAGGAAGATATAAATCTTTTTATTTTGCTGATATCTTTATTGCCAGGTTCTGTTTCAAACTTTGAATTGATGTCCAGTGCAAATGGTTTCTGCTTAAGACGCTTAATGTTTTCTATGTTGTCTCCTGAGATGCCACCGCTCAGAAAATAAGGAAGTGGAATTTCAATTGTATTTAAAATATCCCAGTCAAACTGTTTTCCGGTTCCACCAAATGCTTTGCTGTCCGTATCCAATAAGAAATAGTTAATGGCTGATAGGTTTTGGATGATAGATTTTTGTAATTCATCGGGAAGTTGATTTCCTATTCTGATTACTTGAATTATTTTAATCTTTGGGTTGATTTTTGGTTTTAATTTAACAATAAAGTCTTCACTTTCATCTCCGTGAAGCTGGATGAAATTTAAATCTGCTTTTTCGGATATTTCAATAATTCTTTCAGCAGTTTCATTGACAAATATGCCCACCTTTCCGTGATGCTGAATTTCTGAAATTTCTTCTAAACTCAAATGATTCAAAACATATCGTGGTGATTTTTCATAGAAAATAAAACCTAGAAAGTCTGTGTTCAAAGAAATCAATTCCTGAACCTGATCTAATCTTGTCAAACCGCAAACTTTAATTTTTGCCATTATTTAATTCTTGTATTGGAAATAAATTCTTCAAATGCCTGAGCAGGATTTGTATTTCTCATAAAATATTCACCCATTAAAAAGCCATCAAATCCTTTTTCTTTTAAATAAAAATAATCCTGAATGTTGTAAATACCGCTTTCTGCTACAGATAAGACGTTTTCGGGGAGTAGATTTTTCAAATGAACTGAATGTTGCAGATCAACTTTAAAATCTTTTAAATTCCGGTTGTTAATTCCCACCAGATCTATGCTCGGGTTATAATGTTTTAGTTCATCTTCCGTATGGACTTCCAACAATACTTCCAGTCCTAATTCATGAGAGAGCTCGGTAAATTCCAACGTCTGTTGTGGGGAAAGGCAGGCTGCAATAAGTAAGACAGCATCGGCTCCCACATTTTTTGCTTCATAAAACTGATACTCATCAATCATAAAATCTTTTCGCAAAATGGGAATATGGATGTGATTTCTCACATTTAAAATATCTTTAAAACTTCCCCCAAAGAAATCTTTATCTGTTAAGATTGAGATTCCGCTTGCTCCGTAATTTTCGTAAGCGGATGCTACTTCTAATGGTGAAACTTTATCATTAATTATTCCTTTGGATGGAGATTGCCTTTTAAATTCTGCGATAATTCCGGATTTTGATTTTATAGTTTCTTTCAAAGAATAGGTTTCTCTTCCAAAAAGTTCTGAATCTTTCAGCTGTTGCAAAGAAATTTTTGATTTTGAATCCGAAATTTCCTGTTTTTTTCTTGTTATGATTTTATCTAAAATATTCATATCCAGATTTTAATCGTTTATCGGTATGTTCAGTTCAACGGTTTCGTCACTGTAATAGATCTTTATTCTGTTTTCAAGAAATTCATTCTTTTTGAAATGAACTGTTGAAAGCGCTTTATAAGGAAGTTTGATCATCGAAAAAGTGTTGAGGTTGATTAAAAAACTATTTCCTTCTGCAGGAATAAAAATATATTTTGAATCCGGTGATTCGAATTGAAATTCTTCTAAATTAAAATTCAATCTGTTCCATTTGTTTTCAAAATACTTTTTGGAAAGATTCTTGCCATTTATATAGAGTTCAGCAACATGCAACTCTCGTCCGTTATTAGGCTCGTCATATCCAATAATTTTCAATTCGATCTTTCTGTTTTTAGATTGATAAAGTGTTTTCATTTTAGACTCCAATTAATTGATTCAAACTATTGAGTGCTTTACTATCAAACAAACTTTCTTTCGCCAAATTCAAACAATTCTCATAGTTTCCAAATTTACTGGTATGATGCAATGCAACGGCGGCATTTGCCAAAACAACCGCATTTTGCGATTCTGTACCCTTTCCTTCCAAAATATTTCTGAAAATTTTTGCGGTTTCCTGTGTGTTTTTGCCAGCTTCTATACTTTGAGGAGTAACGGCTGCAAAACCAAGTTCTTTCGGTGAATAGATTTTTTCTCCTTCTTTTGTAATGATTTTGCTGTCCTGTGTTAAGCTTATTTCGTCATAACCATCCATTCCGTGAACCAGAATGAAATCTTTTTCATCTTTTTGAAGCAGATACTGATATATTCTTGCAATTTCCAGATTGTACGTTCCGATCATAGAATATTTGGGTTTTGCAGGATTCACCAAAGGTCCGAGTAGATTGAAAAATGTTCTCAGGCCTAAAGATTTTCTTAATGCCACTACAGATTTTAGAGCGGGATGAAAATAGGGAGCATGTAAAAAGCAAATATTGGTTTGTTGCAGATCAGCATTTAATTCTTCTGAACTAATTTTGAACTGGTATCCCAGCTCTTCTAAAACATTGGAAGCTCCGGTAACTGTTGAAGCTCCATAATTTCCGTGTTTAATTACTTTTTGTCCTGCTCCTGCAATCACGAAACTTGCTAATGTAGAAATATTGATCGTATTTTTTCCGTCACCGCCGGTTCCTACAACATCAATGGCGTCACTTGCATTTAAATCTAAAGGAACAGCCATTTGTAATAATGCTTCCCTAAAACCTTCCAGCTCGGGTAATGTAATGTTTCGCATCAGGAAAATACTTATGAAGGCAGTAACTTCCGTTGCATTGAACTTATTTTGGGCAATCTCAATCATGATGGCCTTTGCCTCAGATTTGGACAAAGTATGGTGATTGAAAAGGTATTGCAGAATTTCTTTCATAGTGGTAATTGTTGTTGGTTGTCAGTGATTGGTTGTTGGTTTTATAGCAGTTTAGAATTTTTTTATCAACTACCAATCAAAATCTATCAACCAAGTAAAAAATTTTTGATAATCATTTCCCCATCCGGAGTTAAAATACTTTCGGGGTGATACTGAACGCCATGAACATCATAGGTTCTGTGTTTTAAACTCATAATCATTCCTTTACTGTCTGTACTGGTAATTTCCAGTTCCTCAGGAAAGTTTTCCGGATTAACTGCCCAACTGTGATATCTTCCGACTTCCAGAGTCTGTGGCAAATCGTTAAAAAGTTTATGTTCACTGGTTTGAATTGCCTCTGTAGCAACACCGTGATAAATTTCGCTGAGGTTGATTAAACTTCCGCCGAAAGCTTCTGCAATCGCTTGCTGACCAAGACAAACACCTAAAATACTCTTCGTGGAAGCATATTCTTTAATGACATCCAGTAAAATTCCAGCTTCTTCCGGAATTCCCGGACCTGGCGAAAGAATGATCTTGTCGTATTTTTCAATTTCTTCCAGTTTAATTTCATCATTTCTTACCACATCAACTTTTGTATTCAAAATTCTTTCGATCATTTGAACCAAGTTGTAGGTAAAGCTGTCGTAATTATCGAAGACGAGAACCCTGGTTGTTGGTTGTTGGTTATTGGTTGTTGGGTTTGAAATATCTGTCATTATTTTGTTCTGTAATAATTAATAAATCCGTTTAATAACTTTTTGCAAAGTGTAATCTGATTTGAAATTGTTGCTAATTTTTCATCATTTATATATTCTAAATCTAATGATAAATAGAATTGGGTTTCAAGTTCAAAAAGAGAACCCCTTGCAATAAAAAGAAAATGTATTGTTTCTTTAGATGTATTTCTTCCAGAACCTTCTGCAATATTTGAAGGAACAGAAACCGCACATCTTCTCATTTGATTTGTCAATCCAAAAATTTCTTCCTTCGGATAATTTTTTGTTGAATCATAAACAAGTTTCGTTAGTTTTCTCGCTTCAATCCAAACATCTAAATTCTTATATTCCATATTTATGTTTTTAAAATCTATCAACTAACAACAATCAACCAACAACTAAATTTTCGGCCTTTTCAATAGCCTTCTTCAGCGCATTCAGCTTGTTATTGACTTCCTGCAGTTCACTTTCGGGATTTGATTTTGCTACTATTCCGGCTCCGGCCTGATAATATAACGTGTTGTTTTTACTTAAAAAAGTGCGGATCATGATAGCCTGATTACAGTTTCCGTTTAAGCTGACCATTCCGATGCAGCCTCCGTAGTAACCCCGTGAGTCTTTTTCGTAAGTATTAATAAGCTGAAGAGCTTTGTGTTTGGGAGCGCCGCTTAAAGTCCCCTGCGGAAAAGTGGCGGCAACCATTTCATAAGGATTCGTGTTTTCCTGCAAATCGGCAGTTACCTCGCTTACCATATGGATTACATGGGAGAAAAGCTGTATTTCCTTTAACTTGGTTACGGTCACATTTTTTCCTAATTTTCCCAAATCATTCCGTGCTAAATCAACCAACATGGTATGTTCCGCATTTTCCTTCGGATCGTTTTTTAGCGATTCAATAGATTGTAGATCGATTTCAAAATGCCCTGTTCTTTTAAAAGTTCCGGCAATTGGATGAATGATGGCTTTATTGTCTTTGATAATGAGCTGACTTTCCGGACTTGACCCGAAGAGTTTATAATCTCCATAATCAAAAAAGAATAGGTAAGGAGAGGGATTAATATTTCGTAGCGCTCGATATACATTGAATTCATCCCCTTTGAATTTTTGTTCGAACCTTCTGCTTAGAACCAATTGGAAAACATCTCCTCTCATACAGTGTTTCTGAGCTGTTTTTACCAATTCTATATATTCGTCATCGGTAATAGGAGAAGTTTCATGGGACGTTTTTTCAAAAGGATAAATAACTGAATTTTGATTTTTGATCAGGCTTTCTAACAAATATAGCTCAGATTTTAAGTCTTTAATCTGATTTTCAATAATGTACATTTCATCATTGTAATGATTGATTGCAATAACATATTGATAAAGTCTGTAACGGAGAATAGGAATTTCTACTTCCTGACTTTGGGCTTTAAATATAAGGTTTTCGAAAAATTGTACGGCTTCAAAACTGGTATATCCAAAAAGGCTTTGGGCGGTTTCTTCTATAGAATCTTTGGTTTTGTTGCAGATGAAAGATTTTGAAAATTGATTTAAGAGATCCGGAACAGAATGATCTGCTAAAAGATGTTTCTCGGGGCTCTCACCCGGGAATTTGATTTCAAATTCTTTAAGATTCTTAATTTCTATGCCTGCAATCGCATTAATGGCAATGAACGAGAAATTATTATCCATATTTTTAGAATCCGAGCTTTCCAAAAGAATGGTATCACGAAACTGATCTCTTATTTTCAGATAAATGTTCATGGGAGTCTGCAGATCTCCCAGCATTGTTTTTGAGGTGGTTTTTATGTTGATGTTTTGTTTGAACATTGGTAGTGTTTTTAATAATTTTTAACAAAAAAAAGACTTTAACGAAATCGTCAAAGTCTCTGTATATTTTCTATAATATTCCGGCTGTCAATTAACAACAAGAGTATAGCTTCAGACCCGACGAGGAGTTTGAATGCCACCACCAAAATTTGTTGTTAGAATTAATCATGTTGCAAATGTATATATTTTTTTGAAATGAAAAATAAAAATTGATAAATTTTTATTGCAATGTAAATAAAAGACCGAAATAAAAAAACTTCCTTTTACTGAAGTTTTTTATATTATTTTAAAATTGAAGTCATTTCCGGGTGATTGTACTGAACCGCAAAATCTTTTGCTGTTTCTCCTTTTTCGTTCTTTGCATTTTTATCAGCTCCTTTTTTCAGGAGAAGTTTTGCAAAATCCAATTTACCATATCTCGCAGCAACCATTAGTGGAGTCTGATTACCACATTCTTTGTTAAGATCCGCTTCATTGCTTAATAAATACTCCAGAATATTCTTTTTATCATGTTTTACGCTTAAAGAAAGCAAACTGTATGAACTCTCTTTTATAGCGAAACACTTATTGTAATTGTCCTTTGGGAAAGCTGCCTTAAAAGTATCTACATTGTCAGACTGAAAAGCAATCATTTGCTGTTTCG
Organism: Chryseobacterium sp.; assembly: GCA_039594975.1. Classification (GTDB taxonomy): domain Bacteria; phylum Bacteroidota; class Bacteroidia; order Flavobacteriales; family Weeksellaceae; genus Chryseobacterium. Next base: position 2,798 of record JBCNMJ010000038.1, on the reverse strand, counting down.
AAATTTCCTGTGCAGAAACCAAGTTAGCAAAAAGAAGTCCCAAAAAAACGAAGGTTGTAGAGATTATTTTTTTCATAAAGCTTATTTTAAATAATATACAAAGCTAAATTATTTTTTTGATAGATTTAACAAAAATGTGCAAGTTTTTTGAATTTTATCTCCTGTTAGAACAAATAAAATGTTGTTTTTCTTAATTTAGAAAAACTACTTCTTAGCATTCAGCTCTTTTTTCAACTGTTCAGCTTTGTTTCTGTATTCCTGATTGTCATACGTTTTTAAATAATCTTCCAAAGCATTGAGGTATTCCAGGATAAAATCTTTATTGGTGGGATCTGCTTCGTACTTTATTCTGGCAGTGTTGATGGGTCTTATTTTTTCATATTCTCTCAGCTGTTTTCCTTCATTGGATTCCTGATAAAGGATAACAATGTTTTTTTCATATCCAGGAATGAATTTAACAGGAAATTCTTGTTCCGTTCTAGGAATTCTTATTGCATTTTCAATAGGATATATAGCAGCCGAAGTTGTCGAGAAATAAGTATCTACATATTTTCCGTCCTGCTTTTTTACAATGGCTTCATAATCATGAATATACTGATCATTAAGTGTCGAATTGGTCTCTATGTCCGATGTAATAATGGCAGTGCTTTCTACACCATATTGATTTAAAAACCAGGCATTGATAAATTGACCTCCAATTCCGTTAACGATTGAAAACGGGAGGATTAAAATGAGCCACCATGCTTTTTTAGTTAAATAAGCAATAATTCCGAAGAACAAAATAAAGATAATCACTGCATAAAAGCCGTGATGGCTTAAGAAAAATAAGATTTTTGAAATGATAATCATAATTTTCAGGTTTACACAAAAATACAATTTCTGATTACAATGATTAAAAAGTATTTTATACGCTGCAAGCAATATTTTTTATATTTTTGTCTAAATTTTATAGGAAAAATAATGAAAAAAGTATTAGCAATCGCATTTATCGGAGGTTTATTGGCAGTTAGTTGTTCAAAAAAGCCTAATCATGATTTACAAGACAGCAACACGATGTTACCGGAGCCGGATGCACCAACTGTAGTGGACTCTACTGCCAAAAAAACTGAATCAGTAGATGTAAATGCTGCTGTATCGGTTCCTGCAAATGAAGCAAAAGCAGATACTCTTACGAAAAAATAATGAAGAAATTAGTATTGGCAGGATGTTTGGGTATGCTGATGTTTTCCTGTACTAAAAAAGAACAGGCTTCAGCGTCAGAAACTTCTGCAGAACCAGTAGCAACAACTAATGCTCATCCTTCCGGAGACCAGATTATTGAAACATTAGATTGTTCTGGTTGTCATTCGGTAAGTGAAAGAATGATTGGTCCGTCGTATCAGGAAATAGCAGATAAGTATTCTGAAAAAGATCTTGATGCTTTGGCTACAAAAATCATAGAAGGAGGAAGCGGAGTTTGGGGAAGTGTGCCTATGCAGCCTCATTCTCAGGTGTCTAAAGAAGATGCAAAAAAAATGGTAAGTTATATTTTATCACTCAAAAAGAAATAACATCCATTAAAAAATATTTTAAAGACAGCAGAATTCTGCTGTCTTTTTTTATGGAAAAATCACTAAATTTGTACGCTTTTAGAAAAAATAAAAAATGCAATTATCAGAACAGGAAATCATTAGAAGAGAAAAGCTGAATAAGCTTGTTGAAATGGGAATCAACGCATTCCCGGCAGATGAATATGTAATTACAGATACTACGGAATCTATAAAACAGAATTTTTCTGAAAGTAAACAGGTGAAGATTGCAGGAAGGTTGATGTCCCGAAGAATTCAAGGGAAAGCATCTTTTGCGGAACTACAGGATTCTACAGGTAAAATTCAAGTCTATTTTAACAGAGATGAGATCTGTACTGGTGAGGATAAAACTTTATATAATGAGGTTTACAAACATCTTTTAGATATAGGAGATATTATTGGGGTAGAAGGTGAGTTGTTCACCACTCAGGTAGGGGAAAAAACGGTTTTGGTTAAAAACTTTACCCTTTTAACAAAATCATTACGTCCACTTCCACAACCAAGAACTGACGAAAATGGAGTAGTTCATGATGGATTTAACGATCCTGAAATGAGATACAGACAACGTTATGTTGACTTAACGGTAAATCCTCAGGTGAAAGAAATTTTCGTGAAAAGAACAAAACTGTTCAATGCCATGAGAACGTTCTTTAATGATGCAGGGTATTTTGAAGTAGAAACTCCAATCCTGCAGTCGATTCCTGGGGGAGCAGCAGCTAAACCTTTTATCACGCATCACAATGCGTTGGATATTCCATTATACTTAAGAATTGCCAACGAATTGTATCTGAAAAGATTGATCGTAGGTGGTTTTGACGGAGTATATGAGTTCTCTAAAAACTTCAGAAATGAAGGGATGGACAGAACCCACAACCCGGAATTTACTGCTATGGAAATCTATGTAGCGTACAAGGATTACAACTGGATGATGGATTTCACTGAGAAATTACTGGAATTCTGTGCTATCCAGGTAAACGGAACTACAAAAGCTACATTCGGGGAACATGAAGTAGATTTCAAAGCTCCTTATCCAAGAGTTTCCATGACAGAAGCCATCCTGAAATTTACAGGATTCGATATCACCGGAAAAACAGAGAAGGAATTATATGATTTCGCGAAATCTATCGGCATTGAATTAAACGAAACGATGTGTAAAGGAAAATTAATTGATGAAATCTTCCGTGAAAAGTCTGAAGGGAACTTCATTCAGCCGACTTTCATTTCACATGA
>JBCNMJ010000037.1:0-31642 GCA_039594975.1 Chryseobacterium sp. | reverse complement strand
ACAGAATAATATCGATGAAAGAAATGCATATACAGCAAAAGTTAATTTCACGCCAAAGCAATGGGAGACTTTTTGGACTCAATATCAAAAAGATCCGGCTATGATTTTTGCAAATCTAAATTCCTCAAATGCTACTGCTACTTATGTTTATTACGGTCAGAATGTAGACAGTAAAGAAGCTAAAGAAGCCTATAATAAATCTGAAAAGCAAAAAATGGACGTTTTTAAAAACCCTCTTGAATTAAAAGCATGTGAATAATGAACTTTTAGAAGTAATCAGTTACTGGTTAAATTCAATCGAAAGTAAAATTTTAAAAAAAATTAAAAATAAATTGCAACATTTAAACTCGAATCGCGTCTACTAATTAGAAACGAAATAACAAGACTTAATAATTATTGAAAACAACAACGGTAAATATCAGTGATAAGGAATTGTTGGAGCTTTGTGCATCCGGAAACAATTCCGGATATTCCGTGCTTTATCAACGGTATTCGAAAGCGGTTTTCAATTCTGCTTTTCGTCTTGTCAATGACAGGGAAGATGCTGAAGACATTCTTCAGGAGGTTTTTGTAAAAGCTTTTTCTGAAATAAAGGCCTTAAAAAATACGGATAGTTTTGGAGGTTGGATTAAGAAGATTACTATTAATCATTCGCTTACATTTCTTCGAAAAAAGAAAATCTATTTTACGGAGATTGAAGACGATAAAACCTATGATACGAAAGATGATGAGCTGGAAGAGAAACTGGCTTTGGAATTTCGTATTGAAGAGCTTCAGAATGCTATTGCAGAACTTCCGTTGCCTACAAGAGCCATTGTCAATCTTTTTTTGTTTGAAGATATGACGAAGGAAGAAATTGCTAAAGATCTGAACATTCCTGCAGGTACTGTAAGAAGTTATTATCATCGTGCTAAAAAGAAAATTTTTGAAAAACTGACTCAAAAATGCCAAAATGAAAGATCTGCTTAAGAAATATATTCAAGATCATCGTGAGGAATTTGATACGCTCGAAGTTCCAGATGAAATGTTTGAGAAAATCATGTTCAGACTGCGTGAACAGCCTGTTTCTAAGGAAAAAACAATACAGTTATTTTCTTGGAGCAAAATGTTTTTGGCAGCTTCTGTAGTAATTATTTTCGGTGTTGGATCTTATATTTTATGGAATCAGGATGGGGATGAAAAAAAAATAATTGTAACTCAAGAGGGGGGCAAAAAACAAAAGGGAAATTCAGGTGATATTTTAAAATCTGAAAAAGTATTAAAAATTGCAAAGATAGAGACTGATAAACAGGAAAAGGCAGATAAAGTTTTTGTAAGCAATACTCCGGATTCATCAGAAAAAGTACGAGAGAAAACTTTAGTTCAAAACAATCATGCTGAAATCGAAGATGATGTTAATAAGATAAAAGCGCTAGAATTACTCAATAATCAATATTCTGCAAGTTCCAGATTACAGGGAATTGCTTTGTTAAGAAATTTTTCAGCTTCAGATCAACAACTTGTCAGGGTTTTATCTGAAAAAGCGCTTTCAGATGAAAATACCAATGTAAGATTGGCAGCGGTGGAAACGTTGTCGGAGCATATTCAAAATCCTGAAATCAGTAAAAAAATTAAACAAATTTTTCTTCAGCAGGATGATGAAATGGTACAGAAAGAACTTATTGCAATTTTGGCACATCAAAACTCATCGGAACTCACTATAGAAGTGGATGCTAAACTAAAAGAACTTACTTTAAACCCTACAACAGCAGATTTCGTGAAAGATGAAGCGTATGCTGTGTTAATGAGATATTAGATAATTATATAACCCAATACATTTACAATTTAACTTCATGAAAAAGGTATATTTAATCATGTTTGCTTTGATGGCATTTTCTTTTCAGGCACAGGAAAACGTGCAGCAAACTAATTTTACTAAAGAAAATTCTAAAACCTATAAGATTAAAAAAAGCAAAGGCAAACTTCTTCTTAATCTTGGAAAAGTAACGGTGGAAGGTTATAAAGGAAATGAAATTGTATTTTCCGTTCAGATAGAAGATGAAGAAGACGATAAGCGTGCAGAAGGACTCCAGATCATTAACGCGTTAGGACTTACTGATAACACAGGATTGGGGATTAATGTCAATGAAAAAGATGGCGTTTTGGAGGTTAACTCGTTAAAAAAAATGTCATTTCCGGATTTAAAAATTTTGGTTCCTGAAAATATTATTGTTTCATTTAAACATCAATCACAGTATGGTAGAGATGTTATTTTCAAAAATATGCAGAACGAAATTGAAGTGGCAACAACTTACAACAACATTCAATTGGAAAATATTACCGGACCTGCGACAATAAAATCTATTTATGGGAAAATTGAAGCTGTTTTCAATCAGAATGTAAAAGGTCCATTGTCGATTATTTCTGTGTACGGACTTACTGATGTTACGCTTCCTAAATCAATAAAAGGCAATCTTAAAACAACAACTAAATATGGCGAAATCTATGTGTCTCCGGATTTTAAAATTGATGTTGAGAAAAAAGAAGACCTAACCAGTAATGGAAGTGATCTGGCAGGAAAAATAAATGGCGGTGGAAACGATGTTGAAGTCCGTTCAGACTTCAGTAAAATTTATTTAAGAGCAAAATAAGATTGTTATCAATTGATCTGCAGTTAAAATGATTGGGATGATTTTCGTACTTTAGTTACGATAACATCCTTTATCTGGAAAATAATTAAGATGATCAATAAAAAAGAACATAATAAAATGACTGTCATCAATGGCGGTCATTTTTCAGATTTGGCGGGTTTCTACGAAGAGATTTCCCAACTTTTTATGAAAGATGAGGATTGGAAAATCGGGACTATGGATGGATTTGATGATATTTTGTATGGATTTCAGGGCGAAATTATCTGGAAAAATTCCCAAAAGTCGAGAGAAGATTTAGGTTTTGAGGTGACGAAGGAATTCTACCAAAATAAAATTCAAATTGGAAAGCCTTTCAATGTAAAATTAATTCAACAAAAATTAGATGCATTGATTAACGGAAAGGGACAAACCGTATTCGAAATTTTAATTGAAATTATAGAATCACATAAAAATATTACGCTATTTTTGGATTGATTTTTAATTAAACCATTAAGATTTTTTTAGTTAAGGAAAACAATTGTATTAGAGATGTCATCCTGAGCGTAGTCGAGGATCTTAGCTTACGATTCTAAAAATTAAATAATAAACATTCAAAAGTAAATGAAAAAAATGAGGTATGGTTTGTTCTTCGGAGACAGTATTACTTACGGAGAATATGACGGTGTATTTGGTGGCTGGGTCGATATTCTGAAAAGATTTGCATTACAGAAATACAATGAAGGAAGTGATGAATTGATTCTTTTTAATCTTGGAATCGGTGGAGAAACCACAGACGGTTTGGTGAAAAGAATTCCCTATGAAATGGCGGCAAGAAATGCTGCAGATGGAAATATCATTTTCATAGGTTATGGAGCGAATGATTTGGCTGTGAAAGAAGGAAATTATATAGTAACCCCGGAACAGTTTCAGGCTAATATTCTAACAGCCGTTCAGCTGGCAAAACAATATGCGCAAGATATTTATTTGATAAGCATTCTTCCGATTTCTCAAAGTATAGATGGAGTAGTGGCTGCTTCAGGAAAACTGAGAACAAATGATGAGATTTTGATTTATAATCAAATTCTAAAGAATATTGCTGCTGAAAACTCATTATATTATGTTGATTTTCACTCGGCCTTTTTAGACGATAAAGAAGTTCTACTTTCTGCAGACGGTGTTCATCCCAATGAAAAAGGCTATGGAATGATGGCTGAAATCGTAATTCCAATTATTGAAAACTACTTATAATGCTTTAATTATTTTCTTATGGAAAAAGCATATATCTAATTTATTAATTTTGCCGCTCAATAAGAATGCCTGGTTTTAAGATGAAAAATGGAATTGATTTTTTACTGAAATACAAAGTTTTCATAATTTTTAATTTTTTAGTTTTTATTGCAAAAATTGGCTATTCTTATCAAAAAGGATTTGACGGGCTTACATTCGAAGACTGGGATATTGCTAATAATTTGGTCAAGTATGGAGAGTATGCAGAGTTTATGAATATTGGACCTACTGCATATAAATTACCGGTTTATCCTTTGTTTTTATCTCTTTTTATCTCCGTTTTTGATGAACACGCAAAAGAAGCAGTGATTGTTGCACAGCATATTATCTGCTTTTTTATTCCTGGTATGTTCATTTTGATTGCTAAAATTTTTAATAAAGAGCAGATTGGAATATTAACAGGATATTTATTTATCTTTTCACCTTCTTATTTTTTCTATTCTAATACGTTGGAAATTACCAATGTTTTTATTCTTATTTTCTTGAATTTTTTATACTGGTTTTTAATTGTTTGGAGTAAAGGATATACTGTTATAAGAATTATAATACTGGGAATAAGTAGTGCAGTACTTTTTTTAAGTCAGGTTGTTGCTGTTCCTATTTCAATGCTTCTTCTGTTCTGTTTAGTCTTATTTAAAAAGATTAATATAAAACAATTGGTTATACTGGTGGGTATTACAGCCTGTTTATATTCACCTTGGGTTGTACGTAATTATCTGACTTTTGACAGGGTAATTATATCTAAAACTCCGGTCTGGCAAAATATACATTTTGGTTATTTCTACAACGTACAGGTCTTTAAATCACTGCAAAAATATCTCCTCAAAAGAGCTCTCAAATAAGGGAAATGAGAATGAATATAGATGAATTTACAATGGAAAAGGTATATGAAATGGAAGTAAAAGATATCGTAAAAAAGAATCCATATATTTCATTGAAGAAAGCTTTTGCTAATGCACTTATGCTGTGGTATGTGCCATCTAGATATTTTTATGATAATTCCCTATCTATATTGTTAGGACGTAAGCTGTATGTAATTATTTTAAACCTTATTTCATGCATATGCTTATTCCAATTATACAAGTTAAAAAAATGGAATCTATTGTTCTTCTCTTTATTGCTATTTATAAATTTTACGGTGCCTTATATGATTGGACAGGCGGCAATGACAAGATTTAAACTGGATTTTGAATGGTATCAACTATTCCTAACTTCTTACTTTTTATATTATAAACTAAATACAAAAAAACGCGGTACAAATTAGAATTATTTTCTTTAGATATAGTGAAGTTTTAAATTGAAAAATTACTATATCTAAAGTAATAGAGGATACCTATTTGGATTATAAAATCAAAATATATTTCCAATACACCAGAATTCCAACAACAACTGACAAAATTGTCATTAAAACGACAGCTCCTGCAGAAATATCCTTGATAAAACCTATTCTTTGATCAAACTCGGGCTGCACGATATCACAGATTTTTTCGATGGCAGTGTTGAAAATTTCTGCAATTAAGACCCCGGAAGAAACAAGTAGAATAAAAATGGTATCAATTGTAGAAATTTTGAGATAAAAGATAAAAAAAAGGTTTGCCAAAAAAGCCAAAAGCTCAATCTGAAAATTTCTTTCACTTTTGACCATCAAAAATACACCTCGGAAAGCGTTCAGAAAACTTTTATGAATCGGTGGTTTTCGCATGGTAAAAATTTATTGACAAATATACTCAATTCACAAAAAGTAATAGTTAATTGATCTCATCAAAAGAATCTGTTTTGAACAAAAGTGAAAGCGAAATATTTATAAAATTCTTTTGATGGTTGTTAATAACTCACATAATTATTCTTTTCTATCTGTTTTCTATTTATTATATTTGTAGAAACTTATTTTTAAATCTATGAAATTTATTATTTCAAGTGGTGAACTGCAGAAGGCGTTACAAACTGTAAGTGGTGTAATATCAAGCTCTCAATCGAGACCTATTTTAGAAAACTATCTTTTTGAATTAGACGGAACCAACGTTACCATTACAGCATCTGATGGCGAAACAACTCTTGTGACTTCTCTTGAAGTGAAGTCTGATGATACAGGAAAATTCGCTGTTCCTGCTAAGATTTTTCAAGATTTTATTAAGACTTACGGAGAGCAACCTCTTACGTTGGCTGTAAAAGATAATGCAGAAGGAACAGGAAGTCAGCTTGAGATTTTAGACGAAAAAGATAATTTCGCAGTGGCATTGGACAATGCGGATGATTATCCTGAATTGCCTGAATTTGATGCCTCTCAAAGTGTGACAATGCCGGCAGGAGTTTTGTCTGAAGCACTTACCAATACACTTTTCGCGACAAGTAATGATTCTCTTCGTCCGGTAATGACGGGAGTATTGTTCCAGTTTGGAGAAAATGAAACGAATTTTGTTTCTACCGATTCTCACAGATTGGTTGTCTATAAAAGAACAGACCTGATGAATGCCGAACCAATGGAATTCATCATGCCTAAGAAACCGCTGAACATTTTCAAAAATATATTGGCAAGTTCGAATGATGATGTTACCATCGATTTCAACGAGAACATGGCTAAATTTACTTTTGGTAAGCATATTTGGATCTGTAGGCTGATTGATGGAAAATATCCGAACTATACAGCGGTAATTCCAAAAGAAAATCCAAATGTATTAACAATCAACAGAAACCTTTTATTAGGAGCCATCAAAAGAGCTTCTATCATGTCGAATAAATCTACCAATCAGGTAAGATTTAAGTTGTCTGCAAACATTCTTCACCTTCATGCAGAAGATACGGAATATGCAAACAAAGCAGATATGCAGATTCCTTGTGATTATAATGGGGAAGATATTAATATCGGATTTAGTTCTAAGTTCTTAACGGAAATGTTGACAATTTTAGGTTCAGACGATATCACTATGAAAATGTCTCAACCCAACAGACCCGGAATCATAGAGCCACTTGATGGTCTTGAAGACAACGAAAACATTTTAATGTTATCAATGCCGGTAATCGGATTGTAATACTGTTAAAGAAATATATAAAAAAAGAGATTGATTTTTTCAGTCTCTTTTTTGTTTTTAGTACTTTTTCAAAATATTCTACACTACTTTCTAGTCGTAAAAAACGGCTGTTCTTCTAGATAATTCCATCGTTTGTCTATTACATTTGATATTGGTTTCATGATTGAGCAATTTTGTTTCGTAAAACAGATAGAAAATGAAACAGTATCTTATTATAGCACTCCTTGTTGGCATCTTTGCGCCTGCTCAAAAAATATGGACGCTTCAGGACTGCCTTGATTATGCTGTAGAAAATAACATCACCGTTAAGAAAACGGTTTTAGATAAAACTACTGCTCAGCTTAATTATCAGCAACAGAAAAACAATAAATTGCCGACTATTTATGGTTCCTCTTCAGTAGGACTTACCAATGGATCGAGTATAGACCCTATTACCAGTAGTTTTGTAAATCAGAATATTCTTTCCAACAGCTTCGGGATTTCTGCCAATGCAGTTTTGTATCAGGGGAATAAATTAAACCTTCAGATTGAGCAAAATAAAATGATTGCAGATCAGTCAGAACTGTATCAGAAACAGGCTGAGAATAATATTGTTTTGAATGTTCTGAATGCTTATTTACAGGCTTTATATTATTATGAAGGGATAGAAATTGCTAAAACAACAGCAAACTCTTCAGCACAGGAATTGAAATTTACGCAGACAAAATATAAAAACGGAGCCATTTCAAAATTAGAGCTGGCGGATGTGGAAACTCAGGATGCACAGAACCAATATACTGTGGTGAGTAGCCAAAACCTTTATGATCAGCAGGTTTTAAAACTTAAACAGCTTTTGGAATTAGATCCGGGTATTGATTTTCAGATTGAAAAGGTAAACTTAAATGATTTAATGGATGAAATTCCGGATAAGCAAGAAGTATACACGCTGGCAACGGAAAACCTTCCGGATCTTAAGATCTATGATTTTCAAAATGAAATCCTTACCAAAAGTTTAGAAATCACAAAAACAGGCTATTTGCCAACACTTTCCGCAACAGCGGGCTTGAATACCGGATTTACCAGCACACAGGATTACAGCTATTTTAATCAGGTGAAAAACAACTTCAATAAATCTGTAGGACTGTCTCTGAACATTCCAATCTTCTCTAAAAAGCAGAATGATACGAACGTACAATTGGCAAAAATCAATATAGAGCAGAATAACCTGGATAAAATAAGCGCAGGGAAAACATTGTATTCCAATATTGAAACGGCTTGGCAAAATGCAGTCGCGAATCAGGCCCAACAGAAATCTTCAAAAGTGGCAAGAGACAATGCAAAGCTTGCTTACGATTTGGCCAATAAGAAATTTGAATTTGGAGGTCTTACCACAACAGAACTTGCAGTGAGTAGAAATACGTATCTGACGAATGAACAGACTTATCTTCAGTCAAAATACATGGCAGTTCTATACACTCAGCTTCTGAATTTTTACCAAGGTAAAACATTGACTACAAACTAAAATAAATAACGGAACAAAATATAAAGCTATGAATCCGAAATATAAAAAATACTTTAAAAACTCAATTATTATGCTTGTTGCAGTTATTGCGGTTTTCTTTATCTATCAATATTTTACTCAGAAAAAAGATGCTAAGATCTCTATACAGACTGTAAAAATGAGTAAACAAAATATTACTACTTCTGTTACGGCAACAGGAACGGTGGAACCAGTAGATAAAGTGGAAGTTGGAACACAGGTTTCGGGGATCATCAATCATATTTATGCAGATTACAATTCTCAGGTAAAAAAAGGTCAGCTATTGGCAGAGCTGGACAAAACCAATCTTCAGGAGTCTGTGAATAATGCTTTGGCTCAGTATGAAGCAGCTTTAAATGAACTTAATTATTATCAGCAGAATTATAACCGCCAAAATAATATGTTCAGATCGGGAGTGATCAGCAAAGCAGATTATGAACAGGCTGCTTACCAGGTGAAAAACTCTCAGCAGACTGTAAGCCAAAGAAAAACAACATTGGCACAGGCAAGAACGAATTTAAGTTATGCGAATATTTATGCACCGATAGACGGAATTATTCTAAGCCGTGAAGTGGAAGAAGGACAAACGGTTGCAGCAAGTATGACGACCCCTACGCTTTTCTCCATTGCAAAAGATATTACCAAAATGCAGGTTGAGGCTAATGTAGATGAAGCGGATATAGGAGATGTGAAAGTGGGGCAACGAGTGAGTTTTACAGTAGATGCTTATCCGCAGGAAGAATTTAATGGGAAAGTACGTCAGGTAAGATTGGCTGCAACTACAGAATCGAATGTGGTGACCTATACGGTGATTATTGATGCAGATAATTCTGAACAGAAATTGAAACCGGGTCTTACAGCAACTGTGACGATTTTCACACAGGAATTAAAAAATATCAACAGTGTTCCGGCAGCGGCAATTAGTTTTAGTCCGGACACGGAAATCTCACAGAAGTACTATCTGCAAAATCAGTTGACGGGTAAAGTTCCTGAAGTTAAAACAGGAAAAAACAAAGAGAAGTATATCTGGATAAAAAATAAAGATAATAGCCTTTCTCAAAAACAGATTACTGTAGGGAGTAATGACGGAATCAATGTTCAGATAAATAATGGACTGACAGGTGATGAGCAAATTGTAACGGCTTTGGATGAACAACAGGAAATTGTTGCAAAATCAGGATCAGAAAGCAGTCCTTTTATGCCTAAAAGACCCAATAGCAACAATAAGAAATCAGGTTCAAGCCAAGGTCCACCTCCCGGAAACTAAAAATCAGGAGAATTAAATTAAAAATTTGGTTAGGAATAAAGAAACTTAAGCCTTTTGAATTTGACCATATAATCTAAAAACAAAAACAGAATGAAACCCATTATCCATATAGAAAATTTGAAGCGAGAATTCAGAATGGGAGATGAAATTGTTCACGCATTGAAAGGAATTAATCTTACCATAAATGAAGGAGAATTTGTAACCATCATGGGAACCAGTGGTTCTGGTAAATCTACCTTTCTGAATATTTTAGGATGCTTAGATCAGCCAACCTCAGGAACGTATGAACTGGATGGTGTTTTGGTAAAAGAACTTAATAAGAATCAACTGGCAGAAATAAGAAATAAAAAAATCGGATTCATATTTCAATCCTACAACCTATTGGCAAGAACAAGCGCACTGGAAAATGTAGAGCTGCCATTATTGTACAACCCTAAAGTTTCAGCAGAAGAAAGAAGGGAACGTGCTGTGAAAGCCCTTAAGCAGGTAGGATTGGAAAGCAGAATTCATCATGTTCCCAGCCAACTTTCCGGAGGACAGCAGCAAAGAGTCGCTATTGCAAGAGCGTTAGTAAATCATCCAGTCATTTTACTGGCAGATGAAGCAACTGGAAACTTAGATACCAGGACTTCTTACGAGGTCATGAATCTTTTCCAGGAATTAAATGATCAGGGAATTACTATAGGATTTGTAACCCATGAAGATGACATTGCAAAATTCAGTAAAAGAACGGTGGTTTTAAAAGATGGAAATATTACTGAAGACCGAGCGGTTCCCCAAAGATTGTATGCTTTGGAAGAGTTGGCAAAACTCGCACCGGCAGAATAGCCAGAGAATTTTTTGTTCTAATATATATTTAGTTTGGTGTGTTTTAATGAAGACGGATTATATGCAGTAATGTTTGCGGGCCTGCAATGAAGACAGGTAGAAAAGAAAAAATGAAGGAGAAATGAAGAAGACGGCCTGCAAATGTTTTTTAATTAAAAAAAGAAAAAATGAACTTTTTAAACTTACTTAAAATAGCCTGGAAAGCGATCTTACTTAATAAAACCAGAGCAATGCTTACCATGCTCGGAATTATTATAGGAGTAGCTTCTGTTATTGCCATGTTGGCGATAGGAGAAGGGTCTAAAGAGAGCATTAAAAAAAATATTTCCAGTATGGGAGCCAACCTTATTACGGTACGCCCCGGAGCCGGAATGATGGGGGGAGTACGTTCAGACCCATCGGCAATGCAGACACTTACTTTAGCAGATTATAATGCTCTAAAAAAACAGGTAAAACTTATTAAAAATATTTCGCCATTGGTGAATGGGAGTGGACAAAGTATTGCAGGTTCCAATAACTGGCCGACTTCAATTTACGGAGCATCTCCGGAATACCTGAAGATCCGTGATTGGGGAGTGGAAGAAGGTTCTATGTTTACAGAAGATGATGTGGAAGCATACGCAAAGGTTGCTGTAATAGGGAAAACTGTTCAGGAAAATCTTTTTCCCAATGAAAATCCGATTGGAAAAATGATCCGTTTTAAAAATATTCCGTTTAAAGTAATCGGGGTTTTAAAAGAGAAAGGAGAAAATACTTTTGGTCAGGATCAGGATGATATTATTATTGCGCCTTATACGGCAGTACAGAAAAGAATTTTGGCACAAACCTATTTGCAGTCTATTGTGGCATCATCTTTAAATGAAGAAAATTCCGAAGCTGCAGTCAATGAAATAAAAGCCGTTATGGAAAAACAACATAAGATAAAACCTGAAGAAGACAACGATTTCAATGTTTCTTCCCAGCAGGAGCTGATTTCTACATTTAGCTCTACCAGTGAAATGTTAACCGTGCTTTTAGTGGCTATTGCAAGTATATCCTTAATTGTAGGAGGAATCGGGATTATGAACATTATGTATGTTTCAGTAAAAGAAAGAACCAAAGAAATCGGCTTACGAATGGCGATAGGAGCAAAAGGAAATGATATTTTGATGCAGTTTTTGATAGAATCGGTGCTTATCAGTATTACAGGCGGGGTTTTAGGAGTAATAATCGGGTTGGTCGCTACGTTCTGTGTAAAACAATTTGCAGGTTGGCCGGTAAGTATTACCATGGTTTCCATTGTTATTTCTTTTGCGGTTTGTACCATTACAGGAGTCTTCTTCGGATGGTATCCTGCAAGAAAAGCAGCTCAGGCGGATCCTATCAATGCGCTGAGATATGAATAGGTGAAAAATTTAATTCTAAAATTATAAGAAAAATGCTGGAAAAAATTCTAAATTCACTGATCAGAAGATTCCATAAATCTGGGATATTCAACGGACTGAATAAATTTAAGTTTTGATTTGAGAAGAAAATAATCTTATAGGAAACATTTGTTTTAAAGAATTAATGAAGGTTTCACAACATATATAAACTTAAGCAACAATAAAAAAATGATTACCCTAAAAAATAAAAAACTGGAAATCAGCATTCATCTATTGATCTGGCTGGTTCTGTTCTTCCTTCCTGCTGCTTTTTCGCTGGGCTCAGACGGAAGCTGGCTGGAGCTTTTCAAACATTTTTGGTTGCAGCTGATTTTCCTGGCAGTTATTTTTTATATCAATTATCTGATATTGATTAATTGGCTTTATACCAACAAAAAAATCAGTTTCATAGTAGTAAATGTTGTGATTATTATTGCACTGATTATTTTTAAGCACCAGATTTTCGGCTGGATAGAATCTCCACGCCCAAAAGGAATAGGAGGAGGAAGACGTCCGCCGGAAGGCTTTATCTATTTCATGGATTTTATGATTTACATGATTCCTGTGGCTTTTGCAATCGCTATAAATTCCGGACAGAAAATGAAACAGGCGGAAGAAATTAAACGCGAAGCAGATAATATTAAGTTAAAATCAGAATTGCAGCATTTGAAATACCAGTTACAGCCTCATTTTTTCTTTAATGCTTTAAATAACATTTATTCGCAGATTGATTTTGCACCAGAAAAAGCAAAACACAGCATTCACAGCTTAAGCAAACTGATGAGACACCTTCTCTATAAAACAGACGTAGAAAAAATAAGACTCTTTGATGAAATCGACTTTTTAAACAAATACATTGAGTTAATGACTCTTAGACTGAATGATAATACCAAAGTTTTTACAAGCTTTCCGAAGAGCATTCCGAATCTTGAAATTGCTCCTTTGCTTTTTATTTCTATAGTTGAAAATGCCTTTAAACATGGGGTTTCGGCAACGCAGCATTCAGATATCTGCTTTAAAATGGAAATTGTGGATGACGAAATTCATTTTACCGCTTCCAACTCTAATTTTCCAAAAACAGAAACGGATAAAAGCGGATCCGGGATCGGAGTCGAAAATCTCAAAAAACGATTGAGTTTGCTGTACCCCGAAAAACATGAATTTCATTCTCATCTCAATAACGGAATGTATATTGCAGAAATGAAACTGAAAACAAAATAAAATGAGAAAACTTACCTGCTTGATTGCTGATGATGAACCGATGGCTTTAAGCCTCATAGAGAGCTATGTTCTGAAAACCCCTTTTTTGGAGCTCAAAGCAAAATGCAGCAGTGCCATAGAAGCAATGCAGGTGTGTGAAGAAGAAAAAGATATTGATCTTTTCTTTCTTGATATCCAGATGCCCGAACTTTCAGGGTTGGAATTTTCAAAACTGCTGCCTGCAACAAGCAAAGTGATCTTTACGACTGCCTTCGATCAATATGCGATTGACGGCTATAAAGTGAGTGCTTTAGACTATCTTTTAAAACCGTTTGACTATAACGAATTTCTGAATGCTGCCCAAAAAGCAAGAAATTATTTTGAAACTAATCCTGAGCAAAAAACAGAGAAAAAACAAAATTTTATTTTCGTAAAATCAGAATACAGACAGGTTAAAATTGATTTCTCAGAAGTACTGTACATCGAGGGACTGAAAGATTATGTCAAAATATATCTCAAAGACAATCCTAAACCGGTGCTAACATTGATGAGCCTGAAAAAACTTGAAGAGGAATTACCTTCCAAAGACTTTATGAGGGTTCACAGATCATATATCATTGCTTTAAGTAAGATAGAAGCCATTGAAAGAAACCATATTGTTATCGGAAATCAGCAGATTGTCATTGCTCCCAATTATAAGAAAACATTAATGGATTATATTGAAGGGAAAAGTCTATAAAAAATATCTCAACTTTCAATTGGTAAAATAGGTCGTTTCGTGAGAAATAAAAAGTGAAGTATTTATCTTAAAGTTACTTCTAAATTTCTCTATCTCTCAAAAAAACACGACATTTGTACTCGCAAAAATTCATTTAAAAATTTTCAAAATAGAGCAATGAAGATATCAAATAACTGGCTGAAAGACTATATTAAAACGGAATTAAAACCTGAAAGAATAGGAGAGTTCCTTACTGATATAGGTCTTGAGGTTGAAGGAATTGAAAAATTTGAAAGTGTAAAAGGCAGCTTGGAGGGAATTGTTGTTGGTAAGGTATTAACTTGCGAAAAACATCCTAATGCAGACAAACTGAAGAAAACTACCGTAGAAGTAGGACACGGAAAAGTGTTGAACATTGTTTGTGGGGCTCCGAATGTAAAAGCCGGACAAACAGTTCCTGTAGCAGTTGTCGGAACTAAAATCTATGATAAAACCGGAAACTTTTTTGAAATAAAAGAAGCAAAAATCAGAGGAGAAGTTTCTCAGGGAATGATTTGTGCGGAAGATGAATTGGGACTGAGTGAAGACCACGGAGGAATCATGGTGCTAGATCCCGAAAAATATGAAGTAGGAAAAAATTTCGCAGATTACTTTGAACTGACTAATGATGAGGTTTTTGAAATTGGTTTAACGCCAAACAGAACCGATGCAATGTCCCACTATGGTGTTGCAAGAGATTTGTATGCTTTCCTTTCTACTAACCAGTTAAAATCTACTTTTGAAAAAGTTTCTTCAGTAGTGTTGAATAATGAAGGCTCTCACGATTTCCAATTGGAAGTTGAAGATGCTGAATTGTGTCCAAGATATATAGGAGCAGTGATTGAAGATGTAAAAGTTACAGATTCTCCGGCTTGGTTAAAAGACAGATTAAAAGCAATCGGATTGAGTCCGATTAATAATGTTGTAGACATTACCAATTATATTCTTCACGGTTATGGTCAACCGCTTCACGCTTTTGATGCAGATAAAATTGCAGACAAAAAAGTAAAAGTGGGAACGGTAAAAGAAGGAACAAAATTCACGACTTTGGATGGTGTAGAAAGAACGTTGAACGGTTCTGAAATCATGATTAAAGACGGAAAAGACAATCCAATGTGTATTGCCGGAGTTTTTGGCGGCGCTCATTCAGGAGTTTCTCCAGAAACAAAAACGATTTTCTTAGAAAGCGCTTACTTCAATCCTGTTGCAGTAAGAAAAGGAGCTAAATTCCACGGACTGAATACGGATGCTTCTTTCAGATTTGAAAGAGGAGTAGATCCGAATCTTACAAGAACTGCCATTACTCACGCTATTAAATTAATTTCGGAATTAGCAGAAGGGAAGCTTGTAGGAGAATTGTTGGAGGAATATTCGAAGAAAATAGAAGACAGCTATGTGATCATCAGATTCTCTAAAATTGAACAGATTTTAGGAACGAAAATTCACAGAGAAAAAGTAAAAGAAATTTTAAAATCGCTGGAAATTCAGGTTTTAAATGAGATTCAGAACGGTTTTGAGATTTCTGTTCCTGCTTACAGAGCAGATGTGACAAGAGAAATTGACGTTATTGAAGAAATTTTGAGAATTTACGGATATAACAAAATTGATGCTCCGCAAAAGATTTCATTTACTCCTGTGAAGTTAAGTGCAAACGATCAGGATGAATTGGAAAACAGCTGGGCGAGAACTTTACAAAGTTTAGGTTTCAATGAAGTAATGAACAATTCATTAACTTCTGTAAAAGATGAAACTGATGCTGTGAAGCTGTTGAACCCTTTAAGCGGTGATTTGGCATTCATGAGAAAATCTTTATTGGAAGGACTTCTTCAGAATGCAATCTACAATATCAACAGAAAAAATCAGGACATCAAGTTTTTTGAGTTCGGAAAAATCTATCATAAGAAAGATAAATATACTGAGAGAAAGCAGCTGGCTATTTTAGTTTCAGGAAGAGAAGTTGCCGAGAACTGGTTACAGCCGAAATCTGCGACTAGTTTTTACAACCTTAAAGCCTATGTAAAAGTATTACTGGAAAAACTGGCCATTGATTATAAAGAAGTTGCTTTGTCAGATGACAGATTCTCAGATGCTTTAGCGTATGAAGTGGATGGAAAAGCTTTAGTAAGAATCGGGAAAGTTTCTGCTCAGCAACTGAAAGATTTTGACATTGATCAGGAGTGTTTTTATGCTGAAATCGAATTGGAGTTTGCTCAGCAATTACGTTCTAAAAACGACTTGAAATTCAAGGATATTCCTAAATTCAATAAGATTAGAAGAGATTTGGCGTTACTGATTGATAAGAATGTTAACTACGAAGATTTATATCAGACAGCTAAAAAGAATAAGTCTCCTTATATTACAAACATTAATTTGTTTGATGTATACGAAGGGAAAAATCTTCCTGAAGGTAAAAAATCTTACGCAATGAGCTTTGAGCTTTTAAATGAAGAAAAAACATTGGAAGAAAAAGAAATTGCATCGGTGATGGAATCTTTGATTAAATCTTTCCAGAAAGAATTCAATGCTGAATTGAGAGGATAATTTTTAAATAATTATAGAATATATTACGAAACGGACTTTTTAAAGTCCGTTTCTGTTTTTATAGATGCTTCGACAAGCTTAGCGTAACATCTATTTCTTAATACTAACTTTTCCATTAAAGAATAATTGTAGCTGTATCATGCTGAGCAAAGCGAAGCATCTTTTCCTGGAAATAATTGTGAATTATCCTAAAAATTCGAAACAGAAAACAATCGTTAAAAAAACAATAAAATTTTCCGATCACTTTTTAAATAATATAATTTCCGTAAATTTGGATTAAATCAAGAATACAATGAAAAACCTTTTTTTAAGCATATGCACAGCAGCAGTTTTAGTATCGTGCGGAACAGTGGCTTCTTCATCAAAAGTGGGAAAAGCACAGCCTTCAATTGCCAATACAAAATGGACTTTGGCAGATAATGTAAAAGGGCAGACTCCAACCTTGAATGTAGAAGGAGCGAAGATCAGTGGAAATTCCGGATGTAACAGATATTTCGGTTCCGTTACAATGGAAACAGCTTCAGGCAAGTTTGCGGCTTCACAGATGGGATCTACCAAAATGGCTTGTGACAATATGAGTGTAGAAAAGAATTTCCTGGACATGGTGCAAAAAGCAAACAGATATGTTGTTTCCGGGAGTACATTGGAATTATATCAGGACAATCTTTTGTTGCTTAAATTCAATAAAGCGGAATAAAAATCAAAGAATATATAAAAATAAAAGGAACTCAATTGAGTTCCTTTTTATGTTTTAATAGGATTATGTATTAGTCTTCCTCTTCTTCATCGTATTTAGCCAATTCTTCATCACACCACTTGAAAGCAGCTTCTACTACTTTAGTAGCCTCATCTGCCATCGTTTCTTCATCATCACCTTCTAGATCGTCTAGCCACTCAACTTCTTCTTCCTCAACGTTTAAGATAAATCTTGGATATTCTGTATGAACTACGAAAAGATCTTCCGGAAATTCTGAATTATCTGCTAATAAAAACTTTGGTAATTTCATTTTTCTAATGTTTTAACTTTAAATCAAAGATAACAAAATTATTGGTATTTGTTCTTGTCGATTTTAATTTTTTGAGAAACTTTATAGTAGGTTAAGGTTGTCTTTTTTAAGGTGTCAGAAGCTTTAAAAGTTACTTCTAAATTAGAGTTTACTGTGCTTACAAGCTCTGCAACCTGCATTTTATCAAGATCTTCCATAGATTTTAAATAAAACTGTAAAGGAGCCTTATCCAATTTTTCAGACTGTAAAAAATGAACCACTTCTTTCCTGTTTTCAAGATAATTTCCTTTGGAAAGCCACGTGAAAAGAATTCCTGACATAATACTTAAAATTCCGACGGTATAGACTTTAATATCAAAAAGCTGAAATAACTTTCTAAAGTAAACCAGCCATAGCGGAAAACTGAACGGAGCAATTATTCTATAGCCAATGGCATCTACAGGATAAAAATATTGAATAAAAAATGAACATATAATTCCAAAAACTCCGGTAAAAACAAAGAAAAACTCTGAATTTGTAAGCTTAGATCTTGTAAATAAGAAGATCATGATAAGAATATTCAAAGCTCCTAATCCGTAAATTCCATAATTAATTATTCCACCTCCCGGATCAGACATATGGATGAACGGGTTGAAAGTGGTAGCAAGCCCTTCAAATAATTCCGTTAAAAGTTTAGAAGTAGGATATAACCCTATTTCCAAAGACTGTTTTACGTAATCTTCATTAAAATAATCAATGAATAAAAGCTTATAAAGGATAATATAGACTCCGGAAATGATTCCCGAAAATAAAAATGAACGTCCATAACTACGTTTAATGAACAACAGTCCGTAAAGGCCTACAGCTCCCATGATAAACAGTGAGCTATATCTGATGTTATAAAGAAGAATTAAGCTTAAAGAAAGATAAAAAACAGCTTTCCATCCTTTAAGATTTTCTTTAATAATTTTATCAGCTACAAACAGGAAGAGAAAAACAAAAGGCAGAATACAACCTTCACTCAAAGTGGCCGCAAAAATGGAAACAAAGCTGAAAAGAGCAACTAAAACAGTAGATTCTCTGGAATAAAAATTCTTTTTCCAGGAGAAAAAAACAATAAAAAGCATGGCTGCAATTCCTACAATTTTGCTCGCCCAAAATTCATCCGTGCCTAAAAATGTAAAGATCTTAATGCTCAAAGGATATCCTAAAGGTGTAATGGTATTATCGATCTCCGGAAGTACATGAGCAAATTTCAGATACCGGATAGAGTCGGGACTTACTCTGCCATTTTCATTGAGTAAAAAACGTAAAATGGTCACCATTACCGTAATGATGACCAATAATATCTGAATATATTTTTCTTTTAATTTTACCAAGGTTGCAGTTATTAGATAGATTACAGCTTTTAATAAGCCAAATGTATAACTTAAAACTCACAACTCATAACTTAAAGTTTATTTTGAGAACATTTTTGCTACTTTTTCAGCCTTTTTGCTTTCAGAATAGTCATAGAATCCTTCTCCTGATTTCACTCCAAGCTTTCCGGCCATTACCATGTTCACTAATAATGGGTTAGGTGCATATTTTGGATTTTTGAAACCATCGTACATTACGTTTAAGATCGCTAAGCAAACATCAAGACCAATAAAATCTGCCAACTGAAGCGGACCCATCGGATGAGCCATTCCCAATTTCATTACTGTATCAATTTCCTCAACACCTGCAACACCGTTGTAAAGCGTTTCGATAGATTCGTTAATCATTGGCATTAAAATTCTGTTAGCCACGAATCCAGGATAATCGTTTACTTCTACAGGAATTTTGCCTAATGTTTTGCTCATTTCATAAATGGCATCAAACGTTTCCTTGGAAGTAGAATATCCTTTGATGATTTCAACCAGTTTCATAATAGGAACCGGGTTCATAAAGTGCATTCCGATTACTTTATCCGCTCTTTTTGTAGCTGCAGCAATTTTAGTAATGGAAATAGAGGAAGTATTGGTAGCCAGAATACAGTTTTCAGGAGCAAACTCGTCCATCTGGCCAAAGATTTTTAATTTTAAATCCTGGTTTTCAGTAGCTGCTTCCACGATAAGATCTGCAGATCCTACAGCATCCTGAAGCGCTGTGAAAGTGGTGATATTTCCTAAAGTTTCAGCTTTTTGTTCTTCTGTAAGGTTTCCCTTTGCAATTATTCTGTCAAGATTGGTAGTAATGGTTTTTAATCCTCTGTCTAAAGCTTCCTGAGATACATCTACCAAATTCACTTTAAACCCGCTTTGTGCAAAAGTATGTGCAATACCATTCCCCATGGTTCCTGCTCCGATAACTACAATGTTTTTGATCATTTTAATTTTTCTTTTTTATAGATAGTTAAGTTATTTAATTGGTTTAGATTTTCTTTACTTAAAGATTGAGTCGGCGTGAAAAATACGGATCCGTCACTGCTGCGGTTTCTTTTATTATTCTGCAATGTTACCGTTTCTTCAAGGCCTTTTATGAATTGTTTTCTTTGAGATTTTGAAAGCGCATCAATTCCGATAAAAAGCTTGAACTCACCTTCTCTTCCGAGTCCTGATTGTCTATAGACTTCAATCGGTTTTCTTTTGTTTTTGCTTTGAAAAGTTTCAATATAAGTCATGACAGGATTTGTGGAGGGAGTTCCGCAACACATACTGTTATAGTCCAGATAAAGATACGTTTTACTGTTCTGCGCAAAGAAAAAAGTGCAGGTGAAAATTCCTAATATTAAAAATGTTTTTTTCATTTTGTCGGTTTTAAAATTAAGCTTTAAATTTTACTTATTAAAATAATCCCAGACAGTCTTTGAAATGTCCGAAATCATTTTGCAGTTGACAGCATCCGTTTCCATTGAATTACTGACAAATACAGCTATTGCATAATGCTTGCCATTCGGTAAAGTAATGATCGCAATTTCATTTTCAGCCCCTGTTAAACCTTCTTTATTTTTTCCTGAAGCTCCCGTTTTTCTTGCTACAGGAGTGTTTTTAGGAAGCTGTTCAATTAATTTGTTGAGTCCTGTTGAAGTAGATAACATAACTTTCATCAAATAATCTGTTGATTTTTTTGATAATAGTTTTCCGTCATAAAATTTTTTCAATACATCTGTTGCAGAATTCATAGTGCTGTAATTTTCATACTGAACATTCCAGTCTTTGTGCATAGCTTCTTCATTATACTTAATCTGAAAGCCTTTTACCCCTTTAGAATCCATAAATTTCTGAACGGTTTGTGTACCTCCCAATAGCCTCAACAGAATATCACATCCATTGTTGTCGCTTTTTGCAACGGTCATCTCAAGAATTTCGCTCAGTGGAACCTCTACACCTCCGTTAGGATATTTGTCGCGAAGAGGTGACCATGTATTTTCCAGTAAATTAGATTTATCCAGTACTGTTTTTTGATCTAAAGAAAGCTTTCCTTTATCTACAAAATCTAAAACAGCTGCTGCAATATGAAATTTGAAAACACTTTGCATCGGCAGTTTTTTGTCTGCATTTTTACTGTATTTAAAACCATTTTCAAAACCCAGCACAGAAACACCGACAGTGGCTTTTTTATCTTTGATAATGGAGTTGATCTTTTGATCTAAAACGGATTGCTGAGCGAACATAAACGCTGAAATCAGAAGGAAAAGCAGACTTATTTTTTTCATAATAATAGAGATTAAAAAATCCTTCTTAAAAATTAAGAAGGATGGTATTCAAATATAAATAAATTAATTTACATCATACTTCCGATAGAAGTAAACATGAGCCATAAAATCATAAGAATATAAATTCCGATCATTACAATGGTGAGAATTCCTATGAACTTGTAATGCGATTTGATGTATTCGAATGAAGTGGTAAGACTTGATTGATTATTTGTACGTATCGCATTCTTCATATTAGAAGCAAACTTGTACAAGTAATTAATTGGCACGAAGTAAAATCCTGCAACAATAAAGTAAAAAATACTTACAAAGGCACCACCGCCCAAAGGCGCAAAACTTGCCGATGTACTCGTGGAAGCACCTATTACTAATACAAATAAAGCTACAATCACCATAAGTCCAATACCGATAAACCCTAGAATAGATAAAAAAGTTGCCCATTTTGCGGTTTCTGCAAGAAATTCTCTTGAAATTCTGTCGATTCTTAACTCCTCAAATTGTTCGAAAGGAGAATTTGTTTCCATCATAATTATTTAATTTTTTCGGCAAAATAATTAAAATTATTTTAACTCTGCCCTATAAATCTTAAATTTTATTTTACTTCAAAAGATTTTAGGTTTATTCCGTCATTTTCAAAATAGATTCTGATTTTATTTTCTCCTTTTTTAAGACTAATTCCTTTCACAGAAACCGTTTTCCAGTTTTCATTTCCTCCTGTTGAATTTAATGAGAGAGTAGCCAACTGCTTTCCGGAAGAATCTTCAATCCTGATTTTTGCACTAGTATTGCTGGAGTAATTAATGTCAAAAGTATAAGCTTTACTGTCTTTTGTGTTAATTGTATATTGCAGCCATTCTCCGCTTTCTGTTTTTCCGACGTAATATTGATTGTCATTTGTTTTGTAAATATCGACACCGTCATTTCTCAACTGATTTCCCGAATTCCATTCAGATCTTTTTGAAGCATCACTTACCCAAAGATTGATGAAATCTTTATCCAAATAAGCAGCGCCCATTCTTCCCAAATCATAATCTGTGGCGAAGATTTTTCCCGGCGCCTGAAGATTTTTGTAAGGTTTTGTAGAACCGTCTTTGGTCTGTCTGAACATGGCGTCAATTACATCATTTTTAATCTCAACATTACTGAACTTATAATTATCGGCAATCTGCATTAAAGCTTTTTTAGCAAACTCTTTTGACGGTTTTTCGCCTCCGTTTTTCCAATAGTCTAATAATTTCTGATATTCCGGGGTGATTTTCACATTGGTAATTCCTGCAATATTATCTATTTTTTTCATTGGCCAGAATGCATATCCAATATTATGTTTGTCCAAAAGCTGGATAAGTTCCGTAAACCATACGTTTGAGTTTTCCCCTGTTTCTCCCAACCAGATAGGAATATTATGCTTTTCTCTTAGATCTAAAGCAAATTTTAAGGTTGCATCATCATTGTAATTCCAGTATTTATGAAAACTGAATGCCATATTGTTATCCCAAAGCGGAGTTAAACCATTGTAGTTATTTCCCCAACCGTTTCCTTCGATAATGATAATGTGTTTTTTATCAACCGTACGGATGGCCTCTGTAATCTCCTTTTGTAGTTTCCATAGAGGAGCATTAGACATTTCATCTGTTCCGTTAGGATTTTTCCCCGTGAAATTGATATTCGGTTCATTAATTAAATCATAGCCTCCGATCCACGGTTCATCTTTATATCTTTCCGCCAGTTTTTTCCAGAGAGCAATTGTTTTTTTCTGATTTTCTTCACTGTCCCAAAGTGAAGGTTTAGTTTTATCATTATCGGAAATATTGACATCATTTCCCTGTCCGCCTGGTGCAGCATGAAGATCCAAAATCAGGTACATTTTATTGTCAGCACACCATTTCAACAGATCATCAGTCATTTTAAAACCTTCTTCCAACCAAGTATTTTGCCCTTTTTTAGGTTCCTTTTCAATTGGTAATGTATAAAGGTTATAATGCATAGGAAGCCTGATTGAGTTGAATCCGGCTTTCTTCAGAAAATCAATATCCTGTTTTGTGATCCCGTTTTTCAGGTAAGCTGCATAGAATTCATTCATTCCGTTTTCACCGATCAGCTCAGCTATTTTTTGTTTGATCTTGTATTGAGGGCCCGCAAAATCTGCAGTTTTCAGCATATAACCTTCCTGCAGCATCCATCCTCCCAAACCGAGGCCTCTTAATTGAACATTTTCTCCTTTGTCGTTTACAATTTTCTGACCATTGGTCTTTAAAAGTTGTGATGTCCCAAATTGAGACAATAAAAAAGCGGATAGAAGGATGGCTCTTTTCATAGTAGTTTAATTATTTAAATATTAGGGATTGTTTTAAGAATTATAGTTTCTACAATGACAAATATATTTAAAAATTGTTGAATAAAAACTAAAACTCAAACGACTTTGATAAAAAAATAGAGAAATTTTAAGATCCCTTAATTACTTAATTTTCTTAATGGTTTAAATATTTATGTAAAATTATTTTGAAGCTAATTCAAAAAAAACGGGCTTTAGCCCGTTTGAATATGATATAAAAATTAATAAAATTTAAAAATTATGAAATCAGCTTCATAATCTCCAAAGCCACTTTCAACGCTTCTGTTCCGTCTTCAAGAGAAACTTCCACATTTTTATCTTCCATGATAGCATCTGCGAAAGAATTAAGCTCATCCAGAATTGCATTATTAGGCTGGATATTCGGATATTCAAATAAGATCTGATTCTTTTCTCCATCAGCGTTTTCAATAATCATATCGAATGGAGTAGGGTTTTCAGGGGCATCTTTCATTCGGATAACCTCTGCCTTTTTTTCTAAGAAATCAACAGAAATATAAGCGTCTTTCTGGAAGAAACGGCTTTTTCTCATCGCTTTCATAGAAATTCTTGAAGTCGTAAGATTGGCAACACATCCGTTTTCAAACTCGATTCTTGCATTGGCAATATCCGGAGTTTTGCTTACCACACAAATACCACTTGCATGAATGTTTTTAACCTTGGATTTTACAATACTTAATAGGATATCCAGATCATGAATCATTAAATCCAGTACTACAGAAACATCTGTCCCACGAGGGTTGAATTCTGCCAGTCTGTGGATTTCTATAAACATCGGATTTTGAATGTAATCTTTAGCTCCGATAAAAGCCGGGTTGTATCTTTCAACGTGCCCAACCTGAGCTTTGATTCCATTTTCACGACATTTATAAAGAATTTCTTCAGCCTGCTGCAATGTCTGGGTTACCGGTTTTTCGATGAAGAAGTGAAGTTTCTTTTCAATAGCTTTTAATGCATAATCGTAATGATAAATGGTGGGGGTTACAATATCCAGCATTTCGATTTTTTCAAGCAATTCATCAAAATTTTCAAAATATTTGTATCCGAATTCGGCTTCCAATTTTTTTCCGTTTTCTACATCCTTATCATGAAATCCTACAAATTCATACTTATCAGACTGATTCAGAAGACGTAAATGTATTTTTCCTAAATGTCCGGCACCTACCAAACCTGCTTTTAACATAGCTGTATTAAATTTTTGTAAAGATAATAAAGAAGTTATATTTCGAAGGCCAGAATTTCATTTTTTGTGGATAAATCTTTTGCAGAATCACGAAAATCTAATATCTAATTTCTTATTTTTGTGACATGCAGGATTCGTTTGTACACAAGGGAAAAAGAAAGATTTTGATTGATTATCTTCGGAATAGGATAGGAATTTCGGATGAAAATGTACTTTCGGCAATGAATGAAGTTCCGAGACATCTTTTTATTGAAAGCATTTTTGAAGACTTCGCGTATGAAGATCGTGCTTTTCCTATTTTGGCACATCAGACAATTTCACATCCGTCTACTGTGGCGGAACAATCTGAACTTTTACAAGTAAAGCCGGGCGAAAAAATATTGGAAATAGGAACCGGATGCGGTTATCAGACTGCTGTTTTATTGGCGATGAAAGCTCACATATATACGGTGGAAAGACAAAAAGACCTCTTCGATTTCTCAAAGAAAAAGCTTCGCGAAATGCATCTGTTTCCGAAATTTCAAAGTTTTGGAGATGGATTTGCCGGACTTCCTACTTTTGCTCCTTTTGATAAGATTATTGTGACTTGTGGGGCTTCAGTATTACCGACAGAATTACTAAAACAGCTAAAAGTTGGTGGGAAAATGGTCATTCCTTTAGGACCTACCGATGAGCAGGTTTTATATAGATTCACAAAAGTTTCCCAAACTGAATTTGAAAAAGAAGAATTCGGCGCTTACAAATTTGTACCGATGCTGGGAAGCACCAATCAGTAATTTTCGGGGTAAACATAACTACTTTTTAAACATTATCTGTCATTCTGAATGTAATGTAGTAGAATGAAGAATCTTTTAATATTATAGATTCTTCTTGCATCAGAATGACAAAAAGGAATTGTTGAGTTAATGGTCTCAAACATCGTTTCTGTAAGGAATTTTATTATTGATGTAATTGTTTTAATTTTATAAGATCATTAAGACTAAAAATATGAGCTCCGATATCCAACAATACATTGAATCACAAACAGAATCAGACCAGATGATCTGTTTAAAGCTGTCCGAAATCATCAATGAAAATTTAAGAGAAGCCGAATCCAAAATCTGGCATGCCCATCCTGTCTGGTTTTTGGAAGGTAATCCTATTGTTGGATATAGCAAACAAAAGAAAGGAATCCGGCTGATGTTTTGGAGTGGAAAATCCTTTAATGAAGAACTCTTAAACGTTTATGGAGGAAAATTTCAGGATGCTTCTGTTTTTTATAATGACGTTTCTGAAATCAATGTAGAGGATCTCAAAAGATGCCTGAAAAAATCTGAAAAAATTCAGTGGGATTATAAAAATATAGTGAAAAGAAAAGGACAGTTAATTCAAATAAAAAAATAAAATTTTTAATGTGTTCGGAACGATAATTGGATTCAAAACAGAACCTAATCTTTTAAATCTTATTATCATGGACACTAACAGATTTAAAGCATCACATGACTTCAGCAATATCCAGAAAAATCTTTCTAATAACAGAAGATACCAAGCGACAAGTTATTCTCAGCGATCCGATATGAAAAACCAAAATCAGGAATTATCAAAAAGTGGTTTTGTGACTCATGCTCCAAAAACAGTAAAAGAAGTTTGGGCAGAAATTCAGGAAATGAATTCCAGATCGGGGAACAAACATAAAGATGACAAAAAATAATTTTTACTATTAAAGTTAGAAAAACCTTGCTTTTAACAGGAGTAAGGTTTTTTATTTGAAAAACAACCGAAATTAATTACAAAATAGAATGAAGGTATTTGTAAATAAGAGGATTCCGGAAATCGGAATTCATATGCTGAAAGACGCAGGATTGGAAATTTTTATTCCTGAACATGAAAATTTATCTCACGAGGAATGGCTGAGTTATTGTAAAAGCCACGATGCTATTTTAAGTGTTGGAGCTGAATTTAAATATGACAAAGATTTCTTTGCCGAATGTCCGAATATAAAAGCGATTGCTTTGTATTCCGTAGGTTTCGATCATGTGGATATTCAGGAAGCCAATCACAGGCATATTCCGATTGGAAATACACCTGATGTTTTAAGTAAAGCTACTTCAGATGTTGCATTTTTACTAATGCAATCGGTTGCTAGAAGAGCAAGCTATAATTTTGAAAAAGTAAAAACCGGAAATTGGGGAGATTTTGATCCTTTACACGCTCTGGGACAGGAATTATATGGTAAAACATTAGGGATTTTTGGGTTAGGAAGAATAGGTTTTGAAATGGCAAAAAAATCCCGGAAAGCTTTTGATATGGATATTATTTATCACAACCGCCATCAAAACAAAGAAGCTGAGGAAGAATTGAATGCAAAATATGTTTCCTTCGAAGAACTGATTGCAAAGTCTGATGTTTTAAGTATCCACGCTAGTTTCAGACCTGAACAGAAAGAACTGTTCAATAGTTCAGTATTCGAAAAAATGAAAGAAAACGCGATCTTTATTAATACAGCCAGAGGGGGATTTCATAATCAAAAAGATTTGTATAATGCGCTTGCAGAAAAAAAAATCTGGGGAGCGGGACTGGATGTTACGAATCCTGAACCAATTTTTAAAGAGGATTCTATTCTGGAACTCTCTAATGTCTGTGTCCTTCCACATATCGGTTCTGCAACCATCGAAGCAAGAAACGGAATGGCAAAATTAGCCGCAGAAAACCTTATTGCCTTTTCAAAAGGTGAGAAAATGCCGACTTGTGCAAATCCTGAAGTGTATTCTCAAAATTCTTAGGAACTTGGAATTATTTTTGTTTACATCTATATAACCACTAAATACAAGAATTATGATACCTGAAAATAGCGAACAAGAGCAAGAAAGAAGACTAGAGCAACGGGAATATAAGTCAAATGAAGACATTTTTAACCGTGAAGAACATATTCCGCTTGACGGAGACGGGAATCCCATAGAAGAAGAGGATTTCTATGACAGCTTAGATAAAGGACTTGACATTCCGGGAGTAGATGACGACGATGAGATGGAGGAAATCGGAAGTGAAGATGAAGAAAATAACTACTGGAGTCTCAGTGACAATGAAGATGATCATGAAGAGGAAAACGATGACGTTTTAACCTAGACTTTAACAATATACAATTAAAACCTTACTGAAATTCAGTGAGGTTTTTTGTTTTAAATACCGTATTTTGATGATGAAAAATTCCCCTCCTCTGGAGGGGGGATTCGACCGAAGGGAGAAGACGGGGTGGTTCAATAAGAAAACACAAACAATAAAAACAACAAATCATGAAAGAAATCCTAACCGAAATCAAAGGAATTCCTATCAAAAGGAACTATATAGAAAACCTACCATACAACCCCAAATTAAAATTACTACTCAATGAAAAAAGAAAAGCAGGAATCCTCAGTGAAGTTCTGTTCTGGAAACAGGTCCGTGCAAAAAGCTTTCATAGAATAGATTTTGACAGGCAACGGATCATAGGAAATTATATCGTTGATTTTTATGTGAAAACGCTCGGCTTAGTCATAGAAATTGACGGTTGGAGTCATGATAAAAAAGCATCTGATGATCTTGAAAGGCAAAAGTATCTGGAATCTCTTGGATTATATGTTTTCAGAATTACAGATTTTGATATTAAAAATAACTTAAGTGTCGTAATGAAAGAGTTGGAGGACTTTATTATTGAACATTACGGATACCAATAAATCTATACGCACCAAAATTCCCCTCCAAAGGAGGGGAATTCCCTGAAATTGCAAAATTTTATACATTAGTTGCACGGATTTTTGAATTTGAATATCTTTAAAACTTTGAAATTTAAACTGAACTTAAACTGTAATATGACTTTCCAGGAACAGATACAACAAGGCATTCCAAGCCAGTTACCACCATCCAGACCTTACGAAACCAATATCAATCATGCTCCGAAGCGCAAAGAAATTTTAGGGGACGAAGAGAAAAAATTAGCCCTGAAGAACGCTTTACGGTATTTCGAACCTCAGTTTCATGCGGAATTGCTGCCTGAATTTAAAGAGGAATTAGAGAAATACGGAAGAATTTATATGTACCGTTTCCGTCCGGATTATGAGATGAAAGCAAGACCAATTTCTGAATATCCGGGAAAATCTGAACAGGCAAAAGCGATTATGCTGATGATTCAGAACAATCTGGATTATGCAGTAGCGCAACATCCTCATGAGCTGATTACCTATGGTGGGAATGGTGCGGTGTTCTCCAACTGGGCACAGTATCTTTTAACGATGAAGTACCTGTCTGAAATGACAGACGAACAAACGTTGGTCATGTATTCAGGACATCCGATGGGATTGTTTCCCTCTCATAAAGATGCACCGAGAGTGGTTGTAACCAACGGAATGATGATTCCGAACTATTCCAAACCGGATGACTGGGAGAAATTCAATGCTCTTGGAGTGACACAATACGGGCAAATGACGGCCGGAAGTTATATGTACATAGGTCCGCAGGGAATTGTTCACGGGACTACGATTACCGTTTTAAATGCTTTCAGAAAAATCAATAAAGAACCTAAAGGCGGACTTTTCGTAACTTCAGGATTGGGAGGAATGAGTGGAGCTCAGCCTAAAGCAGGAAATATTGCAGGCTGTGTTACGGTTTGCGCTGAGGTGAATCCAAAGATTACCAAAATTCGTCACGATCAGAAATGGGTGAATGAAATTCATGAAAATCTTGATGAACTGGTAGCAAGAGTAAGAAAAGCTCAGGAAAATAAAGAAACCGTTTCTCTGGCTTACCTTGGAAATGTTGTTGAGGTTTGGGAAAAATTCGACCAGGAAAATTTAAGAATCGATATCGGTTCAGATCAGACTTCGCTTCACAATCCGTGGGCAGGAGGATATTATCCTGTCGGGCAAAGTTTTGAGGAATCCAACACAATGATGGCGGAAAATCCTGAATTATTCAGGGAAAAAGTTCAGGAAACGTTGAGAAGACATGCTGCAGCCATCAATAAACATACGGAAAAAGGAACTTATTTCTTCGATTACGGAAATGCTTTCCTGTTGGAAGCTTCAAGAGCAGGAGCCGATGTAATGGCAGAAAATCCTACGTTGGGAAGAGAATTTAAATTTCCTTCCTATGTTCAGGATATTATGGGACCGATGTGTTTCGATTACGGTTTCGGGCCGTTCCGTTGGGTGTGTACGAGCGGAAAGCCAGAAGATTTACAGAAAACCGATGATATTGCCTGTGCAGTGTTGGAAGAAATTCAGCATAACTCTCCGGAAGACATTCAGCAGCAGATGAAAGACAATATCCAGTGGATCAAAGGAGCGCAGGAAAACAAGCTTGTGGTAGGTTCACAGGCGAGAATTTTATATGCGGATGCGGAAGGAAGAATGAAGATTGCAGAAGCTTTCAATAAAGCGATTAAAAACGGGGAGATCGGACCGGTAGTATTGGGGAGAGATCATCACGATGTTTCGGGGACAGATTCTCCGTACAGAGAGACTTCTAACATCTATGACGGTTCAAGATTTACCGCAGATATGGCGATCCACAATGTAATTGGTGACAGTTTCCGTGGGGCAACCTGGGTTTCTATTCACAATGGAGGTGGTGTCGGTTGGGGAGAAGTCATCAACGGAGGTTTCGGAATGTTATTGGATGGAAGCGATGATGCCGACAGAAGATTAAAATCGATGCTGTTCTGGGATGTGAACAACGGAATTTCAAGACGCAGTTGGGCCAGAAATGAAGGCGCTGTTTTCGCCATTAAAAGAGCCATGGAAGTAGAACCGAATTTGAAAGTGACGTTGCCGAATTTTGTGGATGAGAATCTTTTTTAATTTTTCTGATGAAAAAGAACTTACCAGTTAGACACATTGAGACTTCGCCTGAAAAACATCCTAAACAGGATTTTCAGGTAGACCGGATTGCTTTTTTCAGTGATGCTGTTTTTGCTATTGTTATCACGCTTTTGGTGATAGAATTCAAAGTTCCGCATATTGATAAAAATACAGATGCAGAAGAGCTTTTGAAGGAACTTTCAGAATTGCGATATGGTTTTTTTGCTGTTTTAATCAGTTTTTTTGTGGTGGCAAAACTTTGGGTTAAGCATCATTTCTTATTCAAATACATTCACAATTACAATTCGCAAATTATCTGGGGAAGTTTGGCTATGCTTTTACCTATTGTATTTTTCCCGTTTTCTACGGAGTTTTTTTCAGAATCTGCCCAAAATGAACAGGTTGTTTTTGTAGGAATCAGAATATTTGTGCTGAACAATCTTTTAGCAATGCTCACCAGCTTGTTTTTTTATTGGCTGTGTTTCATAAAATACCAATCGAATACTTACAGCATCCCTCAAAAAGAAAACGTAAAGTTTTTGTCGGATACTATTTTCTCTATTCTGTTTTCATTAGGGATATTTGTTTTCACTTTTATTTTTAATTATTCTCAACTCAATAGTTGTTTGATGGGAATAGGAATTATGGCATTTTTGAAAATTCCTTTGGATAAATTTCTTCAAAAAGTAATGATTAAATAGAATATAAGAGTTTGTTTTAAAACTTTTAGATATTGAAAAACCTGCTGTGAGGCAGGTTTTATTATTTTAATGATAAAGTGATTTTCAATCCGTGTTTTGCTTTTCAACTAATCTTTCGGCTAAAATCTTGTCATTATTTGCTTTGATCTGAAGTATTTCTTTATCCTTATTTGCCAGTTCGATTTGTATTGAATTTTTAAGATTAGCTTCTGTGAGCTTAATTGTATTCTTCTTTCTCCAGTCGGGATTGTAATTCTTCTTCGAATTGATGATCCCTTACTTGCTTGAGAATATCAGCGAAACCAGCCTAATCAACATTGAAAACCTTGTGACAGTGTGGACATTTTATATCGTTGTTTTAAGTTTTGTATTGGAAGTAATGTAGGTTTGGATCTGTTTAAAACATTAATCCGGTCTGCAATAAAATCAAATATATATAAAACTAGCTTAATCATAAATGAGGTTTCCCATAATTCAAATTTTGAGTCCA
>JBCNMJ010000036.1:0-31651 GCA_039594975.1 Chryseobacterium sp. | reverse complement strand
ATACCATAATTTCCGATCAGCGGATAGGTCATACACACAATCTGACCGCAATAAGACGGGTCAGAAATCAGTTCCTGATACCCTGTCATTCCGGTATTGAAAACCACTTCTCCTGCAGTTTCCAATTCTGCTCCGAAACCTTCTCCATGAAACACTTCACCGGACTCCAGTATTAATTTTTTCTTCATTTTAAACTTTTATCTCTTTATTATTTTATTTTTTATTTTAATCATCCGTGGCTCTTATTAGCTTTGATGATTTTTATTTTTAAACCACCCCGTCAAAAATTCTTTGAATTTTCGCCACCCCTCCAAAGGAGGGGAATTTTGTGCGGTGTACTTTTCTCTTTTACTTTGGTTCTTATTTAAAAGTATATCCTTTTTTTTCCAAAGCTTCTTTTAAAATTGCCATTCTTGCGAAAACACCGTTCTGCATTTGTTTGAAAACTCTTGAGCGCTCGCATTCTACCAAATCTGTATCAATTTCTACTCCTCTGTTGATGGGAGCAGGGTGCATGATGATGGCTTCTTTTTTCATTTCCTTTTCTCTTTCTTTCGTCAAACCATATTTTCTGTGGTAATCTGAAGCAGAGAAACTCATTTTTGCATCATGTCTTTCGTGCTGAATTCTTAACAACATCAAAACATCAACTTCTTTAATTAATTCATCGACATTTAAATAAGTTCCGTTGATTAAAGCGCCTTCGTCAAACCATTGTTCTGGTCCTGAGAAATAAACTTTTGCACCTAATCTTCTCAAAGCTTCTGCATTTGAATTGGCAACCCGACTGTGTTTTACATCCCCTACAATTCCAACTTTCAGACCTTCAAACTTTCCGAATTCCTGATAGATTGTCATTAAATCCAGCATACATTGAGATGGGTGGTTTCCCGTTCCGTCTCCCCCGTTGATGACAGGGATTTTTATATTTTTTAATTCGTCAAAATATCTGTCTTTTTTATCTCTTATTACCACAAGATTTACGCCCAGACTTTCGATTGTTTTTACCGTATCATAAAGGCTTTCCCCTTTGTTTACAGAACTGTGAGAAGCATCAAAAGGAACAACCTGTAATCCTAATTTTCTTTCGGCTATATCAAAACTTGTTTTCGTTCTGGTACTGTCTTCAAAGAAAAGATTTGAGCAAAAAACCTCTCCTTCTATTTTAGCCGTTTTACCATTGGCAAAAGCCAAAGCCTCTGTTACTATATTGTTGATTCTCTCGGTGCTTAGTTCTGTAATTGTAAACATACTCTCTTAATTTTTTCACAAAAAAAAAGCGAAGAAAATATCTTCGCTTACTATAAATAAATATCGTAAAGGACGTTATCGCCCGGTAATTCTAATGATATAAATACTGTCTTATTCATTAGGTGCAAAGATACAACAATTTTACAAACTGACAAAACTAAAATCTGATTTAGATTAAAAAATAGTAATCTCTCGTTATTTTCATTTTTAAATATTATTTTTGTTAGAACTCAACTTTATGATATGGATTTAAAAGACAGAATGATTCTCAGCATAATTCAGGAAGACTCCACTTTATCCGTGAAAGAAATTTCGGAAAAGATAGGTCTTACCTTTACTCCAACGTATGAAAGAATCAAACAGCTGGAGAAAAACGGAATTATTGAAAAATATGTAGGTCTTTTGAATCGTGAAAAACTGGGCTTGAATATTGTCGTATATTGCAATGTACGTCTTAAAGAGCAATCTCAGAAAGTTTTAGAAACATTTGAGAAAAACATTGGTAAGCACGATGAAGTTCAGGAGATTATCAGTCTTTCCGGTGAATACGACTATATGTTGAAGATCATTGCAAAAGATATCAATTCTTATAATGAATTCGCCGTCAATGTGATCTCAAACATTCCTAATATAGGGCAATACCATAGTTCTATTGTGCTTCATGAGGTGAAAAAATCTACTAAGTTTAAGATTGATTTGGATTAAAATTTTAATTGAATCTTCTTGATAAAAATTAAAGATACTTCGACTTCGCTCAGCATGACATCTCTAATACTAAGTGTTTTATTAGCAATTCATTTGGAGTGGTGTCATGCTGAGCCCGTCGAAGCATCTCATCAATTCTAAACAATTCTTTTGTTTAAAAAATTAACCCAATAATTTATTCTTCAGCTTATTAAACTGATATTCAATTTTATCCAGACATAAATTTCCAATGCTTCCCTGATGGGTATGGTTCAGACTTTCAATTTCAAAATCAAACTCATTATTTTCAATCTCCTGTCCTACTTTTACATACGCATCACGGAATGAGCTTCCATTTTTAACTTCTTCATTGATTTTCTCTACACTGAAAAGATATTTGTACTTTTCATCCTCCAAAATTCCGTCTTTCACTTGGATATTTGGCAAAGTATAATTTAAAATTTCAAGACATTCTTTTAATGAATCAATTGCCGGAAAAAGAATTTCTTTCGTCAGCTGCATATCACGGTGATAGCCAGAAGGTAGATTATTCGTCAGCAAAATAAATTCATTCGGCAAAGCCTGAATTCTATTGCAACGTGCACGAACCAGTTCAAAAATATCCGGATTTTTCTTGTGAGGCATAATGCTGCTTCCTGTAGTAAATTCTTTAGGAAAACTGATAAAATCAAAATTCTGGCTCAGATACAGACAAACATCGTAAGAAAATTTGCTCAACGTTCCTGCTAAAGTCGCCATTGCCATCGACAACATTTTCTCCGACTTTCCGCGTGTCATTTGAGCATAAACGGAATTATAATTCATCGACTGAAAGCCTAAATTATAGGTTGTACTCTCACGATCAATTGGGAATGAGGAACCATAACCTGCCGCTGAACCTAATGGATTTTTATTAATGATATTTTTTACTGAAAACAACATTTCAACATCATCCAGCAACGCTTCTGCATACGCTCCGAACCACAATCCAAATGAGGATGGCATCGCAATCTGCAGGTGTGTGTATCCGGGAAGTAAAACATTTTTATACTGTTCCGTCAATTTGATTAATATCTGAAAGAATTCATCCGTCAGTGAAGTAATTTCGCGGATTTCATCTAATAAATACAGCTTAATATCCAGCAAAACCTGATCATTCCGGGATCTTGCCGTGTGAATTTTCTTTCCGGTATCGCCTAATTTTTCAATTAAAATAGATTCAACCTGCGAATGAATATCTTCCGCATTTTTATCAATCTCAAAAGTTCCGTTTTCGATATCTTTTAAAATCTCTGCCAAAACAGACAGCATCTGCTTCGATTCTTCATTGGAAATAATTCCAACTTCTGCCAACATTGTACAATGTGCCATAGAACCTTTAACATCGTATTTTGCCAAACGCTCATCAAAGTCAAGATCCTTCCCGACTGTAAAGTTATTCACTAATATGTTTGTGGCATTATCGTCTTTCTGCCATATTTTTTTCATACTTCTTTCTTTAAAAATTTAGTTGTTTTTAAAACTCAGCAGGACACCCTTATTATTCTGCAACTTTAACATCTCCACATTTTAAAGTCTTTCATTCTTAATCTAATTTTTGCATAAATCTTTATTAAAAATATTCAAACTTCATCGCCTGCTGAGTAAGGTCAAAACAGTAAAAAACTAATTTTATATTTTCTTTTGTCTTGAAACAAAAGAAACAAAAATTCAAGACTGGAAACTTCCGCTAAAAATTAATTCTATTCTCTAAAAATTCTAAAACTTGCGCGAATTCAAAATTTGTTCTTTGATCCATAATTTGTCTCGCGCTTCGAACATTAGAATTTTCTTAACATTCATAGAATTAATTTTCTTAACACTCCATTTTCCTAGGTCGTTATTCCACATTTCACAGACTTCCATCATCTACCCTCATTACTTCCAGCCTATAAAACTTTCTCCAAAATTTTGATATAAATCTCAATTCCCTCCGCAATTTCTTCGATAAAAATAAATTCATCCGCAGTATGAGAGCGCCTGCTGTCGCCAGGACCAAGCTTTACAGATGTACAAGGAATAATGGCCTGATCGGATGATGTTGGCGAACCGTACGTTGTCCTCCCAATTTCCAGACCTGCCTGTACGAATGGATGTTCCATTTCGATTTTTGAAGAATTTAATCTGAAAGATCTCGCTGTTAAAGTCGATTTCATCTGCGATTGGATGATTTCAAATGCTTCTTTGTTGGAATATTCGTCTGTAACCCTTACATCTAAAGTAAAAGTGCACGATTCCGGAACCACATTGTGCTGTACTCCGGCGTGAATCCCCGACAGTGTTATCTTTACCTCACCCAAATAATCTGAAATTTTTGGAAATTTGAAGCTCAGAATATGCTGCAAATCTTCCATACATTTCACAATCGAGTTATCATCATTCGGATGAGCGGCGTGAGAAGGAGTACCTTTCATTTCCCCGTCAATAACCAAAAGACCTTTTTCCGCAATCGCCAGGTTCATCTGCGTCGGTTCACCTACAATGGCGAGTTCCACATTCGGAAGCTGCGGAAATAAAGCTTCGATCCCATCAAACCCTGAAATCTCCTCCTCTGCTGTCAAAGCAATAACTAAATTATATTTTAAATCTTCTTTATCAAAAAAATGCAAAAAAACCTGCGCCATCGAAACCAAAGAAGCTCCCGCATCGTTGCTTCCCAACCCGAATAATTTTCCGTCTTTCTCAATCGGTAAAAACGGATCCAGCGTATAAGCTTTATTCGGCTTTACGGTATCATGATGCGTATTCAGCAAAATGGAAGGTTTGAAAACATCAAAGTGTTTATTCACCGCCCAGATGTTGTTTTTAAAACGTTTGGTAGGAATCTGATGTTTTTTGAAAAAATTTTCAATTTCCACAGACGTGTTAAATTCATCTTTGCTGAATGACGGAATTTCAATCAGTTTTTTCAGCAAATCCACTGCGTTATTCAGTAATTCTTCTTTACTATAAACAGATTTCAGTTCCTGCATGATGGTTTTCTATATGGTTTTTAAGTTCGGTTTCTTTGATTAAGAATACCTTATTTACATTATTTTTCACCGCTCCAAGAGCGTTTTCCAATTTTGGAAGAATTCCTTTGTGAAGTTTTCCTTCGTCTTTTAAGGTTGAAAATTCGTCTTCAGAAATATTTTTAATAATGGATTCCGGATTGTTTACATCTTCCAAAACACCTTCTTTATCAAAGCAATACAATAATTCCACATCATATTTCACCGATAAAGCCTGCGCAATAACCGAAGCAATCGTATCTGCATTCGTATTGAAAAGATGTCCTTTTTTATCGTGGGTAATCGCTGAAAATACAGGCACCAATTCCAGTTTAAGCAACTTTGAGATTAGTTTTCTGTTCACACTTTTTTCGGTAATATCTCCCACAAATCCGAAATCTATTTCTTCATGTTCCCGTTTTTTGGCCTTAATTAAATTCGCATCAGCTCCGGAAAATCCAATTGCTTTACATTTCTTCTGCTGAAGTTTAGCCACAATATTTTTATTGATACCTCCTGCATACACCATCGCTACAATATCCAGGGTATCTTTATCGGTAATTCTTCGTCCATTCACCAGCTTTTGTTCAATTCCAAGCTTGTCCGCTAAAGTTGTTGCTAATTTTCCGCCGCCATGAACAAGGATTTTCTTTTCCTGAATTTCAGCAAACTGCTCTAAGAATTGATGTAATAAGTCTTCATCATCAATCAAAGCACCACCTATTTTTATGACGAAAAGCTTTTCTTGCATGATTTAATTATTTTGAATTAATTTCATCTAAAATTTCTGAAAAAACCGCCTGAGCCGAGAAAATTCTGTTTTTGGCCTGCTGATAGATGATAGAATTCTCACCATCCATCACTTCATCGCTCAATTCTACATTTCGACGAACCGGAAGGCAGTGCATTATCTTTGCCTCATTAGTGTTTTCCAATTTTTCGTTCGTTAACATCCAGTTTTCTTTTACTTCCGGCATCTCTGCATACTCATCAAAAGACGACCAGTTTTTAACATAAATAAAGTCTGCATCTTTCAACGCTTCATCCTGATCATGAATTACTTTTACATCTTTTGTGAAGTTTTTATCTAAATCATACCCTTCAGGATTGGCGATGACGAAATCTACGCCCATTTCCTGCATCCATTCTGCGAAAGAATTTCCCACCGCGTGAGCAATCGGCTTGATGTGAGGAGCCCAGGTTAAAACCACTTTCGGCTTACGCTCTTCTTTCCAGTTTTCTGTAATCGTGATGCAATCTGCCAAACTCTGCAAAGGGTGACGTGTTGCCGATTCCAGTGAAATCACCGGAACTTTTGCATGCTGCTCGAACTGGCTCAAAATACTTTCATTAACATCATCTTCTTTATTCTTCATTCCTGCAAAACAACGAACCGCGATGATGTCACAATATTGATTTAAAACTTCAATCGCATCTTTAATATGTTCAACCGTATCGCCGTTCATTACCGCACCATCTGCAAATTCCAGATTCCATGCTTCCTGAGCGGCATTTAACGTTAAAACATTCAACCCTAGATTCTGTGCGGCAATCTGGCTGCTTAAACGGGTTCTCAAACTTGAATTTAAAAAGACAAGTCCTATGGTTTTTCCTTTTCCTTTCCCGGGTTCCGAAAGAGGATTTTCTTTAATTTGTAAAGCTTTTTTTATAATTTCCTGTAAGTTTTCAACATCACTTACAGAGGTGAATTTTTTCATTTTAAATTGATTTTAAAGATTTTATCTTACATATTATCTAATTTTTTAACGCTAGGATTGCGAAGTTTTTTAATTAAACTTGAAAATATTTTCGTTCGCAAGGGCGTTTCACTCAGCTAATGATAATTGTGTTGTCATTCTGACGAAGGAAGAATCTCAACATAATATTTTAGATTCTTCACTCCACTTTGTTTCGTTCAGAATGACAGACCACATAATTTCCAAAGATTAAATATTCTCCAATACTTCTTTCAAAGCATTTATGAATACATCAGTTTCTTCTTTTTTAATGGTAAGTGCCGGAAGAATCCTCAACACCGTCTTATCATTAGAATTTCCCGTGAAAATATGATGATTGTACAGCAGGCTGTTCCTTACTTCTGAGCAATCCCTGTCCAATTCAATCCCAATCATTAAGCCTTTCCTTCGAATAGTTTTAATATGTGGAAAACCTTTCAATTCATTTTCAATATAAGCGCCCATTTCCTGAGCATTTTCGATGAGATTTTCATCTTTCATCACATCCAGAACCGCAATCGCGGCAACACAAGCCAAATGATTTCCGCCAAAAGTAGTTCCCAACAAGCCGTTGCTTGCCTGAAACTTCGGATTAATCAAAACACCACCAATCGGGAAACCATTTCCCATTCCTTTTGCGGTTGTGATAATATCAGCTTCGATCCCAAATTCCTGATGAGCGAAGAAATAACCACTTCTTCCATATCCTGACTGAACCTCATCCAAAATCAAAACCACATCATGTTTTTCACATAATTCTTTGATTTTAGTTAAAAATTCAAGTGTCGAGATCATAATTCCGCCAGCTCCCTCAATTCCTTCGATAATAACAGACGAAATTTCACTTCCTTGTTTTTCGAAAACTTCCTCAAGCTGTTCGATATTATTCCATTCAGACTTGATAAACCTTTCGTCATAATTCACCGGAGCTACGATTTTTGGATTATCTGTCACCGAAACTGCTGCCGAAGTTCTTCCATGAAATGAACCTGAAAAATACA
The DNA here is from genome assembly GCA_039594975.1 of Chryseobacterium sp. GTDB lineage: Bacteria > Bacteroidota > Bacteroidia > Flavobacteriales > Weeksellaceae > Chryseobacterium. The sequence continues at coordinate 23,950 of JBCNMJ010000036.1, read as the reverse complement.
GCACTTTACTTTTTCCGTTGTGAAAAGAAGCCAACTTTAAAGCATTTTCGTTCGCTTCAGCACCTGAATTACATAAAAACAGATTATAATCTTCCAAACCTGAAATTTTTCCTAATTTTTCAGCTAATTCAGTTTGTAATTCATTCTGAACCGAGTTTGAATAGAAAGATATTTTATCTAATTGCTCTTTTAATTGAGTTTGATAATGCGGATGGTTGTGCCCGATAGAAATCACAGCGTGACCTCCGTAAAAATCAAGATATTTTTCTCCTTTGTCGTCCCAAAGAAAGGATCCCTGGGCTTTTACCGGATTTATGTTGAATAATGGATATACGTTGAATAAATTCATTTTTTTGTTTTTTATATTTTTCTTTTGTCTTGAAACAAAAGAAACAAAAATTCAAGACTTGGAAATTTTCGCTAAAAATTTAAATTGAATCCTAAAATTCCCAAAACTCGCACGAATTAAAGATTTGTCTTCGGCTGAAAATTTGCCTCGTGCTCAAACAGTGGGAATTTTTTAACGGATTAAATTTCAATTTTCTTAACGCTCCATTTTCCTAGGTCGGTTTTGATTTGAGTTTTAAAATTAACGATTGACTATTTGACAATTGACATTAAAAAGCAATCGGTTTCAAGTTTAATCCTGAATTTTCTTCCCAACCCATTGCAATATTCATATTTTGGACAGCTTGTCCGGAAGCTCCTTTTAACAAATTGTCAATCGCTGAGTGAATAACGGCAACATTTCCACTCTTTTCAATCTGTATCACACAGCGATTCGTGTTGACAACCTGCTTTAGATCAATTGCTTTTTCGCTTACCATTACAAAAGGTTCATCTGCATAAAAATCCTTAAACAATTGCTCAATATCTGAAAGTTCTAAATCTGTTTTCACTGTGGAACTCGTAAAAATTCCTCTCGCAAAATCTCCTCTCCATGGAACAAAATTCAGACTGATTTCATTTGTATTATAAGAAATTAACTGCTGTAAAATTTCATCCACATGTTGATGTGTCAAAGTTTTATACGCTGAAATATTATCATTTCTCCAGGTGAAATGCGTCGTCGCCTGCAAAGACTGACCCGCGCCTGTTGAGCCTGTAATTCCCGTTGTATACACTTCATTTAACAAACCCTTTTGAGCTAAAGGAAGCAAAGCCAGTTGAATCGCTGTTGCAAAACATCCCGGATTGGCAATGCTTTTCGCCCCTGAAAGTTGTTTTTTGTTGATTTCGGATAATCCGTAGATAAAATTTCTGCCTCCGAAATTACCGTCCAAACGAAAATCGTTTCCTAAATCAATAACCAACGTTGAATCTTTTATAGGATTTTGAGTCAGCCAATTCTGGCTTTCTTTGTGAGGAAGACATAAAAATAAAATATCTACTTCTTGTGGCTGATCTGTTAAATCCATTTCACAAACTGTCGCTAAATCCGGGTACAAATCTGAAATTTTTGTTCCCGAATTTGAACGACTATATAAAAAACGCAAAGACACATGAGGATGAAAAGCCAGCAGCCGAACCAGTTCGCTTCCTGTGTAACCGTTGGCTCCGATGATTCCTGCTGTTTTATTAATTTCAATCATTTTTATTTTTGTCCATAGGTTTCACCTACGGCTACTTTTATTGAACCCTTCGGGTTCTATGTTTATGTTGATCTTTTTTAATCCATAGGTTTTACCTACGGCTATTCGTATTGAACCCTACGGGTTCTCTTTTAAAATCCGGAATTAATATGATGATAGATATTTAAAGAATTGCTGACAATTTTTGTATACCCTTTCACATCTTCGCCTGTCCATGCTCTGTTTGCTTCGCCATAGCTTCCGAATTTATCGGACATTAAATCATGTTGAGATTCAATTCCATTCAAAATAAACCGATAAGGATGAAGCGTTACGAAAACTTTTCCACTGACCGTTTTTTGAGAATCAACCAAGAAAGACTCGATGTTTCTCATCACAGGATCTAAGAAAAGTGCCTCGTGAAGCCAGTTTCCGTACCAATCGGATAATTGGGACTTCATCATCTGCTGATATTTTGAAAGCGTATGCTTTTCCAACAAATGATGCGCTTTGATGATCACAGATGCCGCAGCTGCTTCAAAACCAACTCTTCCTTTGATTCCTACAATCGTATCTCCAACATGAATATCTCGACCAATTCCGTATGCAGAAGCCAATTCTTCAATTTTCTGAATCGCATAAACGGAATGTTCAAAGTTTTCACCGTTTACCGCGACAACTTCCCCATTTTTAAACTCAATTTCCAGTTCTGAAGGCTGAGTTTCTTGAATTTGAGAAGGAAAAGCTTCTTCCGGAAGATAATTTCTTGACGTCAACGTTTCTTTTCCTCCGACTGAAGTCCCCCAAAGACCTTTATTTACAGAATATTGTGCTTTTTGGAATTCCATTTCGTAACCGTGGCTTTTCAAAAACTCAATTTCTTCTTCACGGGACAAAGCCATATCACGAATCGGCGTAATGATTTCCACATTCGGGCACATTACCTGGAAAATCAAGTCGAAACGAACCTGGTCATTTCCTGCTCCCGTGCTTCCGTGAGCGATAGCATCGGCTCCAACCTCAATAGCAAACTTTGCAATTTCCTGCGCCTGAATGGTACGCTCCGCACTTACAGATAAAGGATAGGTATTATTTTTCAGCACATTTCCAAAAATCAAATACTTTACGCAAGAATTGTAATAATCTTCCTGAGCATCCACGCACCTGTATTCTTTTACCCCAAGATGTAAGGCTTTCTTTTCCAGTTCTTTCTCTTCTTCTTTAGAAAAACCTCCGGTATTTACAGTAACTGCATACACATCATATCCCAGTGTCTCACTAAGATATTTAGCACAGTAAGAGGTATCCAAACCTCCGCTAAACGCTAAGATGACTTTCTTTTTCATCTGGACTCTTTTTATTGTTTTTAATGGTCATCTGGAATTCGCCAAGAGAATTTTGTACAGGATACTCAATATCGGTTTGGCTCATTTCATTGCTATATTTAATTTCCGGCTGCGTATGGGCAGCTCCATTTTTTGTTATATTTTCAGGAACGAAAAGCATCGCCGTACACAGGCAGTTTTTACGTTCTTTTTTCATTAAAATTTCATAGTTCACACAGTTTTTACAGCCGTTCCAGAACTCTTCATCCTGAGTCAGCTCAGAATAAATTACCGGTTTGTAGCCTAAATCACTGTTGATTTTCATCACGGCAAGACCTGTCGTAAGCCCAAAAACTTTCGCATTCGGATATTTGTCTCTAGATAGTTGGAAAACTTTATTCTTAATTAAAGTTGCAGCACCCCTCTCCCTGAATTTAGGAGAAACAATCAACCCGGAGTTGGCCACAAACTGACCGTGCGACCAGGTTTCAATATAACAGAAACCCACCCACTCTCCGTTTTCAGTAGCCACCACAGCATTGCCTTCTGAAATCTTTTTGCTTAAATATTCTATGGAACGTTTGGCAATACCCGTTCCTCTACGCTGTGCAGAATCGTACATTTCTTGCTGTATTTCACTCACATACATCAGATGTATGGATGAGGAAATTTCTATTTCCATTTATTTATCTAATTTTTTTGGCAAATTTAAAATATAATTTCTTTTAAAACCAAATAAAAAAGATAATTTTATTGAATTAATTTAATATACAGGTAATTTTATCTTTACACTAAATTAATATTTTGCTAAATTATTATATATTTGCTAAAAAGATATAGATATGGAAAATCAATGTCCTAAATGTAGCGGCACTAAGGTAGTAAAAAGCGGAATCGTGAATGAGAAACAACGTTTTCTTTGTAAAGATTGCAATTACTATTTTACCGTAAAAAAATTAGGAAAACAAATTGATGATTACTATGTAACAAAAGCTTTACAACTATATCTTGAAGGATTAAGCTTTCGTGAAATCGAAAGAATCATCGGCGTTTCACACGTGACGATCAGCTCATGGATCAAGAAATATAATATTACAAGACCTCCTCATTCAGAGTTTCATCCGGTGTATAAAATTCTAAAGCAAAATGAACTGATTGACTATATGAGCAAAGAAGAAAACCTTAAAAATTCAGGATTAATTATTACTCAGTTTGCTGATAAATACATGTTGATAAAATGGGAACGATTTAAAAAATAATTTCATAGTGAATTATCAATAAGCTAATTGTGAATCTGAAAAATGATATTATATAACAATAAACTTTAAACTAAAAATATAGGATATTAAACATTAACTATATCATTACCAATAATATATATTAAATTTCTTCAAACAAATTATTAATTACAATTTGGCTTTCATAAAAAACAACGCCAAAAATTGATAATTTATGAAGAAATTACTCACTTTTATTGGATTGGCTTTAATCAGCAATTCTTTATATTCTCAAGGTTCGCCTGATTATGGAAATGGATTGAAAGTTAACTTAAATCAACAAGGCGATAAGTATGTCAGATTCATTTTGTGGGACCAATTTTGGTTAAGAAATACCCAAATGAACCCCGGAAGTATGGTTGGCGGAGAACCTACCGATAATTCCTGGAGTCTTGGAAACAGACGATTACGTGCTTTAGCATATGCCCAAATTTCCAAAAGATATATGATTTTAGCACATTTTGGGATTAATAATCAGACATTTATCAACGGAGGTGGTTCGGGAACTTCAGGAACGGGAGGCTATGGAAACGGAAAAAAGCCACAGATGTTTTTTCATGATGCCTGGAACGAATATGCAGTTATTTTACCTGGTGAAGCGGGCAAATTCAGTTTATCTTTAGGAGCAGGATTGCATTATTACATGGGACTTTCCCGAATGACAATGGCTTCAACATTGAATTTTCTTACCGTAGACTCCCCTATTTTCATATGGCCTTTAATTGATAATTCCGATCAGTTTGCCAGACAATTGGGGATGTTTGCGAAGGGAAAATATGGAAAATTGGAGTATCGTTTTAGCCTAAATAAGCCTTTTGCAACAGATTTAACGCCAACAAATGTTACAGATCCGGCAAAAGCAGTAGCTGTTGACAACAATGGAAATCCGAATTTCTCAAAAGCAGGATATGTTGAATATCAATTTCTGGATGAAGAATCTAATTTATTACCCTTTAAAGTCGGTTCTTATTTGGGAACAAAAAAGGTTTTCAATGTGGGTGCGGGTTTTTACCATCAAAAAGACGGCACACGAACTTCCGTGAATTCAAACATTGAAAAACACGATATTACGCTCGTTGCCGTTGATGCTTTTGCAGATATTCCGTTGGGAAATGCTAAAAATAAAATGGCAGTTTCGGCCTATGCAGGGTATTACAACTATCAATTTGGTCCAAATTACATCAGAAATTTAGGAATTATGAATATCGCTTCTGCAGATCCAAATTTTATTGGCGATAAAGCGATTGCAGGACCGGGAAATCTACAACCTACGATCGGAACAGGTAATATTATCTATGCACAGGCAGGTTTACTTTTGCCAAGTCAGGCAGAAAAACCGAAAATCAGAATTCAGCCTTTTGCGGCGTATACGTATAAAAATTTTGAAGCTTTTGATAAATCTTCCTCACAATTTGATGTCGGCGCCAACTGGTTTATTGACGGTCATCACGCAAAAATCACGACACAGTATTCTACACGGCCAGTTTATACCAGCCCAACGGAAAGCCCGAAATCTAAAGGAGAATTTATTGTGCAATTCCAGATTTACTTGTAAAAATATTAATCATATTTTTTTAATCGCAAAGACACAAAGTTTTTTTTAAACCTAAACGTTTTTAAGACGCAAGAAAATCAAAGATTTTCAGCAAGTACCGTTTAAATTTTTATCAAAGATAAAATCTTTGCGCCTTATAACATAAAGCATATAAAACTTTCCTTGCGCCCTTGCGATTAAAAACAAAAACTATAAAAACCCAATCAATTTAAACTAACATCAAAAATTTAAGCAATATGAGCGAAAATCATCACGATGCCTATGAAAATATGACCGACAAGCAGAAAAACCGCACCATCTGGAGCGTGATCACTGCCTCATCACTCGGCACTTTGATAGAATGGTACGACTTCTACATTTTCGGAAGTCTGGCCGTAGTTTTAGCAACGAAATTTTTCCCGGCGGATAATCCTACCGCAGCATTTTTATCTACGCTTGCGACTTTCGCAGCAGGATTTGTAGTAAGACCTTTCGGAGCTTTGTTCTTCGGAAGATTAGGAGATATTATCGGAAGAAAATATACCTTTTTGGTAACTTTATTAATTATGGGATTCTCGACATTCCTGATCGGATGTATTCCGAGCTATGAAACTATCGGATTTATGGCGCCTGTTTTAGTTTTAATTTTAAGATTATTGCAAGGTTTAGCGTTAGGCGGAGAATACGGAGGTGCAGCAACTTATGTCGCAGAATACGCACAACCTCATCGCAGAGGTTACTGGACATCATGGATTCAAACCACTGCAACTGCGGGACTTTTCATTTCATTAATTGTTATTTTGGTTACAAAAACCACACTTTCCGCAGAAGAATTTGACGGTTGGGGTTGGAGAATTCCTTTCTGGATTTCCATTTTAATGGTTGGAGTTTCCTACATCATCAGAAGAAACATGAAAGAATCTCCGCTTTTTGCTAAGGCTAAAAGTGAAGGTAAAACTTCAAAAAACCCATTAAAAGAAAGTTTCGGGAATAAATTCAACTTCAAATTTGTCTTATTAGCATTATTCGGAGCTGCAATGGGACAAGGAGTAATATGGTACACCGGACAATTCTATGCTATGAGCTTCCTTCAAAAGGTGATGAATGTAGAATCTGCACAAGTCGACTCACTAATGGCAACGGCTTTATTTTTAGGAACGCCTTTCTTCGTTTTCTTCGGATGGCTTTCAGATAAAATTGGTCGAAAAGCGGTCATGATGACAGGAATGTTAATCGCCATTTTAGCCTACAGACCCATTTATGATTCCATGTTTAAAAGCATTAATCTTGAAAATAAAATTGTTGCAGCGAACGGAATTACAGAAAAAAGAACAGCTAAAATTCATGATAAAATCACAACCGACAGTCTCGTAAGTTTCCATAAAGAAACATTGTATACTGACGGAACTTTAATTAAAAAAGACAGCGTTGTACATTGGTCACCAAACGGGCCTGTCATGAAAGACGGAAAAGCGGAAGAAGCAAAAGTATCCCAGAGCATCAAATTAGCAGATAATACAAAATGGTATCTGGTATTTTTAGTATTTATTCAGGTGATTTTTGTAACGATGGTTTATGGTCCGATTGCCGCATTCCTAGTTGAAATGTTCCCTGTGAGAATCCGTTATACATCGATGTCTCTGCCTTATCACATTGGAAACGGCGTGTTTGGAGGGTTGCTTCCGGCAGTTGCAACTTACTTAGTAACAACAGGAAAAGAAGCAGGACACCCAACATGGTATCTGGAGGGACTTTGGTATCCTATCGGAGTTGCCGGGGTTTGTTTATTAATCGGATTATTTTATCTTAAAAATAAGAACAATAATATTCACGATTAGGCACTGAATCACTCAAATTTTTATTAATTTTAAAACAACGAAAATGAACGGACTAAAAAAAATATTAGGCATACTTTGGATAGCCATTGCTTTGGTGGTGGGATATTTCGGGATTACGGTTTTGGGAATTCCAAAAATCACCTCGGGAAAACAGGAAGATCTGGTTTTCGGAATTATCATTCTATTCGTCTTGATGCCGATAATTTCAGGGGGAATGGCGATTTTTGGTTATTATGCTTTAACCGGAGAATATTCTGACGACAAAGTTTAAACAATAAGTTAGTGATAATTGGCGGATAGAATCTGTCCGTCAATTATTTTTTATAGATCATGAAAAAAAGGCACGAACAAAAGCTAATCATCCTGAGCGTCGGACTTCTGATTGCTTTCAGTATTCCTGTTTCATTGTTATTCAACAGTGAAAAGGAGGTTTTCGGCTATCCGATGATCCTGATTTACATTTTCGCTGTCTGGATGGTTTCCATCATTATTTCTTTTGTAATCGTAAAAAAATATGATGAATAGTTTCGCGTTATTTACTGTGGTTTTGTTTTACCTGGCCCTTTTGTTCTTAGTCGCTCATTTGGCGGAGAAGAAGAAGAGTAAGCTTTGGATCAACAATCCTTACATCTACGCGCTTTCTCTGGCTGTATACTGCACAGCATGGACGTATTACGGAAGCATTGGTGTTGCTGCAACAAGCGGACTAAACTACCTCCCGATTTATATTGGTCCCATCATCGTTATTCCGGCTTGGATTTACATTAATACCAGAATTGTAAGGATATCAAGAGTGAATAAAATCAGTAGTTTAGCAGATTTTATTTCGTTAAGATATGGGAACAGCAGAAGCTTCAGTGCCATCATCACAATCGTCTGTCTTTTAGCGATTGTTCCATACATCGGTTTGCAGATCAAAGCGATTTCCGAAACTTTTCACCTGGTGACAGAAACGCCGATGTCTAATGATATTTTAACTGATAATGCTACTTTTGTTGTCGTTTTAATCGCTTTATTCTCATCCTATTACGGAACACGTTATGTTGATGCTTCCGAAAAACGGTTGGGAATTATTTCTGCGATCGCTTTGGAAAGTTTTTTGAAGCTTTTTTTCATTATTATTTTAGGTGTTTTCGTTATTTACTTTGTATTTGACGGATTTTTGGATATTTATCAAAAGGCCAGTCAGTTTGAAGATTTTAAAGAAAAAAATACATTCAACGGCGTTGAAGGCGCGATGAACTGGATGGTTTTGTGCATGATATCAGGGACTGCGATCTGTATTCTTCCAAGACAATTTCACACAGCTATTGTTGAGAACAGACAGGAAAAACACATCAAAACTGCCATTTGGTTTTTCCCGCTTTACTTATTGATTTTCACTGTATTTATCTTCCCGATCGCATGGGGCGGAAGGTTGATTTTCGATGGACAAAAAGTAAATCCGGAGTTCTACTCTATCCTGATTCCCCAACATTTTGACAATACATTAATTACCGTTTTGGTTTTTCTGGGAGGGTTAAGCTCTTGTATTTCAATGATTATTATCTCAGCGATCACCTTGTCAATCATGCTTTCCAACAATTTAATCATTCCGTATGGTTTATTAGGAAAATTAAAATCTGAGAATGAAATTCAAAATAATAAACTGATTACCAACATCAGAAAATTCAGCATTTTCGCACTGATTATAATGGCGTTTGCTTTTTATAAATATTTTATTTTAAAAACGTCGCTGGATTCGGTTGGATTGATCTCATTCGTTGTGATTGCACAACTGGCACCTGCTTTTTTTGGAGCTATTTTCTGGCGGAGAGGAAGCTATAGAGGAGCAATGGCTGGATTATTGGCAGGATTAATAATCTGTTATTTCGGATTGATTATTCCACAGTATTATTTCTCGTACAACCAGGAATTCAAAGGAGTTTTAAGAGATATGTATGATGCTTTTGATTTCTTTAAAATTTCTTTTTTAAGCAGGATTCCACAGATTTTCTTTTGGTCGATTTTGGTAAATACTGGCTTGTTTGCCATTCTTTCCGTAAGCAGTAAAGGAAATTACCGCGAAAGAAATTTTGCTGAGCTGTATGTTGATATTGATAAATATATTCAAAATCATGAAAATGCATTCATTTGGCGTGGAACAGCTTATATTTCAGATATTAAAAATATTCTGGAAAGATTTTTAGGCAAAAATAAAACAGAACAGGCACTCAGAATTTTCAATTTAAAATACAGTATTGATTCTCAGACGGAAACCGCTGATTCCAGATTCATCAAATTCTCGGAAAACCTTTTGGCAGGGAGAATCGGAACTGCTTCCGCAAAGATTTTGATTGAAGGCGTAACGAAAGAAGATAAAATTTCTCTAAAGGAAGTTTTAAACATTTTAGAGGAATCTAAAGAAAATATTACACTTAATAAAAAACTGACCGAACAATCGGAAGAGCTGCAAAAATTATCCGATGATCTACGAAAAGCCAATGAGAGTCTAATCATTAAAGACCACCAGAAAGACGATTTCCTCGATTCCGTTGCCCATGAATTAAGAACCCCGATTACCGCAATTCGCTCTGCAGGAGAGATTTTGGCTGATGATGAGGATATTCCTTTGGATATAAAAAGAGAGTTTTTAAATAACATTATCACAGAATCCGACAGACTGAGTGAAATTATTAATGATATTCTCTATCTTGATAAACTTCAACACGGCGAAATTGTTTTACATATTCAGGAAAATAATATTATCGAGACTTATAAAAAAGCATTGAATCCACTTCTGCATCTGATTCAGCAGAAAAACATTCATGTAAGCGAAGTCAATTTGCTCAACAATTTTATGTTTGAATATGATGAAGCAAGGATGATTCAATTATTTCAGAATATTTTAGGAAATGCTTTAAAATTTACTGATGAGCAGGGAACGATTCAGACAAAATTATCTGAAAAGGAAAATCATTTAATCATTACCATTTTCAACACAGGAAAGCATATTCCGGAAGAAGATCTTGAGATGATTTTCGATAAATTTTATCAGTCAAAAAATCAAAATATTTTAAAACCGACAGGAAGCGGACTAGGATTGGCCATCTCAAAAAAAATCGTACAGGCTCAAGGTGGAGTTATAAAAGCAGAAAACAGCGGGCTGGGTGTAACTTTCATAATTTCCCTTCCCGAAAAAATAAAGAATAAAAATGAAGTTGAACATAGTTAAACAAACACAACATGAAAAAGATAATTATTGCAGATGATGAACACAAAATATTAATGTCACTAGAATACAGTTTCAAGAAAAACGGTTATGATGTTTTCATTGCAAGAGACGGAACCGAAGTTTTGGAATTTCTAAAAACAATGGTTCCCGATGTCATTTTACTGGATATTATGATGCCGAATCTGGACGGATACAGTACATTGGAAATCATTAAACAAGATGAAAAATTAAAAGATACAAAAGTCATTTTCCTGAGTGCAAAAAATAATCCAAAAGACATTGAAAAAGGTCTCGAAATGGGAGCTGACGCATATATAACGAAACCTTATTCGATAAAAAAACTGATGCAGCAGATTGAGGAAATGTTTTAATTTAAACACAAATATCACTAATAAATTCACAAATAACACAATTATGATATTCTTGAGAAATTTGTGGCATTAGTGTTTAAAAACCAAAACACAAAATTAATATGGATACAGATCATTTATTTAAACAAAGCATAGAAGATAAAGAGGATTTCTGGAAAGAACAGGCTCAGAAAATCGACTGGTTTGAATTTCCTGTGCAAATTCTTTCTAAAGATGAAACAGATTACACTCAGTGGTTTTCCGACGGAAAGCTGAATATGTGTTATTTATGTATTGATAAACATATTGAAGATGGTTTTGGAGAACAAATAGCGATAGTTTACGATTCTCCGGTAACGAATCAGAAGAAAACCTATACTTTCAAACAGGCGAAGGAAGAGATTTCAAAACTGGCGGGAGGTTTGGATTCTTTAGGATTAAAAAAAGGCGATACAGCCGTTATTTATATGCCGATGATTCCGCAAACATTATTTGCCATGTTAGCCTGTGCAAGAATCGGAGTGATTCACAACGTGGTTTTTGGTGGTTTTGCTCCGAATGAATTGGTCGTGAGAATTGATGACTGTAAACCCAAAGCTTTAATTACAGCAACCGCCGGGGTTGAAATCTCAAAGAGGATTCCTTATTTGCCGTTGGTAGAAAAGGCGATTGAACTGGCTCAGGATAAAGTTGAAAATATTATTGTTTACAACCGAAAATTAGTAGATAATCAACAAGAGATGTTCGATGGATTGATTGATTATGAAGAATTAGTTCAAAAATCAGAACCAGCAGATTGCATTTCTGTGGAATCCACTCACCCACTTTATTTACTATACACCTCTGGAACAACAGGAAAACCAAAAGGAATCACACGTGACACGGGAGGTTATGCAACAGCTTTAAAATTTTCCATGCAATATATTTACGGTGTTGAGCCAGGGGAAACCTATTGGGCAGCTTCCGATTTCGGTTGGGCAGTTGGACATAGCTTCTCTGTTTACGGTCCATTAATCAATAGAAACACAACCATAATTTTTGAAGGAAAACCCATTATGACGCCAGATGCAGGAACTTTCTGGAGAATTATTTCGGAATATAAAGTTTCGGTGATGTTTACGGCTCCGACAGCAATTCGTGCGGTTAAAAAAGAAGATCCAAATGGAGAATTGGTGAAAAAATATGATTTGAGCCATTTCAAAAAACAGTTTTTGGCAGGCGAAAGATGTGATGTGGCGACTTTGGATTGGTTTGCAGAACACATCGGAGTTCCTGCAATCGATCATTGGTGGCAGACGGAATCCGGCTGGCCAATGTTGGGTTTAATGACTTTTGATGACAATTATAAAATTAAAAGAGCCTCTGCCGGAAAACCAATTCCGGGTTATGATATTAAAATTTTTGATGAAAATGGATATGAATTAAACGCCCATCAGGAAGGTTATTTAATCATTAAACTTCCCCTTCCGCCGGGCGCTTTACTCGGAATCTGGAATGACAACGACCGTTTTCATGATAGTTACTTATCTCAATACAATGGATATTATTTTTCGGGAGACGGAGCCATTAAAGATGAAGACGGATATATTTTCATCACAGGAAGAGTGGATGATGTGATCAACGTTGCAGGGCACCGACTTTCGACTTCGGAAATGGAGGAAATTGTTTCGTCCCATCCCGATGTTGCAGAATGCGCGGTTGTCGGAATTGATGATGAATTAAAAGGACAGATTCCCTTCGCGTCGGTTGTCCTGAAAAATGGCTCAACAATTTCCGAAGAAGAGGTAGAAAAAGATATTGTAAAAACAGTTCGCGAAAAAATCGGGGCAGTTGCCTGTCTTAAAAATGTGATGGCTGTAAAACGTTTACCGAAAACACGATCAGGAAAAACTTTAAGAAAACTGATACGAACCCTACTAGACGGAAAAGAATTTCAGGTTCCATCAACGATTGATGACGAAAAAATCATTGAAGAAATTCAGGAAAAAATCAAAGAATATAGAGCTAAAATAAGAAATTAAGTATACATTTAATATAAACAAAATTCAAATTTCAAAAAACGAAAGGGATATGAGAAATTACCTGATAGAAGATTTACCACATTATTTTGAAGAATATAAAAAGTCTATCAAAAATCCTAAAAAATTCTGGGATAAGATAGCTGACCAAAATTTTGTGTGGTATCAGAGATGGAGTAAGGTCGTAAAATATGATATGAATGAGGCCAAAATCACGTGGTTTAAAAACGCTAAATTAAATATTACGAAAAATTGTCTGGATAGACATTTGTCGGTAAGAGGCGATAAAACAGCAATTATCTGGGAACCCAACGATCCTAAAGAAGAAGCACAACACATTTCTTATAACGAATTATATACAAGAGTTAACAAAACTGCCAATGTTTTGAAGGAAATGGGTATCGAAAAAGGCGACAGAGTTTGTATCTATCTTCCGATGATTCCTGAACTAGCCATAACCATGTTGGCTTGTGCTAAATTAGGTGCTGTTCACTCGGTAATTTTCGCAGGATTTTCAGCATCTGCAGTTTCTTCAAGAGTAAATGACTGCGGCGCAAAAATGGTGATTACCTCAGACGGAAGCTACAGAGGAAGCAAAGTTTTGGACTTAAAAAGTATCGTTGATGAAGCTTTAGAAAAAACACCTTCTGTAGAATCTGTTTTGGTGGTAAAAAGAACTCATAACGAGGTTAAGATGAAGGAGGGAAGAGATTTCTGGTTAGCCGATTTGTATGAAAAAGCATCTGCGGATTTTGTAACCATTATTATGGATGCAGAAGATCCGCTCTTCATTTTATATACTTCAGGTTCTACTGGAAAACCGAAAGGAATGCTTCATACTTGTGCAGGATATATGGTTTATACGGCTTATACTTTTAAAAATGTGTTTAATTATAAAGAAAATGACATCTACTGGTGTACTGCCGATATCGGATGGATTACAGGACACTCGTATATTCTTTACGGACCACTTTTAAACGGTGCGACAACGGTTATTTTTGAAGGAGTTCCGACTTATCCTGAACCAGACAGATTCTGGGAAGTTATTGATAAACATAAAGTCACTCAGTTCTATACTGCTCCAACTGCTATTCGTTCATTAGCAAAAGAAAGTACAGAGTGGGTGGATAAACATGATCTTAGCTCTTTAAAAGTAATAGGATCAGTGGGTGAGCCCATTAATGATGAAGCTTGGCATTGGTTCAACGACCATGTTGGAAAGAAAAAATGTCCGATTGTGGATACCTGGTGGCAAACTGAAACGGGAGGAATCATGATTTCACCACTTCCTTTTGTTACTCCAACAAAACCAACCTATGCCACTTTACCTTTACCAGGAATTCAACCTGTTTTGATGGATGACAAGCGTAACGAAATTTCAGGAAACCAGGTAACAGGAAATCTTTGTATCCGTTTTCCATGGCCGGGAATTGCAAGAACCATCTGGGGAGATCATCAGCGCTACAAAGAAACATACTTCTCAGCTTTCCCCGGAAAATATTTTACCGGTGACGGTGCATTAAGAGATGAAGTTGGCTATTACAGAATTACAGGTCGTGTAGATGATGTGATCATCGTTTCAGGACATAATTTAGGAACTGCTCCAATTGAAGACAGCATCAATGAACATCCGGCTGTAGCAGAATCTGCAATTGTAGGCTATCCTCATGATATTAAAGGAAATGCTTTATATGGATTTGTTATTTTAAAAGACACAGGAGCCGACAGAAAGCAGGAAAACCTGGTTAAAGAGATCAATCAATTGATTTCAGACCAGATTGGACCTATTGCCAAGCTTGATAAGATCCAGTTTGTTTCCGGGCTTCCGAAAACCCGTTCGGGAAAAATCATGCGTAGAATTCTAAGAAAAATTGCGGAAGGTGATTTCAGTAATTTTGGAGATATTACCACTTTATTGAATCCCGAAATTGTAGAGGAAATTAAAAACGAACGAATTAACTAAACTATATGAACTGAGAAATCAGGGAACGGGCTTTATAGCCCGTTTTTTTATTTCAAAATTTAAACAATCGTTCAATAGAGAAAAACTAAATATTTACTCAACATATATAGACAAATCCATAAAATATTAAATTTCATTAAAAATAATTCAATTTATACCAAAAATAATACTACCTTTAAGTACAATTTAAAACATATTGCTTATGTCAAATATATTAGCTGGATTATTTGAACATCACAGCGATTACAAAAAGCTTGAAACCGATTTAGAAAACTCAGGTTTCCCAAGTTCTGATTATATAGTATACCTGAATGATTCACCCCATCATTCCCAGTATCTTGTAAGTGTAGCCGTAAAAGATACTAGCCAAGCAAATATGGCAAAAGATATTTTCACCCAAAACGCCGTTCACAAAACCTATCTATTTGAAGATATGAGTATTGATCAAGCTGATTACACTCATTTAAAAGGATATATAGATGCAAGAAATAAGGCTGAAATCCATACCAGTCCTGAAGTAAGAATAAAAGGCTCTAGCAGCGGCATAGATTCCGAAGTAAAATTCTGATAAATACAAATTCTAATAATTCTAATAACCAGGAATCCGTAGATTATTCTACGGATTTTCTTATTTGAAAAGTTCTTTATTTTTCGTATATTCGTCTTATAACATAGGCATTCACATGAGTTACGACTTAGAGCAGGAAAATAAAGAGATCCTTGCAAGATATAAAGATTTAATTTCCAATACATATAGAACATTGGATGAGGAAAACAATAAACTCATCCGAAAAGCATTTGATATTGCATTAGATGCCCACAAAGAGCAAAGAAGGAAAACCGGAGAACCTTATATTTACCACCCTATTGCTGTGGCTAAAATTGTGGCTACGGAAATTGGTTTGGGAGCTACTTCTATTGCCTGTGCTCTTCTACACGACGTTATTGAAGACTCTGATTACACCTATGAAGATCTGAAGAAAATTTTTGGTGAAAAAATAGCCAACATCGTGAATGGACTGACTAAGATTTCCATCATGAATCATCAGAATATTTCGGTACAATCTGAGAATTACAGAAAATTACTTTTAACGCTTTCCGAAGACTTCAGGGTTATTCTCATTAAAATTGCAGACCGTCTTCACAATATGCGTACGCTGGAAAGTATGGCTCCGGATAAGCAGAAAAAGATTGCTTCCGAAACGGTTTATATTTATGCTCCTATGGCTCACCGTTTAGGACTGTATAACATCAAATCTGAGCTTGAAGATCTTTCTTTAAAATACAACAATCCTGATATTTACAATGAGATTGCGGAAAAATTGGAATTAGCTAAAGAAAGCCGTGAAAAGTATATTGAAGAGTTTAAAAAAGAAGTTTCTGAAAAGCTACATGAAGAAGGATTAAATTTCAAAATTAAAGGCCGTGCAAAAGCGATTTCTTCTATTTACAGAAAAATGCTTAAGCAAGGGGTTTCTTTTGAAGAGGTTTTCGACAATTATGCCATCAGAATCATCTATAAATCGGATGCGAAGAATGAGAAATTCCTTGCCTGGAAAATATATTCCATCGTAACGGATGTTTATCACAGTAATCCTTCCAGAATGCGCGACTGGATCACACAGCCACGTTCGACAGGCTATGAAAGCTTACATTTGACGGTTCTTGGCCCCGATAAAAAATGGATTGAAGTTCAGATCCGCTCCGAACGAATGGACGAGATTGCCGAAAAAGGGGTTGCAGCCCATTATAAATACAAAGAGGGGTATAAACAAAGCTCTGAAGACCGTAACTTTGAAAACTGGGTAACAGAGATCCGAGAAGTATTGGAACAACAGCAAAATCTTTCTACCTCAGAACTTCTGGACAACATAAAGCTTAATCTATACTCAAAAGAGGTTTTTGTATTTACGCCTAAAGGTGAGATTAAAATTTTACCAACCAATGCTACCGCGCTCGATTTTGCTTTTGCAGTACACTCGGATTTAGGGATGAAATGTTTAGGAGCTAAAATAAACGGAAAACTGGTTCCTATTTCTTATATTCTCCAAAACGGAGATCAGGTGGATATTCTTTCTTCACAAAATCAAAAGCCTAAATCTGACTGGCTTGAATTTGTAGTGACTTCCAAAGCAAAGTCAAAGATTAAAAGTTATCTGAACTCCCAAAAAAATCAGCTGGTAGAAGAAGGAAAAGAAATTCTTCAAAGAAAACTGCGCCATGCTAAAATCAATTTTAATGATGAAGAAATCAATAAACTTCAAAAATTCTTCAATCTTAAGAGTTCTCAGGAACTATTTCTTAAATTCCAGAATAATGAACTGGATGCAAGCAGCCTGAGAAAATATATTGAAAGTAAAAATGTTTTCAACAACTTACTTTCCAGATTCAGAAAATCGCCTTCAAAAAACGTTCATTACGAAGAGCCTAAAGAGCAGAATCTGGACATGATCGTCTTTGGAAAAGATGAAGAAAAACTGAACTATAGTTATGCAAAATGCTGTACGGTAATTCCCGGAGACAAAATTTTTGGATTTATTACTATTTCTGACGGTATTAAAGTACACAGTGATAACTGTCCCAATGCTATCAATCTTCGGGCTCAGTACGATTACCGTGTAATTCCTGCCAAATGGGTGAATGCGGAGAGCTTTAAAAACAGAATAAAAATTGAAATTGAAGGCTTGGACAGAATGGGAATGATCAATGATATAACTGCTGTCATAAGCGGTGCAATGGGAATGGATATGAAAAGTATGTCTATTGAATCCAATGACGGAGTTTTCAATGGTACCATTAATCTTGAAGTGAAGAACAGAAGCCAACTGGAAGAAACCTTTAAAAAGCTTAAAGCAATCAATGGCGTTTCAAGGATAAGAAGAATATAATCGGGAATATGAATTTGACCTTATATTTTAAAAGATTCTTTAATAACAGTCAGTTTTCAGGAATTATCCTCATTTTATGTGTTATAATTTCTTTACTCATCGCCAATTCGTCTATTGGTGATGGCTTTCAGCGTTTTTTAGACCATGAAATCGGTATTTCTGCTTTTCATTTAGAATATCCGGTAAGCGTCTGGATCAATGATGGTTTGATGGCTGTTTTTTTTCTTCTGGTAGGTCTTGAAATTAAAAGAGAAATCATTGAAGGAGAACTTTCTTCTTTTAAAAATGCTTCTCTCCCTATCTTTGCTGCTATCGGCGGAATGATTGTTCCGGCTGCCATTTTCACTGTTTTTAATATCGGAACTCGATACGAAAACGGATGGGGAATTCCCATGGCCACTGATATTGCATTTTCCTTGGCTATTATTTCCATGTTAGGAAGCAGGATTCCGAATTCTATTAAAATTTTTCTGGCTGCTCTGGCCATTGTAGACGATTTAGGAGCAATACTCGTAATTGCAATATTTTACACCGATCAGATACACTGGATGTATTTACTGCTTTCTTTAGGAGTGACTTTATTATTATTTATTTTAAACTTTTTTAAAGTTACTAAACTTATTTTCTATATTATTCCGGGGATATTTTTATGGTATTTTCTTCATCATTCAGGAATTCATGCTACTATTGCAGGCGTCTTACTAGCCTTTTCAATTCCCACCAATGAATCTGATACAAAAATATCGCCTTTAGAAAAACTTGAACATACATTAAGCATTCCGGTAAGTTTTTTAATTATGCCCATATTTGCGCTTGCCAACACCAATATCACATTCAATACTACAATGATTGGAGGGCTCAGTAATACTTTAGGACTCGGAATTATCTGCGGATTAGTTTTGGGCAAGCTTATTGGTATTAATTTATTCTCTTTTCTTGCTATAAAATTCAGATTGAGCTCGCTGCCACAGAACAGCTCATGGATGCAAATGATTGGAGTAGGCTGTTTGGCCGGAATAGGCTTTACAATGTCTATTTTTATCGCTTTACTTTCCTTTAAAACAGAAATACAGATTCAGGATGAGGCCAAATTCGCCATATTGGTAGCTTCTTTTTTATCTGCTTTTTTAGGATATATGATTTTAAAAATAAGCTCTAAGAAATTTTCAGAAGACTAACCTTGGATCAGAAAAAATTTTTAAAGTTATTTTAAGCTTTAGAATCATTTTCCTGGTTTAATTTTCTGATATGCTCTTCATCACTTTCCAGATCGGGTTCTTTAACTTCTGGCTTATATACCAAAGCTTCTTTTTGAAGTTCATCGGAAAGCAATTTCTCAAGCCTTAATTTTCTTATCGCCATATTGAGTTCATTTCCGAATAAAAGCAGATATACATTTACATTTACCCAAACCATTAGAAGAATCATACTTCCGATAGATCCGTATAAAACGTTATACCTCGCAATATCTTTCACATAAATAGCAAATATATAGGTTGTAAGAACAAATAGAACCGTCGTCAGAATAGCTCCAGGAATCGCCTGTCTGAATCTTATAATCTTAACGGTGCCTAACCAGTAAAACAAAGCTAAAAGTATAAAATAAAACAAAGGAAATGAAACAAATCCAATGATCTTTGAAAGGTTATCCACCAACCATGAAATATCATAAGACGGTGTAAAAAGTTTCATAACAACCTCTACATAATACACTCCGAAAAGCGTCAGAAATACAATGGAAATAAACCCGATGGTAATGAAAAAAGAAAGGATAAATTCTTTTACATCTGTTAGTTTTTCCTCAGAATTTTCATTAAATCCGTTAATTAATGAGAAAGTACCATTGGTAGCGAAAACCAAAGCCAGAATAATCGTCAGATTACTGATTCCTTTCATATTTGGAATAATATTGGTCTCTATATATCCTCTTACATCTCCTTCCATATTGGATGGGAAAACGTTATGCATTAAAACTTCAAAAATATAAAACTGAAGCTTGTCATAATGTGGCATATAAGGCAATACGGAAAGCAGGAAGAGAAGAAAAGGGAACAAACTTATGGTAAAGCTCCAGGAAATTGCCGCTGCTTTTCTGCCTATTTTTCCTTTAAAAATACCCGAAATATAGATCTGGAACATCTGCCAAAGCGATATTCCCAAAACAGGAATATGAATACCGTCAAAAAACTCTTGAATCTTCAAGATAAATCTAGGAAGTTTTATACCCATGCTCTATTTTAAAATATGATCTATTTTATCAAAGTTTCTGTTTACAAATGTAGGGGAATTAAACCGGAAACCAATTCCCGCCCGAAACAACCATTGTGTTGTTGAGTAAAAATTCTCATTAGAACTGTTGATCCAGTTCACCTGGAACCCTCCTCCGAAAAACCATTTCCCATTGTCATACCCTATTCTCGCATTAGAATACAGCCCGACATTAAATTCATGAAAATCTTCACCAATTAGTTTTGAATAATAAAATTCTGGATAAGCCTCTATTATTGTGTACCAATTTCCTTCAATTTTCTTCTGTACTCCTCCACCCGATCTTAAAGCAATTCTGAAATCTTTTGATGGAGAATTGTCGCCACTTTCATTAAAGATTTCACCCTGATAGATTGTTCTGTTAAAATCACTGAGAATATTATACTGATAAAACAGACCTGTACTTACAATAAAAACGTCTTTTAGCGGCTTATACGTCATATTATTAAAACTCCTGTAATCGTTTTTATTTCCCAGTAGCAAATAACTCGTTTCTCCTTTAAAAGATCTGTATTTGGCATCAGGAAACTGCAGATAACCTTCCTCATTATAATCATCACCGTAAATCAGGCGCATAAATTCTTTGGTATCCTGAAAATACAATCCTTTCACCTGACTAAAATAAACATATTGCCGGAGTTTCGGATTAACAAAAAAGGTAAATCCTACATTAAAGTATTTTGATTTTCCTTTTTCCGGGTCATCATTATTGATTCTCGTGAGTTTCGGGGCTAATGAAAAACTCACATCCAGCCATCTATAGCGTAAGAAAAACTCGGTGTAGAAAGCGTCATTGGGCCTTAATCGAAAAATTTTATCCTGATATAACAATCCGAAAATATTGTGAATGTAACTTAATCCTGTCACCACCGAAACTTTCTTTTTATCTTCTTCTAGATATTTTTCATCCCGGGCTTCACCAATTTCCTGAGCATAAGAAACTGATGAAAAACAAAAAAGCAGACAAGAAAGGATTTTTACTTGCATCGGATTGGTGTTCTAACAAAAGTAATGATTTTTTAAATTTGAAAACGCTTAAAAACACTGTGAATTATGTCTTTCTTTAATTTATGAATATCTTTGTCTCCGTAAACATTTAAAGCCAGGAAATGCAGATCAATTTGCTTTGTATCGGAAAAACTGATGATAAGGAAATCACTTCATTAATCAGTTATTATCTGAAACGCCTCCCTAAACACTGGAATTTTGAAATTATAGAAATTCCGGATGTAAAAAATGCTAAAAACCTTACTCCTGATCTTCTTAAAAAGGAAGAAGCAAAACTTTTTCTGAACCATATTGATAAAAATGATCTGGTTGTGATTCTGGACGAGAAAGGAAAACAGTTTACCAGCCGTGAATTTGCACAAAAAATAGATGCGTGGATGAATTCCTCTGTAAAAAAAATTCATCTTTTAATCGGAGGAGCTTATGGATTTTCTGATGAAATCTATAGCAGGACCAATGAAAAAATGTCTTTGTCTAAAATGACATTTACCCATCAAATGATCCGCTTGTTTATTGTGGAGCAGTTGTATCGTGCTGATCAGATCTTACAGGGAAAACCTTATCATAACGATTAAGTATTTCAATATTCTCACTTGGCATATTCTTAACTTATTTTAAAGAATGTACCAAGTGAGTATAAAATTATTTTTTTGTGTTTACCATTACTATCTGGGTAATCCCTTTTTCTTTGAATTTTTTCTTGATTTTATCATCTGTAAGCACCATTACATTTTTTATATTTTCGTAAGGAACTTTTTTTACAGCTTCAATACTACTTTCCTCTTTGTCGATGTAAAAAATTGATTTGGAAGCAGACTCTTCAGCTTTTTTCAAAGCTGCTACCAAAAGGGAATTCTCCTGAATCTTTGTTTCAGCCTGTTGAGCATTCGTAAAAGTCATTGCTCCAAGAGTAAAAACTGTGATGACGAATAATTTCAGATTTGGGAATTTCATGTATTTAACTCAATTACTTTTTTTCACATTTAGCATAGTACTCCTGCAATAGAGCTTTCTCGTAACCTAAGCTTACTGCTTTATCCAAATTCGTACACGCTTCTTTAGGTTTCGCTGTATCAAACAGAATCTGTGCTTTGGTAACATAAGCCTGAGCGAATTTCGGATCAACAGAAATTGACTTATTAACATCAGCAAGCGCTTCTTTTGTTTTTTTCATTTTAAGGTAAATATCCCCTCTTCCGCTGTATAATAATGATTCGGGCTTTTCCGAAATTAACTGATTATAATCTTTTAAAGCACCTTCAAGATCACCGTTTCTTTTCTTAAGATTCGCCAGTCCGGTTCTTGCAAGAATATTATCCGGAGCAAAGCTCAAAACATGCTGTAAATCTTTCTGTGCCAAATCTTTCTTTCCTAAATTGTCATATATTTTGGACCGAAGTAAATAAAGGTTGGTACTCTCTGGTTCTAATGATATCCCTGTATTAGCATATTCCAAGGCCTTTGTTTTACTTCCTTTCTGATTATGTAAAGAAGCCAGATTTTCATATACAGAAACGGATTTAGGGTTTGATTTTAAAGCAGATTCATAGGATTTGAATGCCTGGGTTGTTTTCCCCAATCTCCTTTGTGAAGTCCCAAGTCTGTCATAATATTCTGACTGAAATTTCTGAATTTGTTCTTTTTCAGCAAGCTTTGTATATTGTTCTTCAGCACATTTATAGTTGGCTTTACTGAAACATTCTTCTGCTATTTTCTTGTCTTGTCCGTAAAATAATTGAACCGCCGAAAAAGTGGCGAAAGTAAAAAAAAGGAGTTTTGTTTTCATATAGTTTTAGTTTGTTTGTTGATCACTTTTTTGGCGAGCATAGCAAAAAGCCCTCCCAAAAAAGATCCAACAAACGCCCCCACCAAAATATCTATCGGGAAATGCACACCTAAATAAATTCTGCTGTATGCTACGATTGCAGCCCACACAAATATAAAATAAGGAAACCAATTTAGCTTATTTTTTAACAAAAAACTTAAATAAGTTGCTAAAAAGAAAGTATTTGAAGCATGTGCCGAATAAAAACCGAACTGACCGCCACATTTCACAATTCTCATGTGATCCTGTAAACTCGGGTCATGACAAGGTCTTAATCTCGCTACTCCATATTTAAATATGCCCGCTAACTGATCAGAAATAGTAACTCCGATCGCGATAAATATTAATATAAAAACAAAAGATCTTAGCTTATAATTTTTGAAAAGTAAATAACAGAAAATAATGTAAAGTGGAACCCAAATCCAGGTACTTGAAATCAGCATCCAAAACTGATCGAAAGATGAGCTTCCTAAGTTATTTAGATATAAAAATACGCTTTTATCTTCCTGAATAATTTCTTCCATATTCTATTCTATCTGCTTACAGGTCCTTCATAAGTTTCATCCTCTGAAGGTTTGATCTGCACCTGCTCTGTTTTCGTGGAAGAGGGTTCGGTTAAGATATCTTTTTCAATATCTTTCATGGGATTAAAATCTTTGGCAGCATCTTTTACTTTTTCAATCTCACGTTTGATCTCAGAAACAGGATTATCCGTTTCTTTCATGATCTCCGTTTTGATGTCTTCCACTGCACCACGCATTTTTCTTACGCCTGCCCCCAAGTCACGCGCAATCTGAGGAAGTTTATCCGGTCCGAATAATACAACGATCGCTACGGCAATCAATGCCATTTCTCCAATGCTTAATTCCAT
>JBCNMJ010000035.1:0-31664 GCA_039594975.1 Chryseobacterium sp. | reverse complement strand
TTATATTATTTTTATTATAGAATAGTCCATCCTAACTTTGCATCATAAAATTTAAACAATCATAAAACAATGAAAAAAGTATTAATCATCAACGGTGGACAAAACTTCGGACATTCCGGAGGAAAATATAATCAAACAATTGCAGAAAACACTTTGGAAGTCCTGAAGAGTTTTGGAAATGTAGAAGTGAAAATCACTAATGTAAGTGAAAATTACGATAAAAATGAAGAAGTGGAAAAATTCGTTTGGGCGGATTACATTATTTATCATACTCCAATTTGGTGGTTTCAGTTACCGAATGGTTTGAAAAAATATATTGATGAAGTCTTTACGGCAGGTCATGCCAAAGGAATTTATATGAGTGACGGAAGAACGGCCGACAATCCGAAAATCAATTACGGAACAGGCGGAATGCTGAAAGGAAGAAAATATATGCTGACAACAAGCTGGAACGCTCCTGAAACGGCTTTCACGCTTCCCGGAGAATTCTTTAACGAAACAAGTGTGGATAATGGACCATTATTTGGATTCCATAGAATGAACGCTTTTGTTTCATTAGAAAAAATGGAAAGCTTTCACTTCCATGATGTAGAGAAGAACGCCAATATCGAACGTGATATGAAACTGTACAGAGAGCATCTTGAAAATGTTTTTGAAAAAGAGCTGAAAACCCAGTTGGTTTAATCTGATCTGATGAAAAGGATATTAATTACAGGAATTACTGGATATATCGGTGGAACTGTAGCTAAAAAATTACTGGATAAAAACTATCAGGTAATTGGGTTGATCCGCAACGATATTCATGCTAAAGAACTGGAAACAGCCGGAATTGAAACGATCGTAGGAAATATTCATGATGAAACCGTTCTTCGGAATGCTATTTCCAATGCAGATGCTATTATTCACAATGCTGATTCTGCAGATGATGCTTATGTTGCAGACAGTATTTTAAATGCGCTGGAAGGAAGTGGAAAAACGTTTATTTTTACTTCAGGATCAGCTATTTTTGGAGGGAAGGAAAATGGAGAAAAGAACGATTTTATATTTACAGAAGACATTCCTTTACTACCAAGACTGGAAATGGCCTCCAGAGTACTGATCAATCAGCATATTCTTCAGGCCGCTAAAAAGAATATAAGAAGCATCGTTATTGTTCCCACCATGGTATATGGAAAAGGTTTAGGGATAAAAAAAGACAGCATACAACTTCCTGCCCTGATTAATTTCTCTAAAGAAAAAGGATTTGGAGCTTATTTTGGAAAAGGAGAAAATATTTGGTCAAACGTTCATATTGAAGATCTTGCCGATTTGTATGTTCTTGCACTGGAAAAAGCAAAAGCCGGATCACTATATTATGCTGAAAATGGTTCCTCAACTATAAAAAACTTAGCAGAAAAAATAAGTGAACGTTATGAACTTCAACCTGCACAATCAGTAACCGTTCAGGAAGCAGTTAATACATTTGGTCCTGCAGGCGGCTATTTCGGATTTGCATCCAACAGCTTATGTAACGCCGATAAAGCGAGAACAGAACTGAATTGGAAACCACAACATCATTCAATTGAAAACTTTATTTAAATATGAAAATCTATCTTACAGCAATTATTAAAGCAAAAGAAGAGCACAGAAACGAAGTTTTGGAAGTTCTTCAACATATGGTAAAAGAAACCGTGAAAGAAGAAGCTAATGAATTGTACACGCTTCATCAGGGAATTGAAGATAAAAACCACTTTATTTTCTACGAGATCTGGAAAAGTGAAGAAGGTTTGGCTCAACACAACCAACAACCATATATTCAGGCTTTCGGAGCTTTGGTTGATGAAAAACTACAGGAAAAACCACAGATTTATTTAACCGAAATTATTTAATCATTAAAGATAAATGTAAACCATTAAGGAAATTTAGGCATTAAGATTCGTTAAATAAAAACTGTAGATTTTAATATCTATTTTTTAAGCAGAACTAAATCTTAGTACTCTACTTAAAAGAAACTAATGGTTAAATTTAAGAGATCAAATCAACATTTATGAAAAAATTAGCATTACTTATCCTTTCTATTTTTATGATAGGATTCATTCAGGCACAAACCAAAAAATCTAAAAATATGAAAAAGAAAATTTTATTTGTCGTTACCAGTCATGACAAAAAAGGGGATACAGGGCAGGAGACAGGATATTATCTTGGTGAAGTTTCCCATCCCTGGGAAGTCCTTCACAAAGCAGGATACGAAATTGATTTTGTAAGCCCGAAAGGCGGAACTCCTCCTGTTGACGGATTTGATTTGAAAGATCCGGTAAACAAAGAATTCTGGGAAAACAAAGAATACAAAAACAAGATCGATCATTCTTTACAGCCTTCTCAGGTAAATCCGAATGATTATTCTACCATCTTTTACGCAGGAGGCCACGGTGCGATGTGGGATTTTGCAGACAACACAGAACTTGCTGCTATTGCCTCAAAAATTTATGAAAACGGAGGAATTGTAGCCGGAGTTTGCCACGGACCTGCCGGTTTGGTTAATATCAAACTGAACAACGGTAAATATTTAGTGGACGGTAAAAAAATCAATGCCTTCACCAACGAAGAAGAGTCTGAAGTGAAATTAACAAATGTGGTTCCCTTCCTTCTGGAAGACAAACTGAAAGAAAGAGGAGCCAAATTTGAAAAATCAGGACTTTGGCAGAATCATGTAGTGACCGATCAACGAGTGATTACAGGACAGAATCCTCAGTCTGCAAAAAGTGTTGGCGAGGCTATTTTAAAAGAATTGAATAAATAATTTTTCAAATAGGGTAACTGTTGCATTTGTCATTCTGAACGAAGTGGAGTGAAGAATCTCTAAAAACAGCATAGATTCTTCCTTCGTCAGAATGACAACTAACCGAAATTTTCACATTAAAATAGAATTAAAATTCAAAAATCTAAAATTAAAAATTTCAATTAAAATCAAAAAAATAAGACAAAAGAAAATGGAATATAGAAAATTAGGAAACACTGATCTGGAGCTTTCAGTGATTACTCACGGAGCGTTTGCCATCGGTGGAAATATGTGGGGAGGAAATGAAAAACAAGATTCCATACATTCAATCCACGCTTCTTTGGATCATGGAGTTACATCAATTGATACCGCACCTTTTTACGGTTTCGGATTAAGTGAAGAAATGATTGGCGAAGCAATCAAAGGAAAAGACCGCTCAAAAATCCAGTTATTGACAAAATTCGGATTGGTTTGGGACGGAAGCAACAACGGGAAAGGAGAATTTTTCTTCGATGCGGAAGAAGATGGTAAAAAAATCCCTGTGTATAAATTCGCTTCTAAAGAAAATATCATCAAAGAAGTTGAAGAAAGCTTAAAAAGACTGGGAACAGACTACATCGATCTTTTACAGTTGCACTGGCCGGATTCTACCACACCGATCAGCGAAACGATGGAAGCTTTGGAAGCATTGATTCAGCAGGGAAAAATCAGAACTGCAGGAGTAAGCAACTATTCTGTTGAGCAGATGGAAGAAGCTAATAAAACCCTGAAATTAGCCAGCAATCAGGTTTCTTACAGTATGTTGAACCGTGCTATTGAAAATGACCTGGTTCCTTATTCTTTAGAAAACAACTCGGGAATTATCGTGTATAGCCCAATGGAAAGAGGTCTTTTGACAGGAAAATATTTCAAAGAAAGCCAACTGAAAGAAAACGATCACAGAAACGGATATTTTTCACAGTTTGATTTACATAAAGTGAAAACTTTCTTAGATAAAATCGAACCGATTGCCCAGGAGAAAGGAGCTACTCTTTCTCAGCTGGTTTTGAGATGGACAACTTTACAGCCTGCCATCACAGTGGTTTTAGCAGGAGCAAGAAATGCTCAGCAAGCGATTGAAAATGCAAAAGCAATGTCTTTTGATCTTTCTCAGGAAGAGCTTAATTTCATCAATACAGAATTAGCTCAGCTATAAAGTTTATCATTGACGGTTTTAATTTTTAATAATTAAAGTTTTAAACAATGGAAAATACAAAAAAAGGATTCACTCGTGCCAATCACGTTGGAATCACCGTAAAAAATTTAGAAAAATCGATTGCTTTCTATGAAGCACTGACGGGAACAAAAGTTTCCAATATTGACGAAATCGGTGGTGAAAGAATGGCAAAAACACAGGGTTTAAAGGATACCAAAATTAAATATGCCAACCTTCATCTTGATAACCTTAACATTGATATTCTGGAATATGTAATTCCTGAATCTGAACAGGCAAACTACAAGAACGACCAGATCAGTGCGATGCATCTTTGTTTTGAAGTGGATAATATTGATGAAGCGATTCAAAGATTAAAGGAAATTGGTGTGGAGCCAGAGGGTGAGCCGATTACTTTTCAGGAAGAAGATGGATTAAAATCCGGTTTTGGAACTGCAGTAGCTTATTTCCAAGATCCAGACGGAACCAATCTTGAAATTATTGCTCCACAAGGGCCGTTTAAAAGAAAAAATATATAGTGTTAATAGATTAAATAGATGTTTGATCATAAAAAGAGCTTTTCAGCATTTGAAAAGCTCTTTTTGTAATAACCTAAATACAACTTTTAATTATTTTGCAATCGGCATATGCGTACTTATTGCAATTCTGTTCCATGAATTAATCGTAATAATCGCCATGATGATTTGAGCAATCTGATTTTCATCAAAAAGCTGTTTTGCTTTATAATACGTTTCCTCTGTTAATCCTTTCTGGCTGATCAGCGTGATCTCTTCGGTCATTGCCAAAAGTGCTTGCTCTTCCTCAGTATACAATTCTGATGCTTCTCTCCATGCATTTAAAAGATAGATTCTCTGGGGAGTCTCACCATATTTTATGGCATCTTTCGTATGCATATCCAGACAGAAAGCACATCCGTTGATTTGTGAAGCCCTGATTTTAATTAATTCTTTTTGAATGTGGTTTAAAGAGATCGTCTGAAGATAACCTTCCAATCCCATCATTGCTTTGTAAGCGGCAGCATCTACGGCCGCCATATTAATTCTTGCACTCATAATGATTTATATTTTGTTTGTTAAATTGTCTATTGTAAATGAATATCTCTCCTGAACTGCTAATAAGAATGCAGCAGCACTTCCTATCCACACTGAGTAATCTAAAGGCGCTTTTACGCCTAAAGCGATGGTCATGGAAAAAGCGAAAATCAATAACAGAAAACCTGCTCCATACGCTGCAATTCTGATTTTAAATCCAAGAATCAGCAGTAACGGAAAAAGAATTTCTAAAAAAGTTGCAGCATAGGCAGAAACAGTTCCTAAACTTGCAGGAAGAAAATAGGTAAGCTGTTGGGTATACTTTTCAAAGTTCTCCCAATTTCCCCAGGCAGAGTTTTTACCCCAAAAACCTAACCTATCGGCCACAGCAGAAAGCATCGTTACCGCAATGGCTAATCTTAAAAATAACTGTGGTAATTGAATCTCTTTTTTGCCTGTCATTGTAATTGCTTTTATGAACAGGACAAAATTGCAACTTCTGAACCGTAAAAATCTTAAACTGGTTTAAGAACGTAATTTTGCTCTGATTTCACTTAAATATTCCGGAGTAAACCCTAAAAATGAAGCAATTAAATACTGAGGAATTCTTTGAATAAACCAGGGATATTGTGTACTGAAATGTACGTACAGTTCTTCTCTGCTCATTTCATATAAATAACGGATCCGTCTTTCCGAAGAGGCATAAGCCCGCTGATAAATCATTCTGAAATACCGTTCCATGATGGGATGTTCTTTCAATAACGCTTCCTGATTCTGAAGATCAATCATTAAAATTGTAGAGCGTTCCACCGACTGAATACAAAAATCCGACTTCATCTGTCGCTCATAGGCAAAAGTATCAGTAATCCACCAGTTTTCAATAGCAAATTCGGTAGTCTGCTCTACTCCTTTTTCATTCACAAAAAACTTTCGGAGACAGCCTTTAACCACAAAGTACATCGACTTACAAACTTCACCATTCAACATCAGATCCTGCTTTTTCTTCACTTCCACTTCCCGGAAAAATGAAAGAACCAAAGCAAATTCTTCATCAGTAATTGTAATGAATTTATCTAAATGTTGTTTGAAAGTCTCCATTATTGAAATTGTATAACCAAACTTAACTTTATTTTTTTAGTTTTACAATCACAAAATACTAATTCATGGAAATCATAGCCAAAATTCTAATCGCAGTGGTAGCCATTGAGCATCTTTATATTCTATGGATGGAAATGTTTGCATGGGAAACCAAAGGAAAAGAAGTTTTTAAAAAAGCTTTACCAGCAGAAATGTTTAAACCAACAAAAGGTTTAGCAGCTAACCAAGGTCTGTACAATGGTTTTTTAGCAGCCGGACTGATCTGGTCTTTCCTGATTGAAGATCCGAAATGGCAAACCAATATTGCGTTATTTTTCTTAGGATGTGTTGCAGTAGCCGGAATTTACGGCGCTGTTTCCGCTACAAAAAAGATCTTTTTTGTTCAGGCGTTGCCGGCGATTTTGGCGATTGTTGCGGTTTTACTGAAATAGTTAGCTACAAATATTTTGATCATGAAAACCCGTTTTCTAACTATTCTAATTGTACTAATTTCAAATTTCTCTTTTACCCAAACAAAAGAGGAAATAATCTCAAGGATAATAAAAGTCAACTCTCTGGATGATTGGGATGGAATATTAAATCCTGATTTAGATAAAAATGGCTTAAGTGACAATAACAATTATTATAATTTTAAAAAATTAAAGAAAATACTTTCTATAACTGACCTTATTGAATTGAGTAAACATAAAAATCAAGTGCTTCGATTATACATTATTGATGAATTAATTACTGAAAACAATAAGTATATTAATATTCAAAAAGAAATTTTAGATGCCATCGCTAATAAAAAAATTGTTCAAACACATTCAGGCTGTGTAGTAGATAAAGAACTAACATATTCTATCATTTATCATAAGTATTGGAATCTCGTAAGAGCAAAGGCTTCTAAAAATCCAAATGAATCGGATGAAGAAAAAATTGAATTGATTGAACGTAAAGCCGTAAATGAAGACAAACTTTTAAGAAACATTAATTCAGAAATTTTAAAATTAGATGAAGATCTATTTTGGCTCATTTATGATCGGGTATTTGAAATAGAAAAGTATGATGAAGCTTTGAAAAAAAATATCATTTATCTTCTTTTTAAATATAATAATAGTTATGCATTCAAATATTTAAAACAAAATTATCCTAATGACTTTAATAATATCTATACAGAATATTTTACTAAACATTTCTCCAAAGCTAAATTTGATAAGGTAAACGAGACTTTTTACCTTTTTGATTTGGCACAATATGCATTTGAAAATAATAATGATGATATGAAAACGAGAATATTGCAAAAATTAAGAACAACTAAAGGCTGGGAAAAAGAACTTAGCGGAACTTTTGAGCATCAAATTTTCAATAAATATCATATTAAACTATAAAAAAGCTCATAGTATAATTAAAATTTTAAAACTTTCTCAAGTTTGAGTTTCATTTCTTCCGGTTTAAACTTCCCTTCATGATATTCAATCAAATTCTGATCTTGATCTAATATAATCCACAACGGATATACAGGCTGTTTTTTATTTTTTGATAACGCTAAAGCCAATTCATGAATTCCAGAATTTCCATTCGGTAAATAATTAAACTCTTTTCCTTGGAAAGTGATCCTTTCTTTCATTTTTTCCGGATCGAAACTGATCAGGTAAAAATTTTCATTTATCAGTTGAACCAGGTCTTTATCCTTATTCAATTGAAAAGATTCGATTTTACAAACTGAACACCAACTTGTGTACATATGAATAATTATCGGCTTTGAATTTTCTTTCTGCCGAATTTCTAACTCCGAAAAAGTGCCTGTCTTCATCTGCGAAAAACAAAAACAGGGCACCAGCATTAAAAATAAAAATATGACTGAATGTCTCATTTCAAAGTATATTTTACCCCCAAGAATCCTCTTATTTTCTGCATCGGAGCATATCCGTAAGTTGTATCAAAGGTGTAATGATAAGGATTACTGATCGGATCATCAACATTTTTATCAAACGGATCAAACGGTCGCATCAAAGGATCTTTCGGTGTAAAATTGAACAGGTTTTTGATTCCGCAATACACTTCAAATCCAGATTTGAAACTTTTCGAAACCTGAATATTAGCCAGAGAATAAAACGGAGAATATTCGGGTCGGTAATCATTCGGTAAAACTGGCAGTCGCATCGGTCCGTAAAACTGCCCTGTAAAATCTATCGTCAGATTATTTTTAAACTTATAGCTCAAATTATACGTGCCACTCCATTTCGGGGCATGAAGCTGCTGTGATTTTTCATTTTCACCATCAAATTTCTGATAAACATCGAGATATGTCACTCCTAAATTGACACTCAAAGGAAAACTAAAGTTATAATCTACATTCAAAGAAGCACCTCTTGAAATTCCGTAACCATGAAGATTATCATAAATAATTTTCTCAGGATCGGTATCAAAATCGCCAACAATCTTATTACTGAAATAGGTATAAAAAGCCGAAGCATCCAGATTGATCAATTGATCTCCGACAGGAATTTTCCAGACATAATTCAAATTTCCGTTGATGGATTTTTCAGGCTTTAAATCTGATTTAATCACAACTTCACGCGAACCTGTCAATGCTGCATGATCTTCCGTAAACAAATTCACCACACGGAAACCCGTCCCAAAGTTGAACCTCAATGTATGGTAAGGATTGGGTGAAAACTTCCAGGCAAAACGAGGTGAATGTACAGCATGATGGATTTTATCATAATCAAATCTATATCCTAATAGCAAAGTATTCTTTTCATTTATTTCCCATTGATTCTGGATAAAAGCTCCCAAAATCGGTGATTTCATCGGCTCATTGGTAATACCGTCTGAAGAAAGTGTTCCCGGTGTGTTATCATCATAATACGTTTTCTTGAAAGTCACTCCCAGAATCAAATCATGATTTCCCAGTTTTTTATCCCAATAGGTTTGAGAAAAAGCTACTTTCTGAGTTGCTACAAAAGGATTATTTCCATAGAAAGAATTCTGATCATGAAAATTATAGGAGAACTGGGTAATAATATTTTCCTTAATCGGCCACTGATAAACCCCAAAAGCTTCTACTCTATTCGTATATATGCTCTCTCCATACACTTCATTGCTTCCACGATACGATTTATTCCACTGCATTTCTCCTCCAAAACGATCTTCATACAAATACCTCAACGCAAAACTTGCTAGTCGGTTTTCTTTTCTCTGGAAATTCCATTTATTAAAAACTGAAATTCTGTTCTGCAATGCCCCATCTGTGAAATTATCTTTGTTTTCGTCAAATCTCTTCGTAAAATTGAAATAATTTAAACTTACTAATGAAGCAACATTTTTTCCTAAACTAAATTTCGTGGAAAGATCAAGATTATTTTCACTCCAGGTCGTTGTCATTAGATCAACACTCAATTTCGGAGCCGTCAAAGCATTTTTTGTAATAATGTTAATAACTCCTCCCATCGCTTCAGAGCCATAAATAGAGGAAGCAGGACCTTTTACCACTTCAATTCTGTCTACCAGACTATTCGGAATTCCGCTTAGCCCGTAAACTGTTGACAGCGAACTTACAATCGGCATTCCGTCGATCAAAATCATTGTGTAAGGACCTTCCAATCCGTTGATGTGAATATCTCCCGTATTACAAACCGAACAGTTCAACTGGGGCTTTACTCCATTTACCATAGAAATGGCTTCAAAAATACTCGGTGTCGGATTTTTCTGGAAAAACTTTTGCGAATAGATTTCTACAGCTACCGGACTTTTAGACTTACTGATCGGTTTTATTGTTCCGGTAATCACTACATCGTCTATATCTTTGGTTTTGATTTTTTGATCTGAAACTTTGACTGAATCTACTTTTCCTGATGGCTTTACATTCAAACTGTCAGCTTCTTGTGAAAAACAATAGCCTGAAAAAAAGAGAGCAGAAAATAGTATTTGTTTCATGAAATTAAAATTGTTAGACAAAACTAACAATTATTTTTCAATTACAAAACTCTACTGAAAAATAATATTAAATTGAATTCATGAAAAAGTGTTAAATTTGAGAGTCAACATATAAAAGTAAAATGAGATATCATCAGTCGGGAAATATCCCACAAAAAAGGCATACGATTTTTAAATCTCCTGAAGATAAATTTTACTATGAACAGCTTTTCGGAACCGAAGGTTTTCATGGAATTTCTTCATTATTGTACCATATTCACCGTCCGACTCAGATCAAATCGATTGGCGAACCGAAAGATGTAGCACCGAAAATCGCAGTTGAGAAAAACGTAACTCCAAGAATGTTCAAAGGAATGAACGTAACTCCTGAAAACGATTTTTTGGACAGCCGTAAGTTTTTGATGGTAAACAATGACCTGAAAATGGGATTGTCGAAGCCGAGAAAATCGATGGATTATTTCTACAAAAACGCTGAATGTGATGAACTTTTATACGCCCACAGCGGAAGCGGAATTTTAAAAACTTTTGTCGGGAACCTTGAATTTTCTGTTGGTGATTATTTAATTATTCCAAGAGGGACTATTTATCAGGTTGAACTGCATTCTGATGATACTGTTTTCTTTGTGGTAGAAAGTCATTCTCCGATTTATACTCCCAAGAGATACAGAAACGAATTTGGACAATTGTTGGAACACTCTCCTTTCTGCGAAAGAGATATCATCACTCCTACTTTCGTTGAGCCTAAAGACGAAAAAGGGGAATTTTTAATTAAAGTAAAAAAGGAAAATCAGATCACGGATTTCATCTACGCTACGCATCCGTTTGATGTAGTAGGTTGGGACGGATATTTTTATCCTTATAAATTCAATATTAAAAACTTTGAACCGATCACGGGAAGAATCCACCAACCGCCTCCGGTGCATCAGACTTTTGAAGCACACAATTTTGTGGTTTGTTCATTCTGTGCAAGAATGTACGATTATCACCCACAGGCAATCCCGGCACCTTACAATCACTCCAATATTGATTCTGATGAAGTTTTATTTTATACAGAAGGTGATTTCATGAGCCGTAACCATATTGATCTAATGGATTTTACACTTCACCCTGGAGGAATCGTTCACGGACCTCACCCTGGAGCAATGGAAAGAAGTATCGGTAAAAAATTCACGGAAGAATATGCGGTAATGGTAGATCCTTTCCGCCCTCTAAAACTTACGGAAGAAGCTTTGAAAGTAGAAGATCCAACTTATAAAACTTCCTGGCTGGAAAGTGAAGATCATAGCATGGGAGATCGTTCACAGGAATAAAATTTGACTAAAATTAAATATAAAAAAAGACTGGACATAATACGTTTGGTCTTTTTTATTGGTTAATCGCAAACGCGCAAAGTATATTACATAAAGAATTTTTTTAAGACGCAAGGATTTTATCTGCGATAAAATTTAATACTAAAAAACACTTTGTTGAAAATCTATGATTTTCCTGCGCCTTAAAATCAATATGAAAATAAAAAACCTTGCGTCTTTGCGACAGACCAACAAAAACTGAATGTATTTCTGTTAAAACATGACAAATATCTTCGCATAATTGGGCGTATTAAAAACAATATGAACTATCTTTAAGACAGAGAAAATTATAAAACTTTCAATATGTACAACTATATAAGTGCAGAAGAAGCTGTATATACCGTAAAAAGCGGGAACAGGATATTTTTTCACGGAAGTGCATGTACTCCCAACCATTTAATTGATGAACTGGCAAGACAATCTCACCGTCTTTCCAATGTAGAAATGGTTTCTATTACCCAACAGGGAAATGTAGAAATTGCAAAACCGGAATACAAAGACAGCTTTTTCATCAATTCCCTTTTTGTTTCAACACCAGTGCGAAATGCTGTAAATTCTGACCAGGGAGATTTTGTACCTGTTTTTTTAAGTGAAATCCCGATATTATTCAGAAAAAACATTCTGCCTTTAGATGTTGCTATGATTACAGTTTCTCCTCCTGACAAACATGGTTTCTGTACGTTAGGAACCTCTGTTGACGTTGCGAGAGCCGCAGTAGACACTGCAAAAACCATTGTAGCAATCGTCAATCCGTTGATGCCGAGAACTCACGGTGACGGAATGATCCATGTAAGCAGAATTCATAAACTGGTATGGCATGAAGAGGAACTTCCGACAGTGGATTACGGTTCAAAAGTGGGACCTGAAGAAATGGAAGTCGGGAAAAATGTGGCTGAACTGATTGAAGATAAGTCTACCCTGCAAATGGGAATAGGAACGATTCCTGATGCGGTTTTAAAATGTCTCGGAAATCATAAGGATTTAGGAATTCACACCGAAATGTTGAGTGATGGAGTGATTGATCTGATCCAAAGTGATGTAATCAACAATAAATATAAAGGCTACAACGACAATAAAACAATTACCAGTTTCTGTTTCGGAACAAGGAAATTATACGATTATGTAGATGACAATACAGTTTTCTCATTTGATGATGTAAGTACAGTGAATTTTCCGATTAATATCATGAGAAACAAAAAAATGGTGGCCATCAATTCTGCTATTGAAATAGATCTTACAGGTCAGGTTTGTGCAGATTCCATCGGAACCATGCAGTACAGCGGAATCGGCGGACAAATGGATTTTATGAGAGGAGCCGCACTGAGTGAGGACGGAAAACCTATTATTGCCATCACTTCAAGAACCAAAAAGGGAATTTCCAGGATTGTTCCTTATCTGAAACAGGGAGCCGGAGTTGTTA
Source organism: Chryseobacterium sp. (assembly GCA_039594975.1). Lineage (GTDB taxonomy): Bacteria > Bacteroidota > Bacteroidia > Flavobacteriales > Weeksellaceae > Chryseobacterium. The sequence continues at coordinate 18,874 of JBCNMJ010000035.1, read as the reverse complement.
CAACAAGAGGACACATTCATTATGTGGTTACGGAATACGGAACCGCTTATTTATATGGTAAAAATTTACGTCAAAGAGCTCAGGAACTGATCAGCATTGCTCATCCTGATGATCGGGAAATGCTGGAAAGAGCTGCTTTCGAAAGATTTAAACATTAAATTTAACTCTAAATAATCTTTTACAAGGGTGCTTTTTACACTTTAAGCAACTCCTGAACATTTTATTAAAACTTTAACTAACAGTTGTTTGTTCCTGTTTTAAATATTTCAGGGAAATTCGTAATTTGCACGCTATAAAATAAAAGTAAAAATAGAAAATATGTCAACACTTACATTTGCCGAAAAAATTGCTCAAGCAGAGAATTTTTTACCGATCAATGGTACAGATTACATTGAGTTTTATGTAGGAAATGCTAAACAGGCTGCCCATTATTACAAAACCGCTTTTGGTTTCCAGTCTGTAGCATATGCTGGTCCTGAAACAGGAGTAAGAGATCGTGCTTCTTATGTTCTGCAACAAGGAAAAATCAGATTGGTTCTTACTACAGGATTAAAATCAGATTCTCCGATCAATGAACACGTAAAAAAACATGGAGATGGAGTAAAGATTTTGGCACTTTGGGTAGATGACGCTTATAAAGCATTCGAAGAAACTACTAAAAGAGGCGGAAAACCTTATATGGAGCCTGTAACTTTGACAGATGAAAACGGTGAAGTAAGAATGTCAGGAATCTATACTTACGGAGAAACCGTTCACATGTTTGTTGAAAGAAAAAATTATACAGGTTCTTTCATGCCTGGATATGAAAAGTGGGAAAGTGACTACAATCCTGAAGATGCCGGATTATTGTACGTAGACCACTGTGTAGGAAACGTAGACTGGGATAGAATGCTTCCAACAGTAGAATGGTATGAAAAAGTAATGGGATTTGTAAACATCCTTTCTTTTGACGACAAACAAATCAACACAGAGTATTCTGCTTTGATGTCTAAAGTAATGTCAAACGGAAACGGATATGCAAAATTCCCGATCAACGAGCCAGCAGAAGGTAAAAAGAAATCTCAGGTAGAAGAATACCTTGATTTCTACGAAGGTGAAGGAGTACAGCACATTGCAGTGGCTACAAAAGATATCATCCACACTGTAACTGAATTGAAAAAACGTGGTGTAGAATTCCTTTCTGCTCCGCCGGAAGCATATTATGACATGGTTCCTGAAAGAGTGGGTCACATTGATGAAGACCTTAAAAAACTTCAGGAATTAGGGATCCTTATCGATCACGATGAAGAAGGATATTTACTACAAATCTTTACTAAACCTGTAGAAGACCGTCCTACCCTATTCTTTGAAATCATTGAAAGACATGGTGCTCAGAGTTTCGGTGCGGGTAACTTTAAAGCTTTGTTTGAAGCTTTGGAGAGAGAGCAGGAAAGAAGAGGAAATCTTTAATTTTAAATACAATAATAAGTTTTGTCAGGATTTTATCTTGGCAAAACTTTTTTATAAAACACCTTATATGAAAAAAATTCTCATCGGTATTTCATTACTATCAACATTGGTATGTGCAAAAGCACAATATGGAACCATCAACGAAATTCTTACACAGCTTGAAGAAAGAAAAGGTATTAATCAGCATTTAGGAGATGTAAGTATTGACAATAAAAAATTCGTCTTCATTAAAGACGCAGAAGATCACACAGAAAGAGATTTTATTGTGATTAAAGGAAACAAGGTCACCTACGTAGAAGTCTTCGATGATAAATCAACGGGAGAAAGCAATTCAAATGTTTTTTCCGGAGATATTGTAAGAAGCAGAAAAAACATCATTTCCCTACGTGCCGATATGCTGGAAAATCAGAAAGTTCCGATACCGGTTACGAAAACCTTATTATTGACAAAGCAAAAAGATATTCTGTATCTTATTGATGTGAATACCAAAGATCGATGGATCGATGAAGAATCTTATTCAAAAAAATAACAACCCGGAATTTGAGGAACTTTATTCTTAAATTCTTATTTAATCCTAAACTTATGAAATCATTTGTAGAATATTCGTCAAATTCAGACTTCTCTATACATAACATTCCTTTTGGTGTAGCCGTATTCAATAAAGAATATATTGGCTGCTGTACAAGAGTCGGTGATCAGGTCATTGATCTTGCAACATTATATGATCTTGGCTATTTCGAAGAAATAGAAGGGCTTGATGATAATGTTTTTGAAGCTTATACACTTAATGAATTTATTGAGCTTGGAAAACCAATTACCAATGCTGTTCGTTTAAAAATTCAGGAATTATTACTGGAAGGCTCAACATTATCAAAAGACGAAAAAACAATCGAAGATGCATTCTACGATTTGGATCAGGTAAAAATGATGATGCCTGTTCATATCCCCAATTACACTGATTTTTACAGCAGTATAGAACATGCAACAAACGTTGGAAAAATGTTCAGAGACCCTGCAAATGCTTTATTACCCAATTGGAAACATCTCCCTGTAGGATACCACGGCAGAGCTTCTTCTATTGTGGTTTCCGGAACAGAAATCAACCGTCCGAAAGGTCAGATGAAGCCTGCAGATGTAGAAAAACCAATTTTTGGGCCTTGTAAGCAATTAGATTTCGAATTGGAAATGGCTTTCATCATCAACAAAAATACAGAGATGGGTGAAAGTATTTCTACAAAAGAAGCTGAAGAAGCCATTTTCGGAATGGTGGTTTTCAATGATTGGTCTGCAAGAGATATCCAGTCTTGGGAATATGTTCCGCTGGGACCATTTTTAGCTAAAAATTTCGGTTCGTCAATTTCTCCTTGGGTAGTTACTCTGGAAGCTTTGGAACCATTCAGAACAGCTTCTCCTGTTCAGGATACTGAGGTTTTAGATTATCTGAAATTTGAAGGTGATAAAAACTACGACATCAATCTTGAAGTCTATATCCAGCCTGAAAATGGTGAACAAAATCTAATCTGCGAAAGCAACTACAAACATATGTACTGGAATATGACCCAGCAATTGGCTCATCACACCGTAAACGGCTGTAATGTAGAAGTTGGTGATCTATACGCAAGCGGAACCATTTCAGGAAGCGATCCGAAATCTTTCGGTTCTATGCTTGAATTAACATGGAGAGGACAAAATCCAATTCAATTAAGCAACGGACAGGAAAGAAAATTCATCGACGATAATGATACGGTAACGATGAAAGCCTGGGCTGAAAAAGACGGTGTAAGAGTAGGCTTTGGTGAAGTAAGTGGTAAAATTATTCCTGCAATTTAATTATAATTTTAAACAAATAATTGAGATGCTTCGACAAGCTCAGCATGACATTCCTAATATTAACTGTGATAAGCACAATGTTTTTAGCAGTCTATTGGTAGCGATGCCATGCTAAGAACCGAAGCATCTTTTACTATACATTTGAACACTTAAGTTTAATGAAGTGTTATTAGATATGAAAACAGTAATTCCATCTGAAATAACTCCGGTACAGCTACAAACCATCATGCAGACTGCCGTATCACCACGACCGATTGCATTGGCTTCCACTGTTGATAAGAATGGCAACATCAATCTGTCTCCTTTCAGTTTTTTCAATATGTTCAGTACGGTTCCTCCGATTCTGATTTTTTCACCTTCCAGAAGAGTTCGGGACAATACAACGAAACATACTTTAGAAAACGTTTTAGAAGTTCCTGAAGTAGTCATCGGAACGGTAAATTTTCCAATTGTTCAGCAGATTTCTTTGGCATCCACAGAATATGGTGACGGTGTGAATGAATTCATCAAATCAGGTTTAACCATGAAAGACGCCGAGTTGGTACAACCAAAATTAATTGAAGAATGTCCTGTAAACTTTGAGTGCAAAGTTTTAGAGGTAAAATCTTTGGGTGACCAAGGTGGTGCAGGAAATCTGGTAATTTGTGAAGTTCAGAAAATCCACATCAGAGAAGAATACCTGAACGAGGAAGGAAATCTTGACCAGAAAAAACTGGATATGGTTGCCCGTTTAGGCGGAAACTGGTATTCCAGAAATAATGAAAACAATCTTTTTGAAGTTCCAAAACCATTGGTCACTAAAGGAATTGGCTTCGATCTTCTTCCGGATGAAATAAAATTAAGCAAGGTCTTTACCGGAAATGATTTAGGAATGTTAGCAAACGTTGAAGTTTTACCTTCCGGAGAATATCATTCCGATGAAAAGATCCACCAGAATGCACAGCAACTTTTGCTTGAAAACAATATTGAAGAAGCATGGAAGATTTTAATTAAATAAATTAAATATTTCCCCTTAGAACCATTAAAAAAGACAAAAGGAGTGAAAGTATTCACTCCTTTTTTATTCAATTACAAATAATTTATTATTAATAAATTCAATAGACTTTTCTACTACTTTATGTAAGTCTCTTGGCAAGTCATTTTCCTCCCACGGTTCTTTTGCGCCAAAGGTATGATTGGCTTCTTCAATTAAAAACAATTCAGAATTAGGATTTAAAATATGAAGGTGTTCCGCATTTTTTACATTCACACTTTCATCACTGGTTCCGTGAATGATTAACATATGCGCTTTTGCCATTTCAGTTGCTCTTTCCACATCAAAACGCATTTCGTCTTTTTTAAAATCTTCATAAAACTGGTAATAATGAGGCATTTCCTGCTTCGTTCTTCCATTTAGCACGTAGAAAACCTCGGCTTCTTCCCATTTTTTAAATGCATCATTTTTAGGAAAGCGATCCAATGTATCCACACTCGCTAATGTTATCAAGCCGTTGATTCTTTCATCCTCGAAAGTCTTAATTATGGAAATTCCTCCTCCCCTACTGTGTCCTATCAGAATCAACTTCTGATCATCCACTTTTTCATGCTGAATAAAATGATCTATTACTACTCCCAAATCCGAAAGTTCTTTAGAATAATTGTTATTTCCAAATGCTTCCAGATCACCAAAATTATGAGGATCCTCAACAGTCGTTCCGTTGTGAGAAAAATTAAATTTAACAAAGAAAACACCTGCTTCTGCGAATTTTTCCGCCATTAAATTCCAGGCTCCCCAGTCTTTATAGCCTTTATACCCATGAACAAATATTACAAGAGGTAATTTTTTGTCAGTTTCAGGATAATAGGCATCTGCAATAAACTCTTTCGTTTCCGGATTTGAAATAACGATATTCTGTTTTTTTATGATTTGCATATTTTATTTTTATTTAAAATGTAGCTTTTGCCAATTCGGTGAGATAAGTTCACCAACTTTCGGGTGATATTCAGAATGACATACCATACATTTTTAATAGTTAGCTGATCTAAAAATATTAAAAATAGAAATAAACACAAAGGAAAACCTTATTTTTGCTGCATGTTGGATTTAAGAACGGTAACCGTAATGCGATACATTCTGCCGCTTCGGGAGGGAGGTTCTCTTCCTGCTCTGGCAGAAGCTGATGATGATTTTAAATATGTTTTAAAATTCCGTGGTGCAGGTCATGGAGTCAAGATGCTGATTTCTGAATTATTGGGAGGAAAGATCACTGAAGTATTAGGATTAAAAATTCCTGAGCTTGTATTTGTGAATCTCGATGTTGATTTCGGAAGAACAGAAGCTGATGAGGAAATTCAGGATCTGCTGAAATTTTCAGAAGGATTAAATTTAGGGTTACATTATCTTTCAGGCTCTATTGCCTACGATCCCAGTGTGAAAGTTGATCCTCTTCTGGCATCAAAAATCGTTTGGCTGGATGCCTTTATTACGAATATCGACCGTACTTTTAAGAATACCAATCTTCTGATGTGGCATAAAGAGCTATGGGTGATCGACAATGGTGCCTCTTTCTATTTTCATCATTCGTGGCAGAATTTTGATACGGCTGCAAAAACTCCGTTCAAATATGTGAAAGACCATGTTTTGCTTCCACAGGCCACACAGCTTGATGAAGCAGATAAACTCGCAAAAGAAGTGTTGAATGAGACTGTTTTCAGAGAAATTGTAAACTTAATTCCTGAAGACTGGTTACACTGGAACGATGCCGATGAAAACCCGGAGGAAATTCGTGAAATCTATTTCAACTTCCTGAAAACACGATTAGAAAATTCTGAAATCTTTTTAAACGAAGCCAAAAATGCAAGAGGATAAAATATACGAATACGCAGTCATACGACTGGTTCCTAAGGTTGAAAGAGAAGAGTTTTTCAATATAGGTTTGGTGATGTTCTCTAAAAAAGAAAAATTCATCAGGGTTGAGTTTTATTTATGTCCCGATAAATTCAGACTTATGCACAGCAAGCTGGATTATGAGGATATCATTCAGAATCTTGAAAGTTTTCAGAAAATAGCCAACGGAGATAAAGATGGCGGACCTATTGCGCAGCTTGAAATTCCTGAACGTTTCCGATGGCTGACAGCGGTAAGAAGTTCCGTAGTACAGACCTCCAGACCTCATCCGGGAAAATCTAAAGATCTGGAAAAGACTTTTGGTAAACTTTTTGAGGAGTTAGTAAAATAACCACTTCAAAAAATATTTTATGAACTCATTCAATCACAATATGATGTACAGGTTTTCTTTAAACCTGTTTTTTATTTTTTGTCTTAGCTTGTTTAATCTGAGTTATTCTCAGGCTCCGATCGAAATACAAGCTCCGAAAAGCGTTATTCTTCCCGAAAAAACTGCTCTTTTAGAGGATATTTCTTATAAAAATGACGCTTCAGGAAATCCTGTCAAATTAGACATTTACGAACCTAAAAAGCCAGCTTCGGGAAAGCTTCCGGTAGTAATCTACGTTCACGGCGGAGCTTGGGCAAAAGGTGATAAAATAGTGAGAGCTGACAGCTATATTGAAAGCTTTATTTTAAAACTGGTCGAAAAAAATTATGCCGTCATTAGTATGGATTATACTTTAGTAAGTGAAACAGTACATTTTCCGTTACCGGTTCAGGATACGAAGGATGTGGTAAGATGGGTCAGGAAAAATGCTGAAAAATATAATTTTGACACGAATAATATTGGCTATTTCGGAGCATCTTCAGGCGCTCATTTATCGATGCTTTCAGCTTATACCAACGATAATGAATATGTTGGAAGTCCGGAACTTTCATCTTATTCAGGAAAAGTGAATTATGTGGTAAGTAATTTCGGGCCTACGGATTTAAACAGGCTTTTGCATACAAGATTAAGCAAAATTCCAGTCGCCATTGTCAGTTTATTTTTTAAGCCGATTGTTGAAATCAGACAAAAACTAGTCTTTGGAATTTCCGGTTATGATATTAAAACCGAAAAAAGAAAAGCCATAGACTATCTGAAAACCGTTTCTCCGATCAATGATGTTGAAAATGGTGTTCCGACTTTTATCCTTCACGGAAATAGAGACAAAGTTGCTCCTATCAATCATTCCAAAAGATTAGTCAGAAAACTAAAAAAACAAAATATTGAAACCAAACTGATTGTTGTAAAAGACGGGACTCACGGTTTTGGAACAACCGATGCAACATATATGAATCAACTGAATGATGAAATGGTGAATTTTATTGAATCTCATAAAAAATAATTGGGCAGTAGTTTTATGAAAAAACAGAATCTTCTAAAAGAAAATACTGAATATTCCGTTTAATTCTTAAATTTGGCTAATGCAAAAGAATCTTTACCTTATCATCATATTATTTTGTCTTGTGAGTTGCTATACTTATCAGGTTAAGAAACCAGCTGCAGCAACTGACAATAAACAAGACTCTAAAAATAGTACAGCAATTGCTAATCAGGCTTCTTCGCAAGCAAAAAACACAGTACCTCAAAATCCACAGCCTACCCCCGCTCCGATTAATATTCAGGAGAAGCTTGCTCCTAATAAAAATGTTAAAATTGACGTTGACGGCAAAACCTACAAAGTAATCGTTGACCGATGGGAACGCGACAGTCTGATTGTACATCCGGTTCATAGTCCTAAAAAAATACTGAAATTCCATAAAAACCAGATCAATGCTGAGAAAATTGCTGAAAAACGCTTTTCACAACCCATTGCTGACATCCTTACTGTAGTTGCCTATGCCAGTATTGGGGTCGGAATTTACCTTTTGGTGAAGTAATATTTTAATTTATCCATATTTTTAAACCGATTAAAATTTGATAGGAATAAACGCTGTGATCAATTAATTGGCTCAGGATACAGCTGGCTCCCCCAAAACTGAAGATCTCTTTCTGCTAAATTGGAATTAAAAAAAATCTGATTTACTTCATCCACAATCCCTGCAACAGCATTGGGATCAGTAGTTCTGATTCTTGTTTCATGATTGTCTTTTATTCCTTTTGCCGTAAAATTCAAAGAACCCATATAGGCGATTTTATCATCAATCACATAAATTTTACTGTGGATAAAGGTTTTATTGAAAGAGTTTCCATTATTGGGAGAAATAAAAACTTTAAAAGGGAATAACTGTTTATAGGTATAATGGTAGATCCTTTTTTTCTTAATTTGTCTTACTATAAAATCTCTTACAAAAAACAATACAACAACAAGGATAAGCCCATAGGCAAACTTCCATTCTTTTAAAAGGAAGATTACGGGCACTAAAATTACCGCCAAACCTATTATTGCAAAAAGCAGTGTTCCTGACAGACTTATGAGGCTATCTCTGGACTGTTTTGCTTTTTCATCAGTATGTCTTTTCTGGACAATCAATTTATTAATATTCTTGTCATAGCCGTAAAAGTCTTCTATCTCATCACTGGTAATAAGACTTATTTTAATTCCTTTGTTATGCAGAAAAATCAGTTCCTTAATCAATGAAGGAGACAGATAAGGAGATACTATTTTGATATTTCTTTTGGCATTCCTGATGTCCTGAAGGAGCTTTGCACCGGCACTTTTTCCAATATAAATATCGCAGATGGCATTATTGTAAAACATAGTCAATAATTTATTGGCTCAATTATTAAATAAAAAACTTTGCAAGATGACTTACAAAGCTTTAATGAATAAAATATTTTTTAATAAAAATCAATCAAACTCTTTTTTCAATTCACTAACTATAAAAGTTTTAAGCTCTTCCCCATGAATATTAATGGCAATGATTTTTCCGTGTTGATCCAGCACCAGATTATAAGGTAATTCTTCCATCCCGTATGTTTTAGCAACCGGGCTTTTCCAAAACTGAAGATCACTTATTTGCGGCCAGTTTATTCTTTCCCTTTCAATCATCTTCTTCCAGTTGTCTCTAGATTTATCTAAGGAAACTCCCACTATTTCAAAACGTCCTGCTTTTACGGCTTTTTCATTTCCGGAATAGATTTCTTTTAAAAAAGGCTGTTCCTCAACGCATGGAGCACACCATGTGGCCCAAAAATCGAGTAAAACTACCTTTCCTTTCAATGAGCTCAATTTAAAATCAGTGTCCTGAGAAGTTTTCAGATGAATTTCAGGAGCCACATCATTCAGTTTTAAATGTTGTGCGTAAATAAAGGCAGAAAGAAATAGAATTCCTGATAAAAATAACTTTTTCAGCATGTTAATCATTGGTTGGATAATGGTGATCAATCCAGTTGGTTTTTACATTTTTGGGAATATCTAAAATTTTTACATTTTTAAAGCCCATTTCCACCAAGGCATTGAAAGCAGGTCTGATATTCGGACACCTGTCGTATGGACAACAGCCGCAATAAACAATAATTTCTTTATTTTTATCTAATTTTCTCACATAATCCTTCAGTTTCTCCAGATTTTGAGGATCATTAGCCATCCCCATATCCACAGATCCTTTTACCACAGCAGAGGGACCTACAGAGAGAATCAGGATATTCTGAGTTTGCTTTTTTATAATTTTAGCTGCTAAAATATCCGGAGCCACCACTTGAGCCGCCGTCCATGGAACCGGCTGAGTCTGTGCTTTTAGAAAACTGCCAAAACACATCATCATCGCCAATAAAAACATTATTTTTTTCATAATCTCTAATTTATAGATTATATTTTTGTCAGTTTTGCATATTTTAGGATCAGATTTTTCTCTCCTTCATGCATGAACACCACTTTTGCTTTAATATTTTGAGGATCTGTTCCGTCTAAGAAGGTCACTTCTCCGATTCCGAATCTGTCGTGTCTTACTTTATCTCCTACTTCAATATCCTGAGAAGAAGCTCCGCTTGGGTTGATGATCTTCGCTGTACTTACCGGTTTAAGCTTCCTTGGCTCTGCGATAGGTTTTGAATTTTCACTTTTAGCAATGGTTTTCTTCTCTACTTTCTTAAAGCTTCTCATTTCCGAAGGATGTTCATCAAATATATTAGATTTCACTCCGGAATTATTAATGAAACGCTTCTCAATCATCGGATTCAGGAATTCAAGGTATTGATCATCAATTTCACTTAAAAACCTTGACGGCTCTGCATCAGTAATTTTCCCCCATTGGAAACGGGAAACGGCGTAAGAGAAATAAGCCTGTTTCTCAGCTCTCGTTAAAGCCACATAAAACAATCTTCTCTCTTCTTCCAGATCTTCTCTTGTAGCAGAACTCATGAAACTTGGGAAAAGATTTTCTTCCAATCCTACCAAATGAACTACCGGAAACTCTAGACCTTTGGAAAGGTGAATGGTCATCAGTGAAACCATATCATCCACATTTTCTTTATCCTGAGTATCTGCAGAAAGGGCAATATTCTCTAAGAAATTAGGTAAACTCGGATCTCCGTCTTCCAGTTGCATTTGTTCTTCAATAAACCCCTGCATGGAGTTCATCAATTCCTGAACGTTTTCAACCCTGGAGATTCCTTCCGGAGTCTGGTCATCTTTTAAAAACTTAATCAGGCCGCTTCGTTTTGCCACCTCCATCGCAACACTATAAGCCGTTTCTGTTTTAAGCAATACCTGGAACGCTTTGATCATGGACCAGAAATCACTCAGCTTATTCAGAACACCGTTGTTAAATCCTAAATGCGGCGCATACATCGGAAGATTATCCAATACTTTTGAAACCGGAATATTTTGAGAATCTGCAAAAACAATCAGTTTATTCTGGGTCGTTTCACCAATTCCTCTTGCAGGATAATTGATGATTCTCATCAACGCTTCTGAATCGTTTTCATTCACCAAAAGTCGCAGATAGCCGATGAGATCCTTTACCTCTTTTCTCTGATAGAAAGACAATCCTCCGTATACTTTGTACGGAATATTTTTACGTCTCAAAGCGTCTTCGAATGCACGGGTCTGAGAGTTGGTACGGTATAAAATGGCGAAATCACTGTATTTCCTTTGCTCCCGGTTTCTGGTTTCCCAGATATTTCCGGCCACGAAATTGGCTTCATCCGCATCGGATAGTGAACGGTAGATTTTTATTTTTTCACCTTCTTCATTTTCACTGAAAACATTCTTTTTGAACTGCTGAAGGTTTTTTGCAATCACTACATTGGCTGCATTTACAATATTTTGTGTAGAACGGTAATTTTGCTCCAGCGAAACCGTTACCGCATCAGGATAGTCTTTTTTAAAGTTTAAGATATTCTGAATATTTGCTCCACGGAAAGAGTAGATCGACTGAGCGTCATCTCCCACCACACAAATATTTTCAAATTTTGAAGCCAACGCTTTTACAATCAAATACTGGGAATGATTCGTATCCTGGTACTCATCTACTAGAATATATCTAAACCTGTCCTGATATTTCGCAAGGACTTCGGGAAAACGAGTTAATAATTCATTGGTTTTTAACAACAAATCATCAAAATCCATTGATCCGTTTTTGAAGCACTGCTCCACATATTTCTGGTAAATCTGCCCTATGAATTTCATGTTGGCTTTTTCATCAGCCTCCATCAGTTCGGGGTTTGCATAATATGCTTTTACTGTGATCAGATTATTTTTATAGGTAGAAATTCTTGCCTGAACTTTTTTAGGTTTATACAAATCGGCATCGATATTCATGTCTTTCAACACCTTTTTAATGACATTCAGAGCATCCTGCTGATCGTAAATGGTAAAATTGGAAGGATACCCCAGATAATGTGCTTCACTTCTCAGAATTCTCGCAAAAACCGAGTGAAAGGTTCCCATCCAAAGACTTTTTGCATTGCTTTGTCCTACCACTTTTGCAATACGTTCCTTCATTTCTTTTGCCGCCTTATTAGTAAAGGTGAGAGATAAAATATTAAAAGGATCTACTCCATTGGTGATCAAATGAGCGATACGCATGGTAAGTACACGTGTTTTTCCGGAACCTGCTCCTGCAAGTACCATCAGTGGTCCTTGTAACGTGGTAACCGCTTCAAATTGTGATTCATTCAGTCCTTTCAAATAATCCTCCATGCTGCAAAAATTTTTGGGAACACAAAATTAGTGTATTCTATGGAGAATTCAAATTTTGGTTTTAGATGTTAGAACTCAGCACTGTAATTTTCATCATAATTAGATTAAATATTCTTTCTGTAAAATTTATTTTAACTTTTTGTAACAATTAAAGTAAATTTGGCACTAATTGACAAAACAATTTCTATTTATGAAAAAGCGACTTCTTTCTGTTGCTGCAGCGGCTTTCTTTGGGATGGCTTTGAATGCACAACAAATTAAATTTGAAGAATATGACTTGCCAAACGGTCTTCACGTAATTTTACACCAGGATAATTCTGCACCGGTTGTTACAACTGGAGTAATGTACCATGTAGGTGCAAAAGATGAGGTAAAAGGAAGAACTGGTTTTGCTCACTTCTTCGAACATCTTTTATTTGAAGGAACCCCAAACATCAAAAGAGGTGACTGGTTTAAGATTGTTTCTTCAAACGGAGGGCAAAACAACGCTAACACTACAAACGACAGAACTTACTACTACGAAACCTTCCCATCAAACAACGAACAATTAGGTCTTTGGATGGAAGCTGAGAGAATGCGTCACGCTGTAATCAACCAGATTGGTGTGGATACTCAGAGAGAGGTTGTAAAAGAGGAAAAGAGATTGAGAATGGATAATCAGCCTTATGGAAATCTTTTTACAACCATTCAGAAAAACTTATTTACCAACCACCCATACAACTGGCCTACAATCGGTTCTATGGAGGATCTGAACTCTGCAAAATTAGAAGAATTCCAGGCATTCTATAAAAAATATTACGTTCCGAATAACGCTACTTTAGTTGTTGCAGGAGATATCAAACCTGAACAGACTAAAAAGTGGATTGAAACTTACTACGGAAGCATTCCAAAAGGAACGGTTTATCCAAAAGATTTCCCGAAAGACGCTCCTATCACTCAGGAAAAAGAAGTTACAGCAACTGACCCGAACATTCAGCTTCCTGCTTATATTTTCGCGTATAGAACTCCTGCTAACAAAGAGAAAGATGCTTATGTTTTAGATATGCTTTCTTCTTATTTGAGTAACGGAAAGTCTTCTGTTTTATATAAAAAATTAGTTGACCAGGATAAAAAAGCGCTTCAGGTAGCTGCTTTCAACCAAGGTCTTGAAGATTACAGTATCTTCGCTTTCTTCGCAATCCCGATGGGACAGACTACAAAACAGGCTTTACAGGCTGATATTGATGCTGAAATCAAAAAGCTACAAACTACTTTGATCTCCGAAGATGATTATCAGAAGCTTCAAAACCAGTACGAAAACCAGTTTGTAAATGCCAACTCAAGCATTCAGGGAATTGCTGCTTCATTGGCTACCAACCACGTATTGATGGGTGATACGAATTTGATCAACAAAGAAATCGACATTTATAGAGGTATCACAAGGCAGGATCTTCAGAATGCGGCTAAAAAGTATCTTAATTCTAACCAAAGAATCGTCATTAATTACGTACCTGAAAAAAAGTAATCATTTCAACTTCTCAGGTTAAAAGATGATTATTAAAAATTAAATTTTTACAAATGAAAAAGCAATTAACATATATAGCTGCAGCGTTTTTATTCGCAGGAACTGTTTCAGCACAAAAAATAGATCTTAATGCAATGCCAAAGCCAGGACCAACTCCTGCGATCAACATTGCTAAGCCAAAAACTTTCCAACTAAAGAACGGTCTTACGGTAATGGTTGTGGAAAACAACAAATTGCCTAGAGTAAGCGCAAGTCTTTCTATGGACAGACCTCCATACAACGAAGGACCTGTAACTGGAGTAAGCGAAATCATGGCAGAACAGTTCGAAAACGGAACGACAAACATGAGCAAAGATGATTTCAACAAAAAAGTTGATTATCTTGGAGCTAACCTTAATTTCAACTCAGGAGGTGCTTCTATGAACTCACTTTCTAAATATTTCCCACAGGTTTTAGGTTTAATGGCTGATGCAATCATTAATCCTAAATTCTCTGCTGATGAAATTCAAAATTCTAAAGAAAGAGCAATCGAAGGATTAAAATCTGACGAAAAAAATGCTTCTTCTATCGCGGGAAGAGTTTCTAACGCTTTAATGTATGGTAAAAACACTTCAAGAGGTGAATTTGAAACGGTTGAGTCTATCAACAAAATTCAATTAGCTGACGTACAAAATATTTACAAAAAATATTACGCTCCGGACAATGCTTATTTAGTAATTGTTGGAGACGTAAAATTTGACCAAGTAAAACCTTTGGTTGAAAAGGCCTTCAGTAGCTGGAAAAAAGCAAACACGCCAATCTCTCCGCTGGAACCAGCTGAAAATGTTGCTAAAACTGAAATCAACATCGTTGACGTTCCTTCTGCTGTACAATCAGTTGTTTCTGTGAACAACCTGAATACATTGAAAATGAAGGACGCTAATTATTTCCCGGCAACCATTGCCAACTACATTCTTGGTGGTGGTGGTGAAGCCAGACTTTTCATGAACCTTCGTGAGAAAAACGGATTCACTTACGGGGCTTATTCAAGCATGGTAGCGAGCAAATATTCTCCACAGTTTTCTGCAAGTGCGAGTGTAAGAAATGAGGTTACAGATAAAGCGGTTAAAGAATTCATGAATGAGCTTAACGCAATCTCTAGTGTAAAGCCTGAAGAACTTGAAAACGCTAAAGCTAAGTTGAAAGGTTCTTTCATTATGTCTTTGGAGCAGCCTGCAACTATTGCAAGATTTGCCTTAAACCAAAAAGTTCAGGACCTTCCTGCTGATTTCTATACCAACTACTTAAAATCTATCGATAAAGTAACTGCTGCAGATGTTACCAATGCTGTAAAAGCTACGATTTTACCAAACCAAAGCAGAATTTTCATCGCTGGTAAAGCATCTGATATCTCTGAAGGATTGGAAAAATTAGGTTACCCCGTAAAATACTATGATAAGGATGCCAATCCTGCTGCAAAGCCAACTGTACAAAAGGTTGATGCGAATGTAACAGTAGCCTCTGTTGTTGATAAGTATATCGCTGCAATCGGAGGAAAAGCTAATTTAGCAAAAATTACTTCATACACTACGAATGCAACGATGTCTATGCAGGGGCAGACTCTTGACTTCAAAATCGTTAAAGCTCAGGGCGGAAAAGAATTGCAAACCATCTCTATGGGAGCGATGACCGTTCAAAAACAGGTTTTCGACGGGAAAACGGGATATTCTGAGCAAGGTGGGCAAAAAGTTCCGATGAGCAAGGAAGAAATTGCGGAAAACCTTAAAAACACTGAACTTTTCGAAGAATTAGGTTTTGCTAAATCTGCAGATTACAAATTAGCAGGAATTGAAAAAATCAACGGAGAAGATTCTTACGCGATTAAGTCAGGTGATAAAACTTATTATTACAGTGTAAAAACAGGTCTTAAAACAGGAGAAACTGAAACGGTAAAAGCGCAGGGACAAACCATGACAATTCCTACCACTTTTGCTGATTACAAAGATGTATCAGGTGTGAAAATGCCTTATACCATTACAGTTAATCAAATGGGTATGGATATGGTTCTGAAGGTAAAATCATATGAAGTAAACCAGGCTAAAGATTCTGATTTTAAATAAAGACAGATCAATTTACTATAAAAAACAGCAACAAATGTTGCTGTTTTTATTTTTACTTCTATCTTATTTTGCTATTCAGTAAAAAAAGATTAAATTTGTCCACTCAAAAAAGATATCAAAATTAATGGATACTATATTTACACTATTAATGGTTCTTATTATGATTGCCAGTATTTTACTGACAATCGTTGTTATGGCTCAAAATCCTAAGGGAGGAGGTCTTTCCAGTACATTTGGAGGTGCATCTTCTGCTCAATTCGGGGTACAAAGAACCAACGATTTTATGGAAAAAGCAACATGGACACTAGGAGCAACAATTATTGTTCTTATCCTGATAAGTGTTGTAATTACAGGAAAACCTTCTCAAGCTGCTCCGGCTACACAGCAACCATTGAAGAAAGAAGCACCCGCACAATCTGCACCTGCTTCTTCTCAATCTACAACTCCGGTAGCTCCAACTAAATAAAAGATTTCATCTTATATACAATAAAAAAGCAACTCTGATAGAGTTGCTTTTTTATTTGTTATTTTTAACAAAAGAATTCCAATATTCGTCTTGATCTTTAACAAACAGACATTCTATAAAAGAATCAAGAGACATCATATACAATACTTCATCTTCAATTTTCTCAAATTCTGAACGAAAGAAATCCTGATCCAGTTTTATATGAGTACGATCAATAATAAAAATATTGTTGGCGTTATAGAAAGGATAATTTTTAATATCAGAATTGGTTGTTATCAATTTTCTTCCTGATGCTAATACTTCAAAAGTTCTCATTGTGAGACCATTCTGAAACGGTTTATTGATATCAAGTACTGATTTTGCCTGCTTATAATAATCAATAATTTCGTGGTGATTAAGTTTAGTAAAATTTAGTTTTTTATTGTCAAATTGTTTTAGTTCCTTATCTACAATTTTTCTTAATCTAAATGCAATTCTCCCCATTGCATAGTAATAAAAAAAGCACTTTAATTTTAATTTTTCAGCAAGAGATTTTACATTTTCGCCCACGATATACCTGTCTGTATGTGCACTTCCAATAAATATAAGATCATAATTAAGATCAGAAATATCAGATGTCAGGCATTTATATTCATTAAGGTAAAACAAAGGTCTGAAACTCAATCCATATTTTAAAGCATCATTTCTCTCAAAAGTAAATTTTTTGTCAAAATATTTTAAATTTGAGATAAGAACCGGATATTCTTTTAGAGGATCAAAATTATAATAGATCATCTCTATTTCAGGGTTCAGCAACCTTACTTTTTCAAGAAAATAAGCGGGAACAGCCTCCCCTTTAATTAAAAGAAAATAATCATACTTTTTATCTCGGATTTCATCAATAATACTTTGATAATATCTGTTAATAAACGATTGATAAATTTTTTTATTGAAACGGATCACTCCTTTTGCAAAGTTGGAATTAGAAGGCCTTTCATCATAAAAATCAACTTCAGCACCTAATTCCGAAAGTCTTTGAGCAATCGCTTTTTCATATTGAAAGAAACGAACAGCTAAAAAAAGGATTTTTTTTCCTTTGATATTTTTCATTTTAAAAAACCTTTAGTCTTCATTTCCTCAATAGATTCTTTAAATCTTATATCCTGAATATCCTGTTGCAATACCCAATCTGTAAACTTTAATAATCCTTCTTTAAAAGTTATTGCAGGTTGAAAACCTAACTTTGATTTTATTTTACTAATATCTGCAAAGTTGTGTCTTATGTCTCCCAATCGAAATTGTCCTGAAATATTGATTTCAACATCTTTATCATATAGTTTTATCAATTGTTCTGCAACTTCATATATTGTAGTCTGAACCCCGGTACCTACATTAAAAATCTCGCCATTCGCTTTTTCATTTTCAATAGATTTCACAACTGCATCAACCGCATCATCTATATAAATGAAATCTCTAGATTCTTTTCCATCTTCAAATACATCAATTCCTTTCCCATTTAGAATTTGTGATGAAAAAATTGACAAAATACCCGTATAAGGATTCAATAATGATTGTCCCTTACCATACACATTCTGAAATCTAAGTGAGACCGCTGAAATTCCGAGAGCAGCACAAACCGTCATAATCATTTGTTCTTGGTTCTGCTTTGTAATTCCATAAATTGATATGGGTTGAATTCTTGAATCTTCATCAGTAGGAAGCGGCTGTAATACTTCACCGTCAGAATATCTCATTTCAAAATCTCCATTTTCCATATTCTTTACATCTCTGGAATTTGGATAAATATCTCCCAATACTGAATGACAATACTTTCCTTCGCCATAAATTGCCCTTGAGGAAGCTATTACAACTTTCCTGATTGTGTGCTCTTCATTAACCAGAACATCCAGCATTTTTGATGTTCCAAGAATATTAACTTCAGTATATCTTTCTATCTGATACATAGACTGCCCGGTTCCTGTTTCTGAAGCTAAATGAACAATTATATCCTGATTTTTAATTGCTCGTTGCCAATCTTCCTTATTTGTAACGTCCCCTTTTATGAAAATAACCTCATCTACAATACTATTATATAAAAGAGAAGTTCTTTCTGGATACTGACCATGAATCTGATGGGAAAGATTGTCTAAAACTGTAACTTCATATCCTTTTTGTTTCAATTCCAAAGAAAGCTTACTTCCAATAAACCCTGCTCCACCTGTTATTAGTACTTTCATTATTAGTTTTTTACATTCAGATTATAGTAAAATTGCCTGCATAACAAAAATAGATATTTAGCCTTATAAAAAAACCTCAACAATATATATTGTATAGAATTAATATTTTTCAGCAAATACATTTCCTTAAGATTTTTTATAAATCCTTTTTCCATTGCTGAAAGATTGGAAGAAAGTCCTGAAACGCCGAATGTTCTTTTCCCTCCTCCTACAAAAACCAAACTTTCATTCAATATATACATCTTATTCTTTAATGAAGCTCTCATCCAGTAATTGACATCTTCAGCATGCCTTTGATTGTCGTCAAAAAAAC
>JBCNMJ010000034.1:0-32789 GCA_039594975.1 Chryseobacterium sp. | reverse complement strand
CCCATAAATGTATTTCTGGTGTGGTCTTG
The DNA here is from genome assembly GCA_039594975.1 of Chryseobacterium sp. Classification (GTDB taxonomy): domain Bacteria; phylum Bacteroidota; class Bacteroidia; order Flavobacteriales; family Weeksellaceae; genus Chryseobacterium. The sequence continues at coordinate 32,760 of JBCNMJ010000034.1, read as the reverse complement.
CGAATTTTAAAATTTTTTGATACTTATTCATTCAATGAAAAAATTGGATAGCAAAATTACGTAATTTAAACGATAAGACGTTTCTAATTGAAATTTACTTTGTCGTTATATTTCGGATTGAAATTTTGGGGATTTATTTTCTTTAAAGTCTTACCAAAATTATTGATAATTTGAGTCAGATTCTCAAAATCAACCACGTGAAGATCGTCGCTTTCATTATGATAATGAGAAGCTTTCGTCATATCAACCGTTGAAAAAGAATGGGCAATAATTTTCTTTTTCACAAAATTTACGTTATCTGATCTGTAAAATAATTGTTCTGAAGCATATGGATCAGGATGAATCTTTAAGCCATTCACTGCATTTTTATTGAATAGCTCATCAAGATCGGAGAACTCGTCACCTGTCATGAATAAAGCATTTTTTCCGAATTGGGATTCTGTAGCCACCATTTCAAAATTGAAAAGAGCGGTCATGTTGTTATAAATTTTGTCTAGCTCTTTATTCTCGGAGATTGCTCCGGAGCCAAGCATTCCTTTTTCTTCTCCGTTGAAAGCCATAAAAACCATAGAGAATTCAGTTTTTTCATTTTTAAAATAATCGGAAATTCCTACCAATGTAGTAATTCCGCTTGCGTCGTCATCGGCACCGTTATAAATATTATCCCCGCTTTTATTGCTGGTTCCTATATGATCAAAATGTCCGGAAAAACCAAGGAATTTATCTGTCTTTCCTTTTTTTACTCCGCAAACATTATAAACTGTTTTCCCTTTATAGTTAAATGGAACCAGGTAAGAATTTCCAGTGCAATATTCCAGATTGTTTTCTTTGAAGAGTTTGGCTATATAATTGGCTGCGTTTTCATTTTCCTGAGTTCCGATTTCACGGCCTTTCATTTCATCCGAAGCCAATGTAGCCAGAACGGTGTTGATTCTTTCCTTGGAAACTTCCTGTGCGAAAGAAAATATAGAGAAAAGAGAGAAAGTAAGATAGGTTAGTTTTTTCATTGTTTTAGATTTATTAAATAATCTGTCGCAAGTTTAATAAAAATGTTGCATCTGAATTTTTCTTCCACATCGAGCAGATCCACAAATGATTACGCGTATATTGGTTAAAATTATAAATTATCCTTGAAATGTATGTAACCAGCAAAAACTTAAACACATAAAAAACAGCTCCTAAAAAGAAGCTGTTCTCACTCAAAAAATCGTTGTAAGGTTATCGAAGTCTGTCTACAGATTTTACGAGCCTCTCATCTTTCTTGATGTAAATATTTGCAATAAACAAACAGATAATCGCGATCAATGAAAAAATTGGCTCAATACCCTTCTCAGGAAAATGAATTCCTCCGGATAATTTTAGTAACCAGTAAATCAATATACCAATCAACAAAGCGTTTATAATGATGCTGATATTATTCAGCAAAATTTGTCTTTTTCTGTTTTTAAAACTGAATACACTCAGCAATCCAACCAAAACAAGTACAATACAGGCAATATTAAGTACAGGGAAACTGTCAGAAATGATAACATCTTGCCCTGTAACGAACAGAAACACAGCAGCCAAAACTGCTAAAAAAGTCCATATAGTCTGTATTCTTTGTAGCATTGAATATTAAATTCTAGGCAAAAATAATATAAATTTTGCACAATTCAAAAATAAGTGTAGATTTGCATTATACGAATGTACTTGAAAACAACAGTCACCGGACTTACTTTTCTTACTCACAATTAATTACATTTTTACATTAAATATGTTTAACATTGAAACGTTAAGGTCAAAATCCGTAACGGACTTGACTAAAATCTTAAAAGATTTAGGCGTTAAAGTTGCAAGAAACAGCAATGAGAATGATAAAATCTTTGCGATTCTTGACTTTCAGGCTTCCAACCCTAAAGTTGCTAAAGATTATTTCAACGCCACAGAAAGTAGCATGACTACTGAGGAACCTCCTGTAGAGAAAGCAGTAAAGGCTCCAGCAAAAAAAGCGGCTCCTAAAAAGGTCGCCCCAAAACCTAAAGCAGAGGCAAAACCGCAGATTGAAGAAAAGGCAGAAGAAAAAGAAATTGCTGTAGAGGAACCAAAAATAGAAACCAATACTGAAGATACTTCTAATGAATCTGCTCCTGCAGCGAATGCTAAGAAAAAAAGAAAACGAGTTCCTTCTGCTAATGCAGGCAATTCTGAAAATCCTCAGGAAAAAACAGAAGTTCCAAACAATACAGAATCTCCAGAAGCTGCTTCCGCAGACGAAAAGCCGACTTCTCCTCAACATCAGGCTAGATCTCAAAAAGGTCAAAATCATCCGCAAAACAACGGAAACCAGCATAAAAACCAACAACACCATAATCAGCATCAAAATCAGAATAAGCAAAATCAGCAGCATTCTGAAAGAAATGATGAACATCAACACCAAGAACCGAAAAAGGACTTCAATTTTGATGGAATGGTAAGTATTGAAGGAGTTTTGGAAATCTTACCGGATAATTATGGTTTTTTGCGTTCTTCAGACTTTAGTTATATCTCTTCTCCGGATGATGTGTATGTTTCTACGGCACAGATCAGAAATTTTGGATTAAAGACAGGAGATACTGTAAAAGGTATCGTGAGGTTGCCAAAAGAAGGTGAAAAATATTTTTCTTTATTAAGACCTACTGAAGTTAACGGACGTGATCTTGCTTTTATTAAAGACCGTGTTGCTTTTGAATATTTAACACCGCTTTTCCCTGAAGAGAAATTTAATCTGGCAGGAAGCGGATCTACAATCTCTACAAGAATTGTTGATTTATTTGCTCCAATTGGGAAAGGACAAAGAGCAATGATTGTTGCCCAGCCAAAAACAGGTAAAACAATGTTGCTGAAAGATATTGCCAATTCCATTGCGGCCAATCATCCTGAAGTTTACATGATGGTTCTTCTGATTGACGAACGTCCGGAAGAAGTTACCGATATGGAAAGAAGTGTAAATGCGGAAGTAATTGCATCTACATTTGATGAAGCAGCAGACAAACATGTGAAAGTAGCTAATCTTGTACTTGCTAAAGCACAAAGAATGGTAGAATGCGGTCACGATGTTGTTATTCTATTAGATTCAATTACAAGATTGGCAAGAGCTTATAATACAGTTACACCTGCTTCTGGTAAAGTATTATCAGGAGGGGTTGATGCCAATGCTCTTCACAAGCCGAAAAGATTCTTTGGTGCTGCAAGAAAAATTGAAGGAGGTGGTTCTTTAACGATTATTGCAACCGCTCTTATTGATACTGGTTCTAAAATGGATGAAGTTATTTTTGAAGAATTCAAAGGAACGGGTAATATGGAGCTTCAGTTAGATAGAAAAATTGCCAACAGAAGAATTTATCCTGCCATTGATCTGGTTGCATCCAGTACTCGTAGAGATGATCTTCTTTTAGATGAAGTAACTTCTCAGAGAATGTGGATCTTAAGAAAATATCTTTCTGAAATGAATCCTATAGAAGCTATGGAATTTGTGGATAAAAATATCAAAGGAACTCTGAACAATGAGGAATTCCTAATGTCTATGAATAAGTAAATTAATTTAATATTGTTAAGAAAAAGCACAAACCCTCTAAGGTTTGTGCTTTTTTATTGGTATGAATCTAAAAGAATAAATGCTTTTTTTTGAATGATCTTTAATTATTTTAATTGAATAATCTCTTACGTTTTCAAATTCAATTTTTATAATAATTTAATTCATTCTAAATCAATATATCAATGTTAAAGATTTATTAAAGTAATCTTCATTTTTTGAATATAGGTTAAATTATGGCTAAATTTGGATTAATAACATTAAAAATAAAATTATGTCATTTGAATTACCAAAACTAGGATATGCTTATGATGCATTAGAACCGACTATCGATGCAAGAACTATGGAAATCCACCATACAAAGCACCACCAAGCATATATCGACAATTTAAATAATGCAATCAAAGGTACTGATCTGGAAGGAAAAACAATAGAAGAGATATGCCAAACAGGTACTGATAAGCCAGCGGTAAGAAATAATGGTGGAGGTCACTTCAACCACTCTTTATTCTGGGAGATTTTGACCCCGGGAGGAAGTAATGAGCCTGTAGGAAATGTAAAAGCTGCTATCGAAGCTTACGGAGGTTTTGAAAAATTCAAAGCTGATTTTTCTGATGCTGCTAAAACAAGATTCGGTTCAGGATGGGCTTGGTTGGTAAAAAATGCCGACGGTTCAGTTTCTGTTTCTTCAACTCCAAACCAAGATAATCCTTTAATGCCTGTTGCAGACGTAAAAGGAACTCCGGTTTTAGGACTTGATGTTTGGGAGCATGCTTACTACTTAAACTACCAAAACAGAAGACCAGACTATGTAGCAGCGTTCTTCTCTGTAGTAAACTGGGATAAGGTTGAGGAATTATTCAACAAATAATTTCTTATTAGATAACAAAAAAGGTTCAGAAATATTCTGAACCTTTTTTGTTATCTAATAATATCGGCTCCGGAAAGTCCGTTCATCCGAAGTTTATATTTCCAGCTGACATAAGCAAAAACCTGGTAGAGTTTGTATTCGAATTTAATTCCGTAATTTTCTTTCGGATCATAATCAATAGACGATTCGATAATATTCCTGTATTTTCCTGAATAATAATAGGAATTCCATTCGTTAACTAAAAAAGTATTTTTTGTTTTCAAATAAGATTCTGAATATTGGCTTATCGGTTTGGCAACCGCATTTAAAAAATAGTCAAATTGAGTGTCTAATACAGTTAGTTCCCATTCTCCATCTTCATTTTTTGAAGGCTTCATCTCAGACTTTTCTTTATTATTTCTAGCTTCAGTTTGCGCTATACAACTGAAGGGTAAAAGTGAAATAATTATAAGTAAAATTATATTTTTCATATATAAATTTACATAAAAAAAGCACTCAAAATGAGTGCTTGCCTTGAATTTATTTTTTTATATATTCTTTCTGAACTATTGATACCGCTGGAAAGTGATCGCTATATCCTCCGGTAAATCTGTCTCCGTCCCAAGAACGTAAAGGATAACCTTTCCATTGTCCTTCTTTATTAACTAAATAAGATGGAGCATAAATTTCTGCTTTATAAATAGAATAAGTAGGGGTTATTTTTTCTGTTGAGTACAGATTCTTAGAAACAATAATCTGATCAAATAAGTTAGGAGCATCTCTGTAAGCTAGAGAAGCGACTCCTGCTTTATATAATTTGTACATTAAATTATAATAAGGATATTTATCAGAAAGCTCACTAGGGTCTCCTACTGCATTTAAATATTTTTTCAAACTTGGACTTACCGGATCGTCATTGTAATCTCCCATTGAGAATAATTTGATGCCCGGATTTTCGGCGGTTACTTTATCCATTTCATTTTTTAAAGTAGTAGCGGCAGCATTTCTTTTAGCTTGGGAAATAGCTTCTCCTCCTCTTCTGGATGGCCAGTGATTCATAAAGATCCCGACTTTTTCACCATCCAATAATCCTATAGCCACTACAATATCTCTGGTGTATTCTCTTTTTCCGTCTTCATCAAAAATTTTGATTTCTTTTTTATAAGAATTCTGTACAGAAAATCTTGCTTTTTGGTAAATAATAGCTACATCAATTCCTCTGGCATCATAAGAATTAAAGTGTACAATGCCGTAATTGCTTCTAGCTAAAGCAGGCTGTTTTATCAAATCTTCAACTACTTGTCTGTTTTCCACTTCAATAAGTCCACAGATTGCAGGATTGTCATTGGTATACTGTCTTCCTAATTCCGAGATGACTTTCGCTTCATTTGCTAATTTCTGATTATAAAACTTTGTTCCCCATCTTTTAGGACTGTTGGCTGTAAAATCGTCTGCTAAGATTTGTTTACGAATTACTTTTTTACCAAGTAAAAGATCATCACTCCATTCTCCTTTGTAATCTTCAGTGGTTTCTAAAAACTTTAACGAATCTAATGGAACACTTCTGTGAAATGCAGGATTAGAAACAGCAAGAGTTCCGTTGATATAATCAGCAGAAGGAATAGTATCCCAAAGGTTTTCAACATTCAAAAATCCAATAGCGGCTCTTTTAACTTGTTTCTGCTGAGAAAACGTAAATCCGAAACAAAAAACGACAATAAGGATTAAATATTTTTTCATATTCTTAGTATTTTCAAAAAAATGAGGGGGTAAAAGTACTAATTTTATATAAGAAAAAAGATTAAAAAAAATTAATAAGTATTTTTTTGTAATTAATTGTAAAAAGGTGATATTTTTAGGATAATAATCATAGGTTAAGAAAAATTAATAGAATAAATTATTAAAAATGTTTGAGTTAATGAAAATAGTTCTAAATTTGTTGCCCCTTAATTAAAGAAGGAGTTAAAAAAGTTTATATATGATAAAAAAACTATCCCTAATCTCTTTGTTTACTTTATTGCCTGCATCTTATTACTTTGCGCAAACTACTGTTTTTGCATACGTTAAGGATCAGGAGGGTAAACCTTTGGAGAGAGCAGAAGTGGATCTTGCACAGTCCGTAAATGATGTAACTGCGGATAAAATTGGATATTTCCAGTTTGTAGATCTAAAGCCGGGTCATTATCTTATTACGGTTACAAAACCAAATTTTGAATCTAAAATTTTAGAGTTTGATGTAACTGCAGATGAGAAAAGAAAGAATCTGGGTGTTATAACACTTAGTAACAATGTAGGTTCATCAGATGCTGGTGTGGTTGTTGTTGATGATTCTGCAAATGATACAGAAGACGGAGGTTCTGCAATGCAGCCTACAGTAGGTCTTTTAAGTTCGGGAAGAGATGCCTTTCAGAATGTATCTGCTTTTGAATTAGGAGCGTACTGGTTCAGACCAAGAGGTGTAGACAACAGATTTGAGGATGTAGTTTTCAATGGTGTTTCAATGTCTAAAAATGACGATGGAAGAATTGATTTCAGTAATTGGGGTGGTTTGAATGATGTAACAAGATATCCTTATGAAAATGTAGATAATATTACCCCTTCAGAATATACTTTTGGTAACCTGGGCGGAGTAGTATATTATAATACGAGAGCTTCCAGCTACAGAAAACAAACTTCGTTGGCATATTCTTTTACCAATAGAAGTTATTTGCACAGAGCTATGGCTACTTACTCTTCGGGTTTATCTAAAAAGGGCTGGGCATTTACATTCTCAGCAAGCAGGAGATGGGGAGATAGAGCTGTTATAGATGGGGTATATCAGGATGCTTACGCATATTTTGCATCTGTTGAGAAGCAATTCAGTGACAGACACTCTATCAACTTTACAGGATTTGGTTCACCTACTTACAGAGCTTCCAATGCGCCAAATACTCAAGAGGTTTATGACATTATGGGCAAGAACTATAATTCATATTGGGGATGGCAAGATGGTGAAAAAAGAAATTCAAGAATCAGAAAGGTTTTTGAACCTATGTTTATGCTAACTGATTATTTAAAAATCGGTAAAAACTCAAACTTAACCAATACAGTATCCTATCAGATTGGTAGTGATGCAAGAAGTAGATTAGACTGGTTCCATGCTGCGGATCCGAATCCAACTTATTACAGAAAATTACCAAGCTACGGAATTTATACTGCGGATGAATTTAGAGCAAATTCTCAAATAAACTGGGATGCTCTATATAATGCGAATTATATTAACAGAAATGATGTAAACGGTAATCCGCGAGGAGCTGTATATACTGTAGTAGAAGACGTAAATAAAGATAAAACTTTCAACTGGGCTTCTCACTTTGATACAAGATTAAAAGATAACTGGAAATTAAATATCAATTTCAACTACCAGAACTTAAAATCGGATAATTTTAGAAGAATTAAAGATCTATTGGGAGCAAATTATGCATATAATCTTAATGCCTTTAATAATGATGTAAGATACGATGCTGATAATAGTAATGTAGAAGTAAGAGAGGGAGACAGAACTCAATATTCTTATGAACTGTCAAGAAACCAATACTCATTGAATATTTCTTCCGAAGTTGATTTTACAAAATGGAATTTGGTTGCTTCAATTTTCTCTTCTTATTCAGAAGCTTATAGAGAGGGAGATTTTAGAAGTGGTATTGCCAGATTCAAAAATAACTCTAAAGGTAAAAGTGCTGTATATGATGCTTTAGACGCAGGTATTAAGGCTAAGATTACTTATAAAATCAACGGTAAAAACTTTATAGTTTATAACGGAGCATTTTTCAGTTTAGCACCGACTCTTAATGAGATTTATATCAACCCGAGAATGGTAGATTATGTAACTCCAGGGGTTAAAAATCAAATGATCAACTCAAATGATTTGAGTTACATCATGAGAGGACAGATCTTAAAATTAAGATTATCAGGTTACTATACAACTATTAATAATGCGACAGAAATTTCAAGATATTATGCTGATGTTAATGATGGAACTCTGGGTAACTCATTCAGTACTTTGGTAAATGAGGCAATGAGTGGAGTAAATAAAAGATACATCGGAGCGGAATTAGGATTTGATGTAAAAATTACTCCTACTTTAAATGCTGTCGGTGTGGCAAGTGTAGGAGAATATAAATACACAAATAATCCGGAGGTATCTACTTTTGATGATCTTAACGGATTTAGAGGAACTGATGTTTGGGGTAAAGCAAATATTAAAGATTATAAAGTTGCCGGAACTCCACAAAAAGCATTCTCTTTCGGATTGAAATATAACTCAGCTCAATACTGGTGGGTTGGTGCTTCTGCAAACTACTTGATGGATCAATATTTAGACTTATCTGCTTTGAATAAGACTCCGTACATGTATACAAACCCTTTAACGAATGATCCTTATCCGGGAGTTACACCTGAGCTTATCCAGCAAATTACGGCGCAAAAGAAATTTGACAATCAATTTATGTTAAATGCTAATGCAGGAAAATCATTTGTTTTCGGAAAATACAGAATGGGAATCAGTGTATCTGTGAACAATATCCTAAACAACAGAAACTATGTAACAGGAGGATTTGAGCAGGGAAGAAATGTAAACTTTACTGATGCGTTGGAAGATGCTCAGAGACAGACTCCGTACTTTGGCCCAAAACTTTGGTATGACAGAGGAAGAACATTCTTTACAAACGTTTATCTAAGATTCTAAAACAACTACTATGAAAAAATATAATTCTATATTAAAATATATTTTCATTGTGATGGCTTCTCTGTTTATTACAGGATGTGTACATGATGATAAGTATAATGAGCCTAATCTTGAAAACTTCCAGTGTGCTGATCTTGTAAAGACAATGACGCTTACTGATCTTAGAGCAAAATATACAAACACAGTATATACTTTTCCGGACAATTCTACGGATATTGTAGAAGGATATGTTTCTTCAACAGATGAAACAGGGAATATTTATAAAACAATTTATATTCAGGATAAGCCGGAGAACCCTACACAAGGTTTTGTGATTAGTGTTGATATGGTAAGTACATACACACAATACCCTCAAGGATCTAAAGTGTATATCAAACTTGCAGGTCTTTCGCTAGGAACTTACGGTGGAGTAGTACAGTTAGGGGTAAAAGATCCTACAAGTACCACTTCAGTTTTAAGAATTCCTGAAAAAGTGGTTCCGTCTAAACTTTTTAGATCTTGTACAATCAGAGAAAAAATTATTCCAAAAGTAATGACTTCTGCTCAGATGGTTTCAGCAAACGATCAATACATCGGATGTCTTATCCAAATGAACAATGCGGAATTTGACAGCAGAGTATTGTGTTCAAACTACGCTCCAAACGGTGTTACAGTTGACAGGCTAATCAGGGATAACAGTACGACAACAACAAGAGTCGTAAGAAACAGTGGGTATGCTTCATTTGCCAATCAGATTCTTCCGGCAGGAAACGGTGTATTTGTAGGTATTTATAGTAAGTTTAACAGTACCTATCAAATGTATATTAATAAGGTTACAGACCTTAAGATGACTAACTTCCCTCGTTTAGATGGTATTGCATCAAACCCTTGTGAATTCAGTGCAACAGGGTTGAACCAAAAAACAGTTGCTGATGTTAAACAGTTAGCGGCTGGACTTGCGCCAAGCGGACTTGTTCAGATTACAGGAGATTTCTATCTTAAAGCTCAGGTAGTTGCAAATGATGAAACAGGAAATTTATTCAAATATGTTTATGTTGAAGATGCAACGGGAGGGATTAAAGTAAATATGAATAAAACTGATTTATATCTGGATAACAGATTTAGATTAGGTAAAGATGTTTATATTAAATTGAACGGACTGTATATCAGAAACGTTTCAGGCGAGCTTCAAATTGGTTCCAATGATTCTAGTAGTGCAGTTGCTTACCGTATCAAAGAAGAAGATATTTATAAATATCTTTATGACAGCAATGAACCTTCTAGACAGGTGGTTCCTACTGAAAAAACAATTTCTCAGCTTACTAATGCTGATGTGGGAAGATGGATTAAAATTAAAGATCTTCAGTTTATAAACGGAGATTTAGGAAAAACATATAGCGACGGAAATTCTACGACCAACAGAACATTAGAAGACTGTTCAGGAAAAACAATTGTTTTAAGAACCAGTGGTCTTGCTGATTTCGGAACAAGTACAATTCCTTTAAAGCCGGGAACTACAGAAATAGAAGGAGGAAAAGGAGATGTTTATGCTGTTTTAAGTATATTCAACGGGACTTATCAGCTGTGGATTACAAGATTATCAAATATCGATTTAGATAATCCTAGATGTGACGGAACAGTATATACACCACTTCCGGTAATTTACAGTGATGCTTTTGCGGCAGGAGGCTTTAGCTCAGATTGGACGACAGTAAACGTTGCAGGACCGAATCAATTTTGGACAACTTCTAATCAAGGAAATGGGTCTAATTATTATGCTGTTCTGACTGGGGTTTTAAATAATGTAAATGAAGACTGGTTAATTTCAAAATCGGTAAGCTTAGTAGGAAAAACGAAAGCTATACTAAACTTTACAACCGATGTAAGATATTCAGGAAATGCTTTACAAGTTTATGCAACAGAAAATTATACAGGAAACCCTGCAACAACAACTTGGGTACAGTTACCTGCAACATTGGACACAAATACTGCAGCGTTTGGTGACTGGGTAAGTTCAGGAAACGTAGATTTAAGTGCTTTCTTAGGTAAAAATGTAAGGATAGCATTTAAATATACTTCTACTGCTTCTGCAGCATCAACCTGGGAAGTAGACGACTTCAAGATCAAAGGTCAATAATAAATAACCCTTAAAAATAAAAAACGGTAACTCAATGGGTTGCCGTTTTTTTATTTTAATTAGCAATACTATGTTTGATAATGTTAAAGTAAAAATATGAGAAACTATTCAGGAACTATATCTGCCTATTTTGTAATTGTTGGATTGTTTATTATTGCATTCAAATATTTGTATATCGGAGGTCCAAAAATTGGAATAGTAAGGCATACTAAATATACAGTCGGAAAAATATCTTCACAGTTGAATAAATCGGGTTATGATTATGTATTTGTATGGAACGATGACCGTAGAGAGGGACATCAGCGTGGTAATTTTATTCCCGGGCAAAAGTATTTGGTCGCTTATGATTCAACCAATGTTAAGAATGGATTTTTAATACTAGATAGATTCGATGTTACTGACTCTCTTGAAAAATATCATTTCGGATAAAGATCAAGTGTATTGGGAAGGATGGTCTCTGCAAAAAATACCCTTTAAGTATAATAAAAGCGATATTGAATTTGAAGTGAGGGAGATAATTAATTCTTACAGATAGAATAGATATTACGGATAATGTAAGCCACATATAAGGAAAAATAAAAACCACTGCAACTGCAGTGGTTTTTTGTTTAAGTTATCTTTTTAAAAGGAAACTTCATTCACTTCTTTTCCTCTCTGGAAATTCATGTTTTTCTGTTTTCCTTTATAAGCAATGGTAACAAGGTTTATTTGCTTTGGAAAAGCGCTTAAAAGTATCGTATTTTTTATTTTTAAATCGCTGATATCCGAAACTCCTCCAGCTTCAAAATAGACCCATACGGTTTCTCCACTTACCTGACTTCCTGTAAAAGTTATTGTTTTAGGTGAGCCATTGACGTATACATCAAAATTATTATTTACATACTTTTTTACTTCAGCTTCAAATCCAGCGGTATTAGGGTTTATTTTAATAGCATCTGAAATATGATTCGTATTCATTTTTGTAGTAAACTTCAATGTCTTGCTTCCTTCAATATAATCCACTTTTGTCATTGAAGAGAAAAACTCTACATACATAAAACTCATTAACATAAAAAATGTTAAAATCCCCGATATATATAAAAATTTTTTCATCTTAAATAATAGATTTACAATCATCCTTTTTTGGTATAAGTCACAAATAATATGCCAATTAGAAATTTACGTTTACAGAATACTTATCGTAGAAAGCTTTGATATGCGCGACCGCTTCGTCCGCCGTATCTACAACCCTGTAGAGATCCAGATCGCCCTCAGAAATCATTCCGTCTTTTAAAAGTGTTGCCTTGAACCAATCTAATAGCCCACTCCAAAATTCCGTTCCCACTAATACGATCGGGAATCTTCCTATTTTTTTAGTCTGAATCAGAGTTAGGGCTTCCGTAAGCTCATCCAAGGTCCCGAATCCACCAGGCATCACAACGAATCCCTGAGAATATTTTACAAACATTACTTTTCTTACAAAGAAATAATCAAAATTCATTGAATAAGACTTATTGATGTAAGGATTGAAATGCTGTTCAAAAGGAAGATCAATATTGAGACCAATAGATTTACCTTTAGCATTAAAAGCGCCTTTATTTCCGGCTTCCATAATTCCAGGTCCGCCTCCTGTGATGATTCCGAAACCTATTTTGGTAATCTTTTCAGCAATATCTACTGCCATCTGATAATACTTGCTCTCTGGCTTTAATCTTGCCGAACCAAAGATAGATACGCAAGGTCCTATTTTAGCTAATTTTTCGTAGCCGTCTACAAATTCAGCCATTACTTTAAAGACCATCCAGCTGTCTTTCGTAATGGTTTCATCCCATTTTTTTTGTTTTAAACTGTCGTGTAATTTAGTTTCATTAATATCAAATTCCGGATTTACCAGACTTTCATCTCTTTCATTCATTTCCATGGCAATTATTTAAAATGTTTTTCGGCTTCTGTTACAGATTCGGGTCTTCCTACATCAATCAAAATGCTGTTATGCAAAAAGCCATGTATATGCTCCGTATGCATAAGATCCAAATACTCTTCCATTACAGAAAATTTGCCGGTTCTTTTTATTTTATCAAAAATGCTTGGGTTTATGCAATGAACGCCACTAAAAGCTAATGCCTTAAACCCTTTATTAAATTCAGCGAGCCTTTGTTCTCCAGTTTGCACATTCAGCCATCCCCTTAATACCATTTCATCATTAAAAAGCAATTTTCTGGAGCTTTCCCGATCTGAAACTGCTAAAGTAGCAAAATCTTTTATCTTTTTATGGTAACTCACCAGTGCATCGATATTGATGTCGGTTAAAATATCCGCATTCATAATCAGAAAATCTTCTCCATGATCCAGGAATTTTCTTGCAAAAATCAATCCGCCTCCGGTTTCTAGCAGCTCTTCAGATTCATCGGAGATTTCAATATGGCAGCCGAAATTATCATTCATTCTAAGAAAATCAACAATCTGATTTCCGAAATGATGAATATTGATGACAAAATCCTGTATTCCAAAACCTTTAAGATAATTAATATTTCTTTCTAAAAGCGGAGTTCCGTTCACCTTTGCTAATGCTTTAGGATGATGATCGGTGAAGGGCTTTAATCTTGTTCCTTTTCCTGCTGCGAAAATGAGAGCTTTCATATTTTATGGGTAATGAGTGATTAGTAATGAGTAATTGTTGATAAGCTATATAAGTAATGTGGTTAAAAATATTACTTATTGCACATTACTCATTACTTATAATTAAGTTGATGTTGTTCGTCATGGTGAAGACTGACCTCAACTTTTTCACCATATTTTTCTTCGATAAAATGAGCAATTTTTATTGCGGAATATACAGATCTGTGCTGTCCTCCGGTGCATCCGAAATTAATCTGCAGGTTCTCAAAACCACGTTCAATATAATTATCGATATTAATAGAGATCAGCGATTTAACTAATTCTAAAAATTTGGGCATTTCAGTTTTTGTTTCAAGGTATTCCTGAACGCCAATATCATTTCCGGTCTGGCTTTTATATTCTTCAATTCTTCCGGGATTCAGAATTCCGCGACAATCGAAGGTGAAACCGCCTCCGTTTCCTGAATCATCTTTTGGAATTCCCCCTTTTTTGTATGAAAAACTGTGTATGTCGATGTGTAGCATTTTTATATTTTAATAATTAAAGTTTAATCAAATTTTACCATTAAGGCATTAAGATAATTAAGATGTGTTATTCTGGTAAAAGATTAAAATATTCATTTACCAAAGGTTTCATAGATTTTGTTATGTTTTCTGTGAAAAAATTAATGAGTAATCCTTGGGGTTTTTCTAAAATTTTCATGTAAGTTAATAGTTGTGATTGGTGAACAGGTAACAATTCATTTACCGTTTTTAGCTCTACAATAACTAGATCATTGACTAACAAATCAACACGAAGGTTGGTTTCTAACAATAAGCTATCATAAACTATTGGCGCATAAACTTGCTGCCTCACATTATAACCACTCCTCTCTAATTCAAATTTTAAGCATTCTTCATATATACCTTCCAATAAACCTGGGCCAAGATTTTTATGCACTTTAATTGCAAAACCAATAATCTCATAGGATAATTGTGTTACGTATTTTTTTGTATGCATATTCATTTTTAAAACTTAATAATCTTAATGCCTTAATGGTTAATATTGTTTTTCTAACCCAAACTTATTTTAAAATCTCTTCAATCTTTAACTTAGTTTTTTCCAAGCTTAGTTGTAAAATTACATTTTTAAGTTCCGGATATTCTTGCATATTGGTCCAACTTTCAGCAAATTCTGTGATATTCTCAATACCTCTTTCAATACTTGTGATAAAATGTTGTTTCTTCTGGATCAGGCCTCGAAAACCATATGCTCCTAAAACCTGTAAAAAGCGCATCATCTGAATTGGCTTTACCGATCTTTTTAGTTGAAGTTGAATATCCTTATTTTCAAATTGTTGAATATAAAAATCGAGCATATTATTGTTAAAATCTTCAGGAAAGTTTGCTTTTGCCTGAAACAGAAAAGAAATGACATCATACATCAAAGGGCCTTTCATCGCCGACTGATAGTCGATAAATGAAATCTTATTGTTTTCATTCACCATAATATTTCTTGCCTGAAAATCTCTTATCATAATTCCTTTAGGCTCCAGACTTTCGATGAGTGAGGCAATTTTCTTGAATTCTTTTAAAAGGGTAGATTTATGGTATTCCAGCTCAAGAACATCGGCAACAAAATTTTTAAAGTAATACAAATCATGAATTACAGGTAGCTCATCATATTGTTCATATTCAAATGTTTTGCTGTAATCTATTTTATCTTGAGTTAAAATTTGTAATCGATAAAGCTTCTCTAAAGTCTGTCGTACCAGAGATTTTACATGTTCAGATAAACCTTCTTCAGCTATAACTTCAGAAAGTGTATTTTGTCCTAAAAATTCCTGAATGTATATTTTCCTATCTTCAGAAATGCTTAAAATATCAGGAGTATTCAGGTGTAAGGCTGAGAAAATTTCAGAATAATAAAAAAAGCTTTCATTCTCCTGAATATTTTCGTTGTAAGTGATGATGTATTTTTGGTTGTCGGATTGAGCCCAGAAATTTATCCTTGAAGAACCGCTTTGAGCCAAGGAGACGAATTCAGAAGATTTTTTACCAAGATAATTTTCAAAAAATCGTTTTGCTTTTTCAGAAATCATAATATGAAACAAATATACTAAATTACAGCCTAATTTTTATCTTTGCAGTATGCTAAAGGATTTCAGGCCAGTATTAAGCATTTTATTACGTTTCATCATCATTTATCTGGTGTTGTTATTCGGCTATCAGTTTTATCTGAATAGCTTTAAAGAGGCCGGTCTTGATCCTTTTTCGCGAATGGTTGCAGAACAGGTGAGGCTTATTCAGAATGTATTGGGCTATCCTACGATGTTATATGATGATGTAAAAGGGGAGCAGGTTTGGTTTTACGTAAAAGGAAACTATGTGACGAGAATGGTTGAAGGCTGTAATGCTATTTCGGTGATGATTCTTTTTGTTTCTTTTATTTTTGCGTTCTATAAAGGAATTAAGACTTTCGTTTTTGTAATTGCAGGATTACTTATCCTTTATATAATGAACGTTTTGAGGATTACGGGATTAAATATTGTGGTATCGGACCATCCAGATTATAGTAAGATGTTTCACGATTATGTATTTCCTGCAGTCATATATGGTACTGTCGTTGTACTTTGGCTGGTATGGATTAAATGTTTTGCTCTAAAAAATGAAAATTCTTAGCTGGTTTTTAGTCATAATCGGAATTTTTGGTCTTATAAGTGTGAGAATGCTTGAAGACAAATTATTCTATGACCCTTTTCTTACTTATTTTCATGAAGCTGTTAAAAATATAGAGTTCCCTTCTTTTGAATGGGGGAGGTTAATCTTGGGGCATATTTTCCGATTTATTTTAAATCTTTTATTTTCCTGTTTAATTATTCAGTGTTTATTTAAAAATAAAGAATGGACAATTCAAGGGGCTGTGTTAATTGCTATTGTTTTTGCAATCACTTTTCCTATTTATTTATATTGCATTTATACACAATTTGAAATAGGATATCTCTTTTCCTTTTATATAAGAAGGTTTGTGATTCAGCCCTTGGTCCTGCTGTTGATTGTTCCGTTATTTTATTATAGAAAACAAATGGTGATGAAAAACTGATTATCCAGCTGTATGTTTTTCGATACTGGTCACATTCTCCGGAGTCCATTCCACTCTTTTTATGAAATCTCTTTCGCGGACCGGACAATCTTTGATCTGACAAATAGGGCAGGAGATGGGTTTGCAATCGTCCATATGAAAATTAAATTCTACGCTTCGCTTGGTGTTTTGGGCTAAAAGAATGATCACTTTTTCCATTTCACTGTGTGCTTCACGAAGGCTATAATACCAGGGAAGGGTTATATGGGCATCAATATGAAGAGAAGAGCCAAACTGTTGGATTTTCATATTGTGAACGTCGATCCATTCTGTTCTTCTGTTTTCTTCAAGTACGGAAATGATCTGATTGAGTAAATCAGGGTCTTGCTCGTCCATGATTCCGCTTAAAGATTTACGGACAATTTTGTAGCCTACAACAATGATATAAGCTCCAAAAATAAGGGCAACAACAGAATCTATCCAGTAGATTTTTGTGAAGTAAACCACGATTAAACTGACTACAACTCCAAGAGTGGTGATGGTATCAGATTGTAAATGCTTTCCGGATGATATAAGCACCAGTGAATTTTCCCTTTTTCCTTTTTTAATGGAAATATATCCTAATAGATAATTGATAATTGCGGTTGCAGCAATAATGAATATTCCCCAATCTAATTTATTTAAAACTTTTCCAACAATTAAACTGTTGATTCCCTCGTAGATGATAATTACTCCGGCAATGGCTATAAGAGCTCCTTCAATTCCGGAGGTGACAAATTCTACTTTTCCGTGGCCGTAAGGATGGTCTTCGTCTTTGGGTTTGGCGGCAAGATATAAAGAATAGAGTCCCATAAAAGCACTGATGATATTGACAATGCTTTCCATAGCGTCTGAAAAAACAGCATCCGATTTAGTCAGTTTCCAGGCAATAATTTTTCCAATGAAAAGAATAATGCCAAAAGCTGCAATGAGCTTCTGAAATCCTATTTTATCTGTATTTGTAGTTTTTTGAACGTTCATAGGTTTGATAAAAAAAAGAATCTCAATTCTGAGACTCTTTTTTATTTTGTTAGTTTATACTAAGTTGTTTGCTACAAGGTATTCTGCGATTTGTACTGCGTTGGTAGCGGCTCCTTTTCGCAGGTTGTCTGCCACAATCCAGAGATTCAGGGTCTTTGGCTGCGAAAGATCCCGTCTTATCCTTCCGACGAAAACTTCGTCTTTTCCTTCCGAGTAAAGAGGCATCGGGTATTCGTTATTCTTTACGTTATCCACTACCACAACTCCGGGAGTTTCGGATAGGATTTTTCTTACTTCATCAAGGTCAAATTCATTTTCAAATTCGATGTTTACACTTTCTGAGTGTCCTCCCTGTACAGGAACTCTTACCGCAGTCGCTGTTAAATTAAAGGTGTCATCACCTAAGATTTTCTTAGGTTCTTTCATTAATTTAATTTCTTCTTTCGTGTAATCATCATCTGCAAAAACATCGCAATGTGGCAATGCATTTTTGAAGATCTGATAAGGATATACTTTTGCAATAGAATCGTCTCCGCTGATTTCCCCGTTTAATTGGTCAACAGCTGCTTTACCAGTTCCTGTAACGGATTGGTAAGTGGATACGATCACTCTTTTTAAATCATATTTTTTATTCAAAGGTCCTAAAACCATGACCAATTGAATAGTTGAACAGTTCGGATTTGCAATAATTTTATCTTCTTTTGTCAATACATCTGCATTGATCTCAGGAACGACCAATTTTTTATCAGGATCCATTCTCCAGGCTGAAGAATTATCGATAACGGTTGTTCCTACTTCAGCGAAAAGAGGTGCGAATTCCAGAGAAGTACCACCACCTGCAGAGAAGATTGCAATATCCGGTTTGGCAGCTATAGCGTCTTTCATGCTTACAATCGTAAATTCTCCCTGTTTATACTTCACCTTTTTACCAATAGATCTTTCCGATGCTACCGGAATTAATTCGGTGATAGGGAAGTTCCTTTCCTCAAGAACTTTCAGCATAACTTGTCCAACCATTCCTGTTGAACCTACTACAGCTACTTTCATTTTAATGATTAAAAATTATTTAAGTTAATATATTTATGCCCCGAAGACTCTTGCCCAAGGGAACGCGAATGCAAATAAGCCAACCGCGATCAGTCCCATGATCACAACTCCTAAAGAAATTGTATCATTAGATTTTACTTTTTTATTGACGATCGTCATTAAAACAGCAGCGATCAACATTGAAAATGGATGTTCTACATACTGGAATCTTGAGTAAGAATCGCTCATTAGTGTTCCAGCAGATAAAGCAGCTTTCACACCTGGAGAAACTAATAATAAAATTAGCCCGGCTAAAAATTGGATGTGGAAGAAAATCATAGTGAAAAGAGTAGTTTTCTTTAAAAACTTGTTCACTTTTCCACTGAATCCGAACATAGTCGCTAAAAGTGCAATAACGAATAATGCTACCAAAAGCAATTCTAAGTACCCAAACCCTTTATGGGCATTAAGCAAAATCTTGTAAAAATCCATATTTTGTTTTTTCTGTTTTTTCCGAATACAAATATAACAAAAATCCCAGCGATAAGCCGGGATTTAGTATTTTAATCTGATCGTTAAAATATTTATTAGAATCTATAAGATAATGATGCCGCCCAAGTTCTTCCAAAACCGAAATAAACATTGTTGCTAACATCTAGACCTTTGTAGAAATTCTTAGGGTTTGCATTGTAAGCATCTAATGCAGCTTGTGCCTGCGCATCAGTATTTGTCTTTGTTTTGAAATCCGAGAATGTTTTCTTAACTGATGATCTCAAATCTGAAATGTAAGTTGTGTCGAACAGGTTATATACATTCGCAGTAACAATTAGTCTGCTACCATTCTTCAAATTAAATGTATAAGAAGCTCCAATATCTGTCAGATTATAAGAAGGTGCTTTTAAAGATCCTTTTTCTGCTCTTGCAGCTGGTACAACTCCATCATTAATGATATAGCTATTATTGATGCTGAATGTTCCGTATAAGTTATCATAATATCTCCATGTTCCGAAAATATCAAGGTTTTTAACAGGCTTCACTGTAGCTCCTAACGCAGCTGTTGTTTGTGCAGCGTCCCCAACTTTCAACCCATCTAAAGCTAATGTAACTTCGTCTTTTCCATTTGTAGTAACTGGATCACCGTTTACGTCAGCAACTCTTCCTGTTGGATTGTTTTTGTATTTCCAGTTTCCTAAAGAAAGCATTCCGTTGAATTCCAACCAGCTTAAAGGTTTATAGAATGTTTCTAATTCAACTCCCATATGAACTTCTCTTACTCCTGTTAAACTTGCAGTACCATTTGTAGCAGTACTTCCATCAGGATTATTGTAGGTAATACCAAGAACACGAACAAATCTATCTTTCCAATCTGTATAATATCCATTCAGATTTGCTCTGAATTTTCCACTTTTGAATCCATAACCGATTTCAGCAGAAGATATTTTTTCGTTTCTTAAATCTTTATTTTCGATTTGTTGATATAAAGAACCGAATGTTTTTGTTGGTAAACTGTAAGGGAAAATTGCATTTTGGTTCGGTTGTTTAGAGTAAATACCAAGATTTACGAAAACATTATGCTGTTCGTTGATGTTATAGTTCACACCAGCTTTTGCATTGTATCCAAATCTGAATTTTTGATCTGTTGTTTGGTTTACCACTTGTCCTTGCTGTGTAGTAGATATACCGGTAGGAACAGCGGATGTTCCATCCCAAACCCACTTATCAATTCTTTGGTTGCTCTGCTCAGATGCAGAACCCTGTATGAAAGCTGAAATTTTATCATTCGTATATTCTAACTGTCCGAAAACACCGCCCCAAAGAACTTTACCATCATAATTTCTATATACAATCTGTGATTTGTCTTTTACAGCTACAGCAAATGGGTTTGCAGAAGGTGCTGCATCATATGATTGTGTAACGGTATAATACGGGGATTGATTGTAGTTTCCAGCCTCGCGGTATTCTTTGTTTCCTAAAAAGTCAGTAACAAGACCTGGGTGATAACCATAGTAATATCTCGCATCTATCCCTACAGAGAAGTTCCAGTTATCATTAACTTTATGTTGGAAATTAGATAGAATTCCGTACCAGTCATGTGAATTTACACTGGCTCTTCTGGTAATACCATTTGAACTTGTTCCAACAAAAGGAGTTTTATTATTTGCTCCAAAATCTGCGACCGTTTGTCCGGTATTCCATGCATAAATATCGTCAAAACGAATCAAACCGTCTGCTGTTTTTGGTAAGGCATTAATACCTTTTCCATTAATAGAACCTAAAATTCCGGTTCCACCTCCTCTTCCCCAAGAAGCATATCCTACAGTAGATAATTTTGATTTTTCAGAAATATTCCAATCCCAGTTGATTGATGCTACTGGCTTACTGTAGTAGTTTACTGATTGTGAATATTGTCGCCCATTTAAATATCCCCAGTTGGAGTTGTATTTTCTATTTGGTTTATCAGACAAAACACCGTCTAATCTACCATCGCCCATATCTAAATCGGTTGCGATCGTATTATTAAAAGTTTGGTTGTGCCATTGTGGTGCTCCTGTAAAAGTAAACTGGAAGTCATGTTTTTTGTTTGGCTGGAAACCTAAAGCAAAATAATAGTTGTACGCTTCAAAATCTGAACCGTCAATATACATTGCTCCAGCAGTTCTACTCATTAAGAATGAAGTAGACCATCCTTTTGCAGATTTTCCTGTATTATAAGAAAATAAAGTTTTAAGATAACCGTCATTACCAACACCTAAAGTTACATTCCCTTCTCTCTTTTTATCTGCAGCTCTTGTAATAATGTTAACTGTACCTCCAACAGAAGCAATTGCTAATTTTGAAGCTCCTAAACCTCTTTGTATCTGCATTGCAGATGTTACATCAGAAAGTCCAGCCCAGTTAGACCAATATACAGTACCTCCTTCCATGTCATTAACAGGAACTCCGTTAATCATTACTGCGGTATTAGAAGTATCAAAACCTCTCACGTTCATACGTCCGTCTCCAAAACCACCACCACCTTTTGTAGCGTAGATAGAAGGAGTTGTTGATAAGATCTCAGGAAATTCCTGGTTACCCAATCTTTGCACGATTTGTGCTTCTTTGATTGTAGAAACTGCTACCGGTGTTTTTCTTTCTTTTGCGATGTCAGCAACACCAGTTAGTACAACTTGTTCAATGTCCTTAGACCTTGTATCAACTGTGTCTTTCGTTTGTTGAGCATAATAGACACTAGCTGTAGATAATGTAATTATCGCAGTTAGCATCGATTTGTTGATTAATTTCATAATCGTTAGTAATAGTTAGATTTAAATTTTATGCAAAAATCGGTATTTTTTTTTTAACTATTATTAACTAACTATTAATTTTTATTCAATCTTAATAATTATTATTTGATTGATTTTCAGGCATTTGTGTTTTATGCTATGCATAGTATGAAAAAAATCATATTGTTTAATCAGTAACAAACTGACTTGATTTTTGTTAAAAATTCAATGCTATTTCACGGCTTTGAGGCTCAAATCCATATTGTCTGCAGAGTGAGTAAGGGCCCCGGCTGAAATATAAGTTACTCCTGTAGAAGCGATTTCTTTAAGCTGGTCACGGGTGATTCCGCCTGAAGCTTCAGATTCGCAAGAGCCATTAATGAGTTCTACGGCCTGTTTCATAGTTGCTATATCCATATTGTCAAGCATGATTCTGTCAACTTTTGCATTGATTGCTTCCTGAACTTCCGCAAGATTTCTGGTTTCAACTTCTATTTTCAGCTTCTTTTTATTTTTTTTGATATAATCTTTAGCCATTTTTACGGCATTCGTAATACTGCCATTATAATCAATGTGGTTATCTTTCAACATGATCATATCATAGAGTCCATACCGGTGATTGGTTCCTCCACCGATAGCAACTGCCCATTTTTCGCAGACCCTGAAGTTGGGAGTCGTTTTTCTGGTATCTAAAAGCTTGGTTTTAGTTCCGACCAATCTGGAATCCCAGTCGTGAGTAAGTGTTGCAATTCCACTCATTCTTTGCATACAGTTCAAAACGAGTCTTTCGGTGGAAAGAATAGATCGGGCACTTCCTGTTACGATAAAAGCTACTTCACCTACTTTTACGGCATCGCCGTCTTTAACAAAAGTTTCAACCTTTAAATTTTTATCGAACGTTTTAAAAATAATTTCAGCCAATTCCACGCCTGCCAAAATACAATCTTGTTTTACCAAAAGTTTTGCGCTCTGCTCCAGATCTTTTGGAATGGTAGAAAGGGTAGAATGGTCGCCATCCTGAATGTCTTCTTCCAATGCATTTTTGATGAATTGTTTTAAAACTTTATCTGTAACGTATGCTGGTCTTTTCATAGGGGTATTTTAATAATAGTATGATGCTTTTGTACCAAATAATAGATCGTGTATTATAAAAAGTAAAATTACTTCATTTTCTTCAGCTTTTATTTTTTCAAAGTCTATTTTGTTTTTTATTCTAGTGTCATCTGAGGTGGTATCTTCAAATTCAATTATTGGGACATTATCTTTAGGTCTTCCGGATATATTGGCTATTTTGTACTTCCAGTTTAAATTTTCCCAACTGTATTCCTGGTAATGAAAAATAATTTTTTCTCTATCAAATTGCAGGATAGGATATTGCTTGTTATTTATATAATAAAAAGTTAAAGGAAGCTTGTTGTCATTGATGATCTCATCAATATCAAATTTATTTTTCCCAAAATAATAGGGTTTTCCTAATTGAATTATATTACATAATATATTTAAAGGAAGCGGATGCTTTGCCGTGGAAATAATAGTTTTCTTAAAGTAATTAAATAAATATTTCTCAAAAAAAATAGCTGCAAAAATAATTACTCCACCCAAAATTTCACCCCAATGATTTCTGTTTTCAATACCGAAAAAAAGAAATAAAATTATTAAGGAAATAGCTATAACCACTGATATTCTTAAAAGGTATAAGAACTTAACAATTGTCAAAATTCTCATGCTGAATATTTCCATGACCTACGCTTTATAATTTCTTTAAGCCAAATCTTTATTGTAAAATGCGCCCTTGTTTTCCTTCATTTCCATAGATTGGGTAATGATAAGGTGAGCAACAGTGGTTAAATTTCTAAGTTCAGATAGTTGAGGTGAAAGAATAGAGTAGTGGTAGATCTCATCTACTGCAGCGGCTATTTCCTGATGTTTTTGCAGTGCCATATTCAGACGGCGGTTGCTTCTTACAATACCGACTAGGTCACTCATCATCTCCTGCAGCTGTTTTCTCAAGTAAGAAATAATAACCATCTCATCCATGATTTTCATGCCTTCTTCATTCCATTCCGGAACAGCTTTTAGATCATCAAAGTTAAAATTGTTTTCATGCAATAGCTCAACGGTTTTCATAGCAGCGCTGTGTCCGAAAACCAAGCCTTCTAGTAAAGAGTTTGAAGCCAATCTGTTGGCTCCGTGCAGTCCGGAATTAGTACATTCTCCTACCGCAAAAAGATTTCGGATAGAAGATTGACCGTCTCTGTCTACCTCAATTCCCCCCATTAAGTAATGACAAGCCGGAACAACAGGAATTAATTGAGTGAAGGGATCGATTCCTTCGTCTTTACATTTTTTATAAATATTCGGAAAATGTTCTAAGAATTTTTCATGGTCCATTTCCTTGCAGTCCAATCCTACATATTCATCTCCGGTGATTTTCATTTCAGCATCAATAGCTCTGGCAACAATATCTCTTGAAGCGAGTTCTTCACGCTCATCATATTTGTGCATGAATTTTTCACCTCTTTTTGTTCTCAGTTTTGCTCCGTCGCCACGTACGGCTTCAGAAATTAGAAACAGCATTCCGTCTATTTTGCTGTATAAGGCAGTCGGGTGAAACTGATAGTACTGCATATTGGACACTTTTCCTTTAGCTCTCGCTACAAAAGCAATTCCGTCTCCTGTTGCAATGGTAGGATTGGTTGTATTTTTATAAACATGACCAGCTCCTCCGGTAGCAACCAAAGTTATTTTTGAAGTTATTTTTTTAATTTTTTTAGATTTCTCATCTAAGATGTAAGCTCCGTAACAATGAATGTCGCCCTCATTGAGCTCTTTTCCGGGAACATGGTGCTGAGTGATAATATCAATGACGTAGTGATGATCAAGGATTTCTATATTTTCACTTTTATTGGCGGTTTCCAGAAGGGCTCTTTCAATCTCAAAACCAGTGATATCTTTATGATGTACGATTCGGTTTTCTGTATGTCCTCCTTCTCTTCCCAAAGCAAATTTTCCGTTTTTCATATCGAAATTTGCTCCCCATTCTACAATTTCAGTGAATCTTTTCGGGGCCTCCGTAACTACCATTTCTACCACATCGCGTTTGTTTTCGCCATCTCCGGCACGCATGGTGTCTTCAATATGCTTTTCAAAGTTGTCTTTTTGGAAGTCTGTAACTACAGCAAGACCTCCCTGTGCATATTTGGTGTTGCTTTCATCTTCGTCAGATTTTGTTACGATGATTATTTTGGTGTCAGGAAACTGCTCAGAAACCTTTATGGCATAAGAAAGTCCCGAGATTCCGGAACCGATTACTAATACATCCGCTTTTATCATATCCTTAGTTTAAGACAATTGTCCAAATAATTAAATAAATTTAAACAATTTTTCGTTTGGTTTTCTTACTTTTTTCATGTGCTGGAAATGATCTTCTTCCGAACGGTAGCCTAAAGCGAGGGTGACGGTTACTTTTTCGGTTTCAGGGTTGATCTCTAAAATTTCTTCGATGAGCTCCTGGCGAAAACCTTCCATAGGACAAGTATCTATATTTTCGATTGCTGCTGCATACATTAAGTTTGCCAGTACGATATAAGACTGTTTTTCTGCCCAATTGAAAATTTCATCTTGCGTTTTTTGGTTAATATGTTGGTTAATGCTGTTTTTAAAAAGGTCCAGTTTTTCCAATGGTGTTTCTCTTACTTTGGATATGTGTCGGAAATATCCGTTGATATAATTGTCATCCACCATTTTTTTGGAAATAATAACAATTAAATGAGAGCATGTGGAAATCTGGGATGGATTATAAAATGCCGGAATTAATTTTTGCTTCATTTCGTTACTTTCCACTACAAGGATTTCGTAAGGCTGAAGACCAAGAGAGCTTGCCGATAATTTTCCTGACTCAAGAATATTGTGTAATGTTTCCTGGGGTATAATTTCGGAATTAAATTTTTTCACAGAATATCTTCTGCTTAAAGCCTCTAAATAATTCATCTTACAAATTTAATAATTGAAGGTGAGAAAAAGAGTTTTAATACAAAAAAATAAGGATTACTTCAATTTGAAGTAATCCTTATTAAAATTTATGGTAATGTTTATTACTCTCTATTTTTCACCAATATCCATCCGGAATATTTAATAGGCGTACTTTTTTTGTCATTTTCATTCCATGTTACAGAATACCAGTAGCTTCCTGTAGGAACTCTTCTTCCGACAGTAGTTCCGTTCCATTTGTAGTTATTGGATTTATCTCCCTGATGGATTTTTGTTCCATATCTGTCAAACACACTAAACACTAAGTTTTGCTTATTTGCCAATGCGGAATAATCGATCACATCATTTACTCCGTCTCCATTTGGTGTAATAACGTTGAGTAGATTAGGAACAACAATATTAATTACTACAGGTTCACAATCATAGGCATCTTTTACATATACGGTATGATCACCTCTCGTGATATTTGTGAAAACGTTTGAGTCCTGCCAGCTGATGTTATCCATAGAGTATTTATATGGAGCAGTTCCTCCGGTTACATACACTGTAACAGTATTGGTAGCGATATCAATGCTTGAAACTACAGGTTGTTCGGAAGGATAGACTTTTACGGTTTGTGTAGTCCAGCATTCTCCTGTTTTTAATTGTACCCAGTATGTACCTACTGTAACATCAGATATTGATTGTGTTGTCGCTCCGGTGCTCCATTTGTATCCGTCAAAGTTAGGTCCTGCATCCAATGTTGTTTTATCTTCAAAGCAAATAATTTTATCCTTCAAAACACTTGAGTGAGTAGGAGGGAATACTTCCAGCGTAATTTTTGCGATTTCATAACATTCATAGATGTTGGTTACTGTTACATATACTACGCCATTCGGGGCAATATACTGATCAGGATTCAGAATTTCATTTGTTCCGTTTTGTGCATCGGTTAATGAAGGATAATATTTTTTAGTGACCCCTGAAGTGGTGGTTATTGGTGCTGTTGTTAGGTTGAAGAGTCCTGTGGCAATATTTTCCGGTCGGAAGCAAGATCTTAGGGTAGCATTGGTAACACTTACTGTAGGTGCAACGTTTAAGACGACTTTAGCATCATTGTTGTCACATAATACAGATGTAGGGTCCTTTATCACTACAGAAATATTAGTAGTGGCACTATACTGGAAATGGGTAGGATTTGCAATAGGAGTTCCGCTTCCCGTAACATAATATGTGAAATTGTAGTTAGCCGGAGTTGCTGTAAACTGAGAATTCAGAGTGGTTAAATCAATAGTAGACGTTCCTGTAGAATCCGGACAAATAGTTTTTGTAATGGTAGTTGCCAACAATGGGATTTTATCCACATATACTTTTACATTTTTAATAGAATGTCTTTCTCTTGCACCTCCTGTAGAAGCTGAAAACCCGAAATAACCGACTGTCATTGCAGCTGCAGTACCTGCCGGAGCAAAAGATTGATTACAGATCACAGTTCCGTCAAGTGTTACTTTTACAATCCAGTTGGCGGGAGCAGCAGGATCTACCTGACCGGTTACTTCAACATGTTTATAGGTACTTCCTCTAAAATTTTGGGTAGGGTTGAGATCCGGAGAGTGAAATGAGCTTCCCGGTGTATTGAAGTATTCAACATTGTTGCTGTCTGTTGTATTGGCAACCTGTCCGTATGCTACGTGTACCTTACTCATCTGAGCTGTGGTTGTATTATTGTAGGTGTCAAAACCAACGATGAAACCAACGGCATTTTGTGAAACTCCAAGCCCTGAACCTAATATACTTGCAACAGGTGGATTCGCTAGATACCAAAATGCAATACCGTCTCCGTTGTAACTTTGAGGTGAGTCCATTCTGAAATCAAACTCTACTCTCCACTTATCACAGTATTTTAAATTGATAGGGTCGTTCAGCCTTATGGATCCTGATTGATCATTAAGGTCGGGAGTGAGCTGGATGAAATCTGTATTTACCGTAGTTGGACCTACCATTGTCCAGCCTGTTGTATTAACAGGGTTTCCTGAAAGCTGGTAAGTTTGTGCAGATATTTTTAACGGAATTATTAAAAGAAAGGCTAAAAAGCCTAAAAGTAGAATTTTTTTCATTTTGTAAATACTATATATTGTTGGGGGAAATTAAATTGTTTTGAGAATAAAGGGAGGCGCCTGCATATAAGCGCCCCCAAAAATCCTAATTCTTTATTCTCTGTTTTTTACCAATACCCATCCGCTATACTTTGTTTGAGTATTATTTTTGTCATTTTCATTCCAAGATATGGTGTACCAGTAAGTTCCTGTGGTTATCTTTTTACCGCCTGAAGTTCCATCCCATTTGTAGTTTCTTGTTTTATCCGCTTCAAATTTTTTGTTACCATATCTGTCATACACTACAAAGTTTAAATTTTTCTTGTACGCTAAGGCGCTGTAATCTATAAAATCATTGATATTATCTCCATTTGGAGTAATAGCATTAATTAGATTAGGAACAGTTACCTGTATCTGAGTTGGCTCACAATTGTAAAAATCCTTTACAAATACTTTGTTTTCTCCTCTTGGAAGCCCTGTAAATACATTGGAATCCTGCCATTTGATACCATCCAAAGAATACTGATATGGGGCACGCCCTCCGGATACATTTACGGTGATTGTATTATTGGTAATATCTAAACTTGTGATTACAGGATCTGCAGCAGCAATTACTCTTACTACTTGTTTTGTGATACAATTTCCTGTTTTCAGTTTTACCCAATAGATTCCTACAGGTACGTTCTGGATAGACTGTGTTGTTTCTCCAGTGCTCCATTCGTAGGTTGCAAAGCCTGGGCCTGCATCTAATGTTGTTTTATCATCAATGCATATTGTTTTGTCTTTCAGGACGGAAGATGTTACAGGAGCTAAGACAATTAATCTTATTTTTTTAATAATATAGCAAGAATTTGCACCTTTTATCCTTACATACACTTCTCCGTTTGAAGAGATGTAGTTTGTTGGATTTGGAATTGGATTCGTATCAGCTAAAGCATCAGCTGAAGTAATATAATATTTTTTTGTTATTCCTGCTTCTGTTGATACATTGGCAGTATCTAAATTAAATAAAGCCGCAGTAGGATTATCTTCAATGAAACAAGACTGTATTGATGCGTCATTAGAAACAGGTAAAGGAAGGAAACTTAATGTGATTTCAGCATTTCCTGTACAACCCTGCGGAGTAGTGACTTTTACATATACTTTACCAGGCGCAGAAACATAAGCGTTTGGATTGGTGATTTCATTGATACCGGCAGTTAAGTCAGCCAATGTCCGGTAATATTTTTTCACAACACCGGGTACACCTGTTACAGGTGCGTTATTTAGGTTGAATGTAGCTGTCGTTGCATTATTGTTGTTACATTCGCTTATGGTGACATTATTGGCCGTAAATGGAGATAGGGTAAGCTGTATTTTTCCATCCGGATTATCACAGAGAATTGCAGAATTATCTTTTACGATTACATTTACAGTGGTATTGGTGTTGAACTGAAAGTTAGTCGGGTTGGTAACAGTGGTTCCGTTTGCAATATAAGTAAATGTATAATTACTAGGCGTTGTTACAAACTGGCTATTGTAAGAGGTAAGATTTACCGTTGCGAAACCAGTACTTGGATTGGGACAAAATGTATCTGTAACTGTTGTTTTGTTTAGGGCAACTTTATCCATATAAACTTTTACGTTTTTAATGGAATGTCGGGATCTGGCGCCTCCTGTTGAAGCTGAAAATCCAAAATATCCTACAGTCATCGCTGCTGCTGCACCAGAAGGTGCAAAAGATTGATTACAGATTACTGTTCCGTCAAGCATTATCTTTACAATCCAGTTTGCGGGATTTGCAGGGTCTACCTGACTGCTAACTTCCACATGCTTATACGTTGTTCCCTGGAACGGCTGGGTTGCGTTAAGGTCTGCCGAATGAAAGGAACTTCCTGGAGTGTTAAAAAATTCTACGTTATTGGTATCGGTAGTATTTTGCACCAATCCATAGGCGACATGGACTTTGCTCATGCCCGAACTTCCGGTAGAGTTGTTAAATGTGTCAAAACCAACAATGAAACCTACCGCATTTTGTGAAACCCCGATTCCGGAACCTAATACACTTGCTATAGGTGGGTTTGCCAGATACCAAAATGCAATACCATCCCCATTATAGGTTTGGTTAGAATCCATTCTGAAGTCAAATTCTACCCTCCATTTGTCACAATATTTTAAGTTGATGGGATCATTTAGGCGGATAGAACCGGATTGGTTATTAGTGTCGGGAGTCAGTTGTACAAAATCAGTATTTACAACGGCGGGAGAGACGAGTGTCCAACCAGTAGTATTTACCGGATTTCCTGCTAGCTGATAGGTCTGAGAGAGGAGGTTTCCGGAAATACAAAATAAGATTATCGTTAAATAAGATAATAAAATTTTATTCATTTAAGAGGAGATTTAGTTAAACGTGTAAATATATTAAATCTTGCTGATATAATGTATATTTTCTGTTAATCTTCTCCTAAATGCTATTTATTTATCAATAAATCATAAAAATGGGAAGGAAAAATGAACTCATTTTTATTTGTAATTATTTTAAATAAAAACTAAAAAAGACTGTTATTGTCAAGATTTTCAAAGTAAGTATCGATTTCAAGGGAATTTGAGTTGGCAGCGGCCACGGCGAGTTTGTCACATAGCTCATTTTCAAAATGACCTGCATGACCTTTTATCCAATGCATTTTGGGCTGGTGAAGGTTGTAGAGCTCAACAAATTTCTTCCACAGATCCGGATTTTTTACGTTTTTCCAACCTCTTTTTATCCATCCCGATATCCAGTTTTGGTTCACTGCATCGGCTACATATTTGCTATCGGTATATATGTGAATATCGTTTTCAGGAGATTTTAATTTTTCGAGAGCGGTAATAACAGCCAAAAGTTCCATTCTGTTATTGGTTGTTTTTCTAAAGCCTTTAGAGAATGTTTTCTGATATTTTTTTTCCGGAACACGCATAAGAATTCCATATCCTCCTTTTCCGGGATTTCCGCTACAAGCTCCGTCGGTATATATTTCGATTCTCAAATCTTATAATCTATATCTTAAAAAGGAAAATCGTCATCGTCATCAAAATCATTCATAGAAGATCCTGAAACCTGAGAATTATTCGGCAGATCAAACGCAGCACCTGGTTGAATAGTTGTTTTAATTTTATCAAAACCGCTTGGTTCATTCTGTCCAAAACCAGAAGGATATCCTCCGCCTCCGCCATCAAAAGCAGCTTCAATGTCTCCGAATTTAGCAAAATGCTTCAGGAAAGAAAGTCTCACATCTGCAGTTGCCCCGTTTCTGTGCTTCGCAATGATAAGCTCTGCTTGGTTTTCTGTTGAGGTTTCTTGTCCTTCTTCATCATTATCCCAAACTGTAATTTTATAATATTCCGGTCTGAAGATGAAAGATACAATATCCGCATCCTGCTCAATCGCTCCGGATTCCCTCAAATCTGAAAGTTGAGGTCTTTTTCCAGGACGGGTTTCCACACTTCGTGATAGCTGTGAAAGGGCAATTACCGGAACATTTAATTCTTTGGCAATAGCTTTTAATGAACGAGAAATCATGGAAATTTCCTGTTCACGGTTTCCTGTTCCTTTCCCGCCACCTCCTGCTGTCATCAGCTGAAGGTAGTCGACCATGATCAATCTTACCCCGTGCTGCATTACCAGTCTTCGGCATTTTGCACGGAAGTCAAAGATGGAAAGGGAAGGTGTTTCGTCAATATACAGAGGGGCATTTTCAAGCTCAGATACGTTGGAGAACAGTCTTTGCCATTCTTCATCATCTAAAGTTCCTTTTCTTAGTTTTTCTGAAGAAATTCTTGTTTCAGAGGCGATCATTCTGGTGATAAGCTGTACTGAAGCCATCTCCAGAGAGAACAGTGCCATAGGGATTTTATGTCCTACTGCAATATTTCTTGCCATTGAAAGAAGAAATGCGGTTTTTCCCATTGCGGGACGCGCTGCAATAATAATAAGGTCAGAGTTTTGCCATCCTCCGGTTTCTTTATCTACATCACGGAATCCTGAAGGAACACCTGAAAGACCCTGCTTGTCTTTTAGTGACTTAATGGTATCGATAGCCTGTTTTACCAATGAGTTGGCTGTATCGAATCCTTTTTTGATGGTTCCGTTTGTAATTTCAAAAAAAGATTGTTCTGCTTTATCCAGAAGTTCAAAAACATCTGTTGACTCTCTGTATGAAGATTCAATAACGTTCGCTGAAACGTTAATTAAACTTCTTAAAATATATTTTTCGAGAATAACACGGACATGATATTCAATATGGGCGGAAGAGCTTACTCCCATCGTAAGATCAATAATATAATGATCTCCTCCTGCCTGATTCAGCTTTTCCTCCTTTTTGAGATCCTGAATAATGGTCATTAAGTCAACCGGCTGGTTGCCTTCATAAAGTTTTAAAATGGTAGAAAAAATTACCTGGTGTCTCGGATCATAAAATACTTCTGGTGTAAGTAGGTCAATTGAGTGGTCAAGCCCTTTTTTATCAAT
>JBCNMJ010000033.1:0-34290 GCA_039594975.1 Chryseobacterium sp. | reverse complement strand
TTTTCACAAAACTGAAAAGGTTTGGTTAATAATTGTTTATAATAAAATATTATTATTTTCCTAAAGGAATATTATAAGAGAATCCTACTCCGATGTTCCCCACATTATAGTCTTGTCCTGCTAAATCTCCCTTACTTCCTGCAAATACTTTCTGATATTGCACAAAGAAATTCCAGCTTTGGTTGTGGTATCCGATTTCCGGTTTGATATAAAATCCGCCATCTGGTCTATCCACTGTAGAATTAGAAGCTACTTTATCATCACCAACAAGGAATCCGTACCCTAAGTCAGTTCCAAAATAAAATCCTGTTTGTTTCGGATAAATTCTGATTAATGCTCCTACAGGAATTACCCCTACATCATTATTATTATATCCGTTATTATCTTTTCCAAAATAATGAGTATACCCCGTTGCGATACCTAAACCAAATCCAGGTGTAATCAGATTCTGGTAAGCAACATCTACACCAGCCGCTGCAGAAACATTATCAGAAGGAACTGCTAAACCAGCATTCGCTCCTACTTTAATCATATTATTCATTTTTGAGTCCTGCGCACTTAATACACCCGCTGTTAAAATTCCAGCAAATAAAATTGCTTGTTTAAACACTTTCATAACTCTTGATTTTTTAAATTTTACTAACCAGAAAGATGTAAAAATCGTGCCAAGCAAGGAAAATCCAGTCCTTTTAACATTAATTAAAATCACAAAACAATGATTTTCAAACAATTATATTTCACTAAATTTAAATGATTGTTTAACCATTTTCCCAAAAAGAAGTACTTTTATAAGATCAATTTTTGCAGGTCTGTCATTTTGACGAAAGGAGAAATCTACGTTATTATTGATAGATTCTTCATTTCACTATATTACATTCAGAATGACAATCCATGTAGCAATTCTTAAAAGCAATATTAAGAATTATTAACCCGTTATTATTTTAACTTTTTTTCAACTAATCCATCCAAAAGCAAAATACCGATATGACTCTCCCATCGCTCATCAATAACAAACACCTTCTCTGGCGTGCAGGTTTCGGAGCAGGAATAGACCAGCTTGAAGATCTTCACAAAAAAGATATCAAAAGCTTAATACATAATCTGTTTACAGAAGAGACTTTTCTTTTCATCAATTATGATACCCCAGATATTACTGAAGGCGGTGATTATATGATGAATGATAAAGCTCCAGCCGAAAAGAAAAAGGAAATGCAAAGGGTTTACCGCGAACAAAACGAGGAACTGAACCTGAATTTTCTTGACAAGATGGTGAACAGCAAAGAGCAAATGAGAGAAAAAATGGCATTTTTCTGGCACGGACATTTTGCTTCAAGAGTGGTAAACCCAAAATTCAACAGGCAAATTCTGAATATTATCCGGAAAAATGCGCTGGGAAATTTTAAAGATCTTTTATTTGAAGTCAGCCAGGCTCCTGCCATGCTGAATTTTTTAAATAATCAGCAAAATAAAAAGGATCATCCTAATGAAAACTTTGCGCGGGAAGTGATGGAGCTTTTCACGATGGGAAGAGGAAATTATACGGAAAAAGATATCAGAGAGGGAGCAAGAGCATTTACAGGATGGGGATTTGACAAGGAAGGGAATTTCGTGGAAAGAAAAAAGCTTCATGATGAAGGCACAAAAACATTTCTAGGTAAAACCGGAAACTTTACGGGAGCAGATGTTTTAAATATCATTCTCGAACAAAAAGCAACTTCTAAATTTATCACTACTAAAATTTATAAGTTTTTCGTGAATGAAAATGTAGATGAAACCATTGTTAATAAACTAAGCGAAAGTTTCTATCAGTCTAACTACGACATCAAAAAACTAATGACGGATATTTTTTCAAGCTCATGGTTTTATGATAAAAAAAACATCGGTAACAGAATAAAGTCTCCAATTGAGCTGATGGCCGGAATGATGCGAACACTTCCAATGAATATTCAAAATCCGGAGAACCTCATCGTTTATCAGAAATTACTGGGACAAATGCTGTTGTATCCACCGAATGTTTCAGGCTGGCCGAACGGAAAATCGTGGATTGACAGCTCTACGTTGATGCTGCGACTTCAGATTCCTCAGATTTGGTCAGGATTAAGACCACTTGATTATCGTCCCAAAGAAGATGATGACCTTGATATGGGATTGAAAAACAATACAAACACCTTAGCAAAAAGCTTTAAAAATCCGAATATTACCATTGACTGGGCCCGTGTGGAAAAGATATTTAATGGAAAGAATGTTGAGGATTATTTAATTCAAAACAATAAATCATTAGATATAAGCTCCGTGAAAAATTTCTCGGACAGTACCGTAAAAATGAATGTCATTAATCTAATGTCGACGCCAGAATATCAGTTAATGTAAGGTCGCACGTTGCAGATCTCGACATAAAGTTTTTCACCTGCAATCTATCATTTTTAACCTAAAACTTAGTTGTATGTTAATCAAGAGAAGAGAATTCCTAAAAATAAGTTCATTGGCTACCGCATCTTTATTGATGCCGAATTTCCTGAAAGCAATGACATTCGATGAAGCACTGGAACCAAGCGATAAAATACTGATCGTACTTCAGTTCACAGGTGGAAATGATGGTCTGAATACGATCATTCCTACCCGAAACGATATCTATTTCAAAGAAAGAAATACAATTGCCATCCAAAATTCATTACAATTAACCGATGAAGCCGGTATCAACCCCACACTTTCCTACTTTAAAGAATTATATGACAGCGGTGAGCTTTCTGTGATGAATAATGTAGGCTATCCCAATCCAGACAAATCTCATTTCCGAAGTATGGATATTTGGCATTCTGCAAGCAGAAGTGATCAATATCTTGAAACCGGCTGGCTGGGAAGATTTCTGGATGAAGAATGTTATCGTTGTGAACATCCGACACAGGCGTTAGAAGTTGATGACATGCTAAGTTTAGCTTTAAAAGGTGAAAATAATAAAGCATTTGCCTTTAAAGATCCGAAAAGACTGTATCAAACGAGTCAGGAAAAATATTTTAAATCATTATATGATCACCATCATGATGACGAAACGGTTTCTTATTTATATCAGACATTAGGTTCAACCATCAATAATGCCGGTTATATTTTTGAAAAGAGTAAAGCTAAAAAGACAGAGCAACCCTATCCGAATTCACAGCTGGGAAAAGACTTCAAAACCGTTTCTTCGCTCATAAAATCTGATATTAATACAAGAGTGTATTATCTTTCAATCGGAAGTTTTGATACCCACGTCAATCAGAATGAAAGACAGCAAAAATTATTCGGAGATATTAATGAGGCGGTAAAATCTTTTGTTGCCGACATGAAAAGTAACGGACTTTTCGACAATATTCTATTAATGACCTTCTCCGAATTTGGTCGCCGAGTTGCCCAAAATGCAAGTAACGGAACGGATCACGGAACAGCCAATCAAATGTTTTTCATCAGTGGAGGATTAAAAAAGAAAGGACTTTTAAATACTCTTCCCGATTTAACTCATTTGAATGAGGGAGATTTAATTTATTCTGAAGATTTTAGAAAAGTGTATGCTACGATTCTTAAGAATTGGTTGAAAGCGGATTCTTCTAAAGTGTTGGGTTGGAAGAATGGAGTATATGATTTTATTTAATTTTTCAAATTCCAACTGTCATTCTGACGAAGAATCCTAAAAAAATTAAAAGATTTTTCCTTCGTCAGAATGACAATAAATTATATAAAATATAAAAGCAAAAAGAGACTGTTACAAAATCAACAGTCTCTTTTCTATAATATTAAATCTAACTACTTCTAATTTTATGCAGGAAGTTTCTTAGGCTCTGCTTCCTGTGATTTTTTATCCAGTTTTTCGGAAATTTTCTTTACTATAAATTCAATTACCAAAGGTGCTACAACCGCGAGAACAGCTTTAAATATTCTTGATTTCATACTATTTATTTTTTATGTTTTTTAAGAGATACAATTTTTAAGCCATAAATTTAAAAACACTCAATCTTCATCATCTATAACAAAATTTTCATAGTTTTTATGAGCCGCCATGAATTTCTCCTGCAATCTCAGCCTTAATTTTCTCGGTTTGTGAACCACCAAAGATTCCCCGAAGCCCAGTAAAAGTCTTTCCAATTCATAGTTAAGCTGAACGCATATTTTGAAAATTGTACCTTCAGTCGTTTCACTTACAATTTCCTGGCTTGCGTGAAAGGGTTTTGTTTTTACATAAGGAGCATTGGCAGCATCTACAAAAAACACGACATTTCTAGGAACCATTGTGGGAGAAACCGTGACTCCTACAATATCTTTAAAGTATTCATCTCCATCCAGGTTTTTATCAATATATTCGATGTTTTCCTCGATCTGAATGCTTTCCATCCTGTCTAATGCCAGATTATAGGCATAGTCTTTATTAAAACAGATTAAAAACCAACGGTTATTAAACTCTTTTAATAATTGTGGATGTACAATATAAGAATCCGATTCTCTGGCTTTAAAACTTTTGTAGGTAATTTTTAAAACTTTTTTATTTAAAATTGCATCATACAGCGTATCAATATGTTCCAATCCTTTCAACTGCTCATTTTTGTCCAGGTGGATAATCGATTTCTGACTGGTTGAATGAATAGAGTCTTCCAGTTTTTGGATCACCCCGTTCATTTCCTTAAACATCGAGAAATCCTTGAACTGCTTTAGAATCTGGACCGCGTTATTCATTGCCTTCAGATCACTTTCATTCACCGAAATATTATGAATGCTGTATTCAGGATCGCTATACCTGTAATATTTTCTTTCATAAACTTCAATTGGTGCTTCATACCCGAACTTTTCACTTCGCATATTCTGCAAATCCAGCTGCACTGTGCGTTTGCTTACGAAAGATTCTTTTCCTTCAAATTCGAATAATGCTTCGGAACATTCGTCGATCAGATCTTCAAGAGTATACTTTTTATACTTATTTTTTAAGCATTTATCCAGTGTTTTGTATCGGATGAGCGCATTTTTATTGGATGACATTTTGCTGAGTTTTTAAATTAACGAGCAGTTAAAAATAGATAAATGGAGTTTTTCTGATAATATTTATTCCAAATCTTCTCCTGTAATTATTTGATGAAAATAATCTGTCGAATACGATCTGTCTTCATATGTAAAGCTTTTAGAAAATGAATCTATTTCGACGGTATAATGTTTTGAGCCATCAGGATAAATTCTAAACTCTATTTTCAAAACCTTTTCATCGACCTCCTCAATGTGATCAAGATTAAAATATGAAATTAAGGGAATAATTTCTTCACCTGTTATTGCATTTTTTAATCCGAAACCGTTCACCCATAATGACATTCTGAATTCATTCAGTTCTGTAATGAGCTTGAAGTTTCCATTACAAAATAATTTCTCTTGTCTGTATTCCATTTTATAAAATCAGAGCTTTCTTTAAGAGCTTTTCTACAGCTAATTTTTAAAGTTTTATTTCTTTTGCAAAGCCTCCCCTTCAAAAGCAATTCCGTCCCAACCAAACTCCATAAAGTTTCTGATGTTCTGGTGATCCGTTCCTTCAGGATTTTTCAACACATCTTCTCTGTAATATTCTCCGAAAAGATGTAAGGTATCTTCTTTTGATAAATTATTCAGTTTTGCATAGCTGAAAACTTTACACGAACCATTGTTCTGGTTTTCTTCATTCACTGTATTTCCATTGGTAAATTTTGTCGGTGTAAAATTATAATGATCGTCAATATGAGCGATTATTTCTTTAAATTGAATAGTTTCCGGCGCATTTTTTAATTGTTCTGTCATGATATTTTTTTATGTATTTTCTGTATTTCAGCATCAAGGTTTTGCCAACAGTTCTGGCTCCATATTCTTATATATTCTGAACCTGTATTCCGTACGATCTTTTCTTTATGTACATCTTCCAGATATCCAAGGTTTCCGGAATATTTTTCTTTACTCATTGCTTCGACTATAATAGACTTTCCATCTTCTTTTTCAATGAGAATATCAAATTCATAGCCTCCGAAATGATAATTTTTCAGCACATTCAAATG
The DNA here is from genome assembly GCA_039594975.1 of Chryseobacterium sp. Classification (GTDB taxonomy): domain Bacteria; phylum Bacteroidota; class Bacteroidia; order Flavobacteriales; family Weeksellaceae; genus Chryseobacterium. The sequence goes on along the minus strand of JBCNMJ010000033.1, from coordinate 28,255 downwards.
AGGAAAGTCTTTCTGTAACCGGTTATAAATTACATCAATGAAAGCATTCGAACTATTATTCTTCTCCAAATGACTGGCATATCCAAACTGATCCAGTGTATTAAGAATTTCTACTCTTTGATTTTCATTGTTATCGCTCACCGCCTTACAATACGCCAGATACGCATACAACACGGCTTTTCTGTTATTTGAGCCTTCCTGTTCCAGGGCTTCTTTATAATTTGAGAAAACATCTTCAGGAATCGAGTTACAGACATAAATTTTTTCCTTCGCACGGGTAATGATTACATTAAGCAGTTTATACCCTTTTGTATGATTGATTGGCCCGAAACTTTGGATAAATTTCCCGTTGGGTTTTCTTCCATAAGTAGTTGATATAATGATAATATCTCTTTCATCTCCCTGAATATTTTCAAGGTTTTTGATGAACAGTCCGGCTGCTTCCAATCCCTGGATTTTTTCCCTAAAGACTTCATTTCCGGGAAGGCTGGTTTCCTGAACAATTTTTCTTTTAATATAATTTCGCTGCGAAATATTAAAGGTGGCAATTCCCACCGACGGATAATTTCCATCTTTTAAAGGTTGAATATTCTGTAAAATTTCCAGCACTTTATCCGCCTCTTCTTTGTTTGTATGGTCGTCAAAAATTCCATCTACCTGAAAAAATTCAATTGGTAATGTTTCAGATTTTGTAGGAAGAGGCTTCAAACGCGAATTGTAGAACGCATGATTGGAAAAATCAATCAGATAAGGATTTTTTGAACGGTAATGGAAATCCAGATGATTTTTTTCAAACTGACTTTCCGTAGCAAAATCCAATAAAGATTCGATATTTAATAAGGAATTTTTATAGGTGATCACCTCATTTTCAGATTCAATCTCGTCCTCATCTTCAATTGTTCCGTCAAAAACTTTGCTGAAATAATTGGAAGGAGGCATTTGATGTTCATCTCCTGCAATAATGATATTTCTTCCTTTCAACATGGCCGGAAGATTGTCTTCCAGTTTCAGCTGGCTGGCTTCATCAAACACCACATGATCAAAGTAAAAGTTCTTCCCCTGAAAAAGATTACTGCATGCATCCGGAGTCGTAAGGATAATCGGAAAAAAGCTGGTAAAAAGATCAATATCTTTCTGAACAATCTGTCTTAATGTCAACCTTTTGTGATTCACGCTACTTCTCTTATTGTAAAGATTGGCAACCGTAATATCTTTATTCGTTTGTTCAAACTTCTTCACTGCATTTTGCTGAGCATCATTCCAGAAATACTGGATAAAATTCTGCTGGGAAGATCTATACTGTACTATCTGTTTTGTAATTTCCTCGTAATTCTTCTCGTTAAAATTAAGTTTTGAATCAGAATATTTTTTTAACAATAACGGAAAATAGGCTGCATAGAAAGAAGCTTTCCAATTGTTAACCGTATGAAGCCTCTCCAATATCTTTTTCTGAAAAACACTTAAAGGCTGGTAAAAGTAAAACCAGTTATATTCGGCTAGCAAAGGATTTTCAGGATGATTTCTGTAGGTTCTGTATCGGTCTAAAACAGAAATCAGATATTGATCAAAGTTTTGATAGGTATTTCCAAAGTTCAGATCTTTAACCCACTGATCATTAGAGATATTTTTTTCCAACTGCTGAATTCGCTGGGAAATCATCTCCGTTTCTTTTCCTGAAATCACAGGATCGAAAATATTCAGGAAATCAATGGTATTGAACTGTTGTTCCAGTTGAGAAGAAAATTCAGACTGAAGGTTTTGTATTTTTTGACGGTAATTCAGAATTTCGTTTCTATTGTTCCAAAGATTATCGGATAGTTCGATCGAAGGGAAAAATTCATTTAAACTTATCTGTTTAATTGCCGAGCTTATTTCCAGTAATCTTTTCTGATTATTGATCTTCTTTTTCCTTTCCGAAGAAAATAATGCCATGAGCTTATAGAAAAATCCGTTCGTAACTTCCGGGTGAAATTCTTCTGAATTTTGATTCAGAACAGAAGAGATCACTTCCGTTTCATTGATTAAAGATGATAATTTTTGAAAGCTCTGACTAAAATCCTGCTTTTTCTTTTCCTCATATTTAGGTTTAAAGTCAACAATCAACGACTGAATCTCATCCCATCTCTTTTCATAATCATGGAAAGAATCATCTAAATTCTGCAGACTGTTATGAAAATTCTCACGGATCAGCTTGTCAGAATTGATAAATGAAGATTTTTCAAAAGGCTGATATTCCTGATAAAGCTCTTTTCCTTTTTCTAAAACATATTCAATTTCTTTCCCTTCCTCTTCTGAAAAAGAAAACAGAATGTCCCGAATATCTATATTCTCTTTGATTTCTTGAAACTTTAAGAGATCACCTACAATCTCCGTCCAGTTTTTACCAGAAATCAAATCTGAATTCAGGAGCTCATGAACCGTGTTAATGGTTGTTTTATGTTGTAAAATCTCTGTCAGCTGATCTTTTAAAGACTGAGCGGAATAAGGCTGTTCCTGTTTTTTAAAGTCGGCTGGATCAATTGTGTTTCGGACAGCATCTACTGCAAGCTTCCTATCGGAAACACTGTCTTTGATCATAATACAGTATCTTCCCAATCCAAGTTTATGAAGTGCATGATACAAAACTTCTAATGCCGTTTGTTTTTCGCAGACAACAATTGTTTTTTGTTTATTTTCCAAGGCATTGACCAAAACCGCAGTCAAAGTCTGACTTTTTCCTGTTCCCGGAGGACCCTGAATCAGAATTTTCGTCTGTGATTTTAATGATTCTAAAATTCCCTGCTGGGAAGGATCAGTCTCTACAGAGGTTATAGACTGAAAATCTGGTTTTATTTCGTTTTCAAGAGGTTTAAATTCTCTCTTCAATGATTCATAATCATTAATGATATTTTGTTTCTGAACTTCAAAAATGGAAAAAATACCGGATTTAATGATTATCGCATCGCCATTGTTCTGAAGCTGTTCTTCATAGGAAGCTTTCGTTTTGATCAATGGGATTTCTTCGTAATTATTAAGAATAAAATCGAGGTTCTGAGTAATTTTAAGCTGATCTAACAGGGTTCGGCAAATCTGTAACAGTTCAGGTTTATCTATTTTTCCGTCAGCAAGCATTTCTTCAGAAATCTGTTCCACTACAATTCCCGAATCATTTTGCAGGTGATTGATCAGAACTTCATTCACATAAATCGGATCATCTTCTGTTCTACTGATTTCCCAAGTATTCAGCTCATTGACCGGTTTTATATTCACGGACCAGATCAGAATGGGTGAAGCAGAAATTTGCCCATCCATATCTTTCCTTATCAACATCGGAAAACCGAACCCCAGAGAATTGATTCCTTTCTCAGACTGTATCACTTCATTTTGAAAGATCAGGTTTTCCAAACTAGTGGAAAGTTTTTCTAAGGCTGTTTCTCTCGTTTTATCTTTAACAACAGTAACTTCTGTTGTGCTATTTTCGGTTTCTTCTGTTTCATCATCAAACAGGTAAATACGGTCTTTTTCCCCAGTTTTAGAAACTTCATCCGTAATTTTATCGTGAATGGAGAATTTAAAATTAACGTTCTTCTGCGTTAAAAGGTTTATGATAAAATGCTCGGGAAGGCTTTTATGAATTTCAGAAAGCCGGGCAATATCGAATTTATATCTTGAATTTCCGGGAATCGCATTTAAATGAACACCTCTTCTATTACCTGTTTTCAGCTTGTTTTGAAATGCCTGAAATATTTCCGGATTTAAATTTTCCATCTTGTGTAAAATAATTTTGAATAAAAATATAAAATTTTTCTAATACGCAAAAACATTGCACACTTTAGTTTTTACTTTGCATCAACAAAATGAGAGAACACATGGAATTTAATGGAAATCACTTAATCGAATTAGGATACAGATCTGCAAAATGGTTTAAAGAAGCAATTGCACATATCAATGAAAATAAACTGGATGAAAATCAAATCAAGGAATATTTAGAGCAATTTAAACAACCTGAACTGATTCCTCTTCATGAAACGGCAAAAGATTTTGTGATCAACATCAGAGCGGAACATGAAAGTGAAAATGATAACGTGGAAAAAGTAATCAACACGATGAAGGTCCTTATGAAAACTCCGACTCTGGTTGCCGGAGCGATCATGCCCGATGCGTGTCCGACAGGTCCGGTTGGCCAGATTCCGGTTGGAGGAGTTGTTGTGGCGAAAAATGCAATTCATCCGGGATTTCATAGTGCAGATATCTGCTGTTCGGTGATGCTAACGGATTTTGGAAAAGCAGACCCTAAAGAAGTATTGGATGCCGCTCATTCTGTGACGCATTTCGGATATGGAGGAAGACCAAGAGGTGAGCAAATGGAGATGTCTCAGGAACTAATGGATGCTTTCAGAGCCAACGATTTCCTGAATGATGAGAAACTGATAAGTATTGCCCGTTCTCATATGGGAACACAGGGTGACGGAAACCACTTCTTATTTGTCGGAATTTCAAAAAACACAGGAAATACGATGCTGGTAACACACCACGGTTCAAGGGCTCCGGGAGCTGCGTTGTATGATAAAGGAATGAAGGTGGCGAATAGATTCAGAATTGAAAATTCTCCTGAAACGTTAAGAGAAAATGCCTGGATTCCATATGAATCTGAAGAAGGAAAATCGTATTGGGAAGCGCTTCAATTGATAAGAACATGGACAAAAGAAAATCATATTTCTATTCACGATGCTACTCTAAATAAACTGGGGATCGAGAAAGAAAACAGATATTGGAACGAACATAATTTCGTTTTCAAAGATGGAGATTTATTTTACCATGCAAAAGGCGCAACACCTTTGGATGATAAATTCATGCCGGATATTACAGGTCCAAGATTGATTCCGCTGAATATGGCAGAACCTGTTTTGATTGTTCAGGGAAAAACAAATGAAAGAAATCTAGGATTTGCGCCACATGGAGCGGGAAGAAATTTCAGCAGAAGTCAGTATAAAAAATCTTTGGCTCATAAAACGACTGAAGAAATTTTTGCAGAGGAAACAAAAGGGCTTGACGTTCGTTTCTTCACCAATGAAATTGATATTTCGGAACTTCCGACTGCTTATAAAAGCGCCAAAAATGTAAGAGCACAAATTGAAGAATACGGACTTTGCGAAGTTCTGGATGAAGTGATGCCTTACGGATGTATTATGGCAGGCGATGTTCAGAAGAATGCGCCGTGGAAGAAAAAAAAGAAGTTTAGAAAAGCATAATTAAAAATTAAAATTAATAACCCAACCTTACAGACGTAAAAAATCTGTAAGGTTCATGAAAACTTTTACAATAAGGTAGGAACAGTAGCTCAGATGGTAGAGCAACAAGAGTACTTTTCGCTGCTGGCAAAAAAAGTTCCTATGAATTCCAGTTGTGTGTCGCAGGTTCGAGTCCTGCCTGTTCCTCAAAATAATTAAGGCAAAGAAAGTTCCTATTTTTAGACATTACTTTCCGCCTTAAAAAAAACTCTAAGGCAAAGGGAGTTCCTATAATTTTGGAAAAATACTCCCCGCCTTTCATAAACTATAGGTAAAAGGAGTTCCTATATTATTCACTTAAAGAGAACTACTCCTCACTTATTTTTTAAATTAACAACAATGAAAACATTAAAATTATTCAATGCCGTATTAGCAAAAGAATCTGATGCAAAAGCATTTATTTCGGACAATGGTTTTATTATTGAGCCTAGCGCGATATGGGCAAAAAAGGAAATTATTTCTTATTACGCCAAAGAAAAACTGAATGGAACCGATTTAAATAAAACCTTTCATAAATCGTGGCAGAAAATAAAAGACAGCACAAGATTTCAATTGTTAGTTGAACAGATCAATCATTATGTTTCGACGTATGGAAACAATTTTCAGGCTGAAATATATATTCCGAATGAAGTATTGGATATTCCTGGCTTAAAGTTAAATTTTAAAGTTATTAAAGCCTATTCAAAGGAAGAAATGACAGAAAAATGCCTTTCCCTTTTGAAGTCCGGAATTGCGCTGAAGGAAGAAACAATCGATAATATACTGAACATTCTGCATAACGAGCTGGAATATGATTTCACAGGAAAGGAAAACATCCGAAATAAGGAAGCAGTGATAAAAATTGCTGACCGATACGATATTTATCCTGAGAATTCAGTTGAGTTTTTCCGATATGTAATTTATAAAACAACGAAAGAAACACTTTTGATCAAGAATGATGATTTAATTGATGATATCAAGCAGAGTAAATTCAATCCAACTTATCTTTTTGAAAGTTTCGGACTGGAAAAAATGGCGGAAATCTTCAACCGTTTCAAACCTTTATTTTTAGCATATAAAAACAGAGCGTCAAAAACGATTAATAAGATTTCAAAGCTTTCCAAAGTTTATCATCAGCCATTAATTTCGAACCCTTTGAATAACGCAACAAACATTTTGCTGGAAAACAGTGATTTGCATTGGCTGGAAAATGCGACTCCGTTCGCTTTATTTAAAGCTTTATCAGCTTGTTATTCAAGAATGTATGGTCAGGATACTTTTGTATACAGAATCCGAAATGGAAAATCGTGGACGAAAAAATCCACTGCAACTTCTGTGAATGAATTGAATTATGATTTTATCTTAAATTATTTAAAATCAAAATATAATTTAACCGGAAAGAAAATCTATTTTCCTAAAGATATAGAATTTGCTTTACCAACTTCCGAAAAAATGTTTGTCGGAAATATACCGACCGGAACAAGATTTTACGGAGAAAGACTGGCGGTCGGAATTTATTGGGAAAACGCTTGGGGTGCCTATGATCTCGATCTTTCAGGATTGAACATTGCCGGAAAAATCGGTTGGAATGCAGCATATAATCAAAATGACGGGCAATTGATGTATTCCGGAGATATAACTTCAGCGCCAAACGGTGCCGTAGAATATTTGTATGCTAATAAAGGTTTATCAGCTCCTACATTGGTGATGAACAACGTTTTCAGCGGAAACAGCGATTGCGGTTATAAAATCGTTATCGGAAAAGGAGATGCAATTGTCTACAATTATATGATGAACCCTAATCATCTTTTTGCGGAGGCAAAATGTAATTCAGTTCAGAAACAAACAATTTTGGGGATGTTATTGCCAAAAGACGGAAAGCAATGTTTCGTTCTGCTAAACTTCGGAGCCGGACATTCTCATGTTTCAGGAAATAATGAAGTCTCTGTTATGGCCACAAATGCCTTATATCAGCAGTGGTATGAAGCATTATCTTTCAATCAACTGGTTGAAGAACTGGGAGCAACAATCACTTCCAATAAAGATGAAGCAGGCTTCGATTTTTCTCTGGATAGCTTAGAAAAAGATAGCTTTATCAAAATTTTCAAATAACTTTTTACTGTCATTTTAAGTGAATTCTTGAAATGACAGTTTTGTATGATAATATTATTCTCTTTTGACTTGAATCAAAAGAAACAAAAATTCAAGACTTGGAAACCTTCGCTAAAAATTAAAATTTAACCCTAAAATTCTCAAAACCTGTGCGAGTTTAATATTTATTCTTTGATTTAATATTTGTGTCGCGCTTCGAACAATGGGAATTTTTTAACGGATTAAATTTCAATTTTCTTAACGCTCCATTTTCCTAGGTCAGATTAATGGGTTAAGAATTTATGCCCATACAAAATCTACATAATTAACCAAATATGATATACTTATAAATTTATATTTCTAATAGAAACTAATCCGTTTTTCACGTCAATCACTGTTTTATTTTCGTAATCGATCTGAATACTGAACATATTTTTCAACGGAAACTGGAGAATAGCCTGAAGGATCAGCCGAATAACTCCGGCATGAGTGATTATCAAAATCTTGTTCATGTCTTCTTTCGAGATCAGTTCATTCCAGAACTCGGCAACTCGGCTTTGCATTTCTAACAGATTCTCTCCGTTTTTGGCTTTTATAGTAACGAAATCTTCATACCACGGATTGATTTCTTCTTCGGGAATTTCGTCCCATTTTTTCAGTTCCCAATCTCCAAAATTCATTTCCCGGATTCTTTCATCCGTCTCATAATGCTGATGAAAATGCTTTGCCAATAATTGACAGCGCTGAGATGGGCTCGAAATAATTAAATCAAAATCTTTATCAATTTGAATGGCCTTAAAGTCTTCTTCAAAGTTTTTTCTTAAAGGCATCTCGGCGAATCCGTAACACAAATGATCCGGATTTTCTACCGCGGTATGACGAATTAAATGAATCTCCATACGATAATTGTTCCCAGATACAATAAAACTTCACTAACCTGCTGAACCGTTCCCAGGCAATCTCCGGTATAACCGCCGATGTGTTTTTTAAAATACCAACCCAAGTAGATTTTTCCTATATATGCTAATACAAAAGCTGGAATTAAACGCCAATCCGGAAGCAATGAAAAAGCAATAAGCACAGCCAGAAAACTTATCAATAAAGATTTTCCATCCAATGGTTTATTTGCCAATGGTTTAGATTTGCTTACATCAATATCCGTAACATACTGATGCGTGTAAATCATTGTTCCTGAAATAAACCGGCTTGAAGTATGGGCAAAAATAATGATGGCTGAAGTTTCCATGACATCAATACTTCCCAATTCTTTAATGCTGAAAAATTTTAAGGCAAACAACAGAATGATTCCAATTGCTCCATAAGCTCCTACCCGACTGTCCTTCATAATGGTCATGATTTTATCTTTTCCATAACCGCCTCCGAAACTGTCACAGACATCGGTAAAACCGTCTTCATGAAAAGCTCCGGTCAGCAAAACACTTGAAATCATCATTAGAACTATGGCTATTTCAAGGTTAAAAAGCTGAAAAGAAAGATAGAAAATAGCAGCATTAATGATTCCGATCAATAACCCCACCCACGAAAAATATTTCTGGGATCTGTTCATAATTTCGCTTGAATACGGAACTTTGAACGGAACAGGAATTCGGGTAAAAAACATCACCGCCGTTGCGAAGTAAATCAGTTCATTCTTTACAGCTTTCATTTAGTCTTTATTTGAAACATTCGCATCCTCAAAACTTGACATTTGATTCAGGAAATTGACTGCACTTTGAATTAGGGGATAGGCTAATGCACAACCTGTTCCCTCTCCTACTCTCAGGTTCAGATTCAACAAAGCTTTTTGGCCTAATAATTCCAATAATTTGATATGTGCATATTCATCACTGACATGGCAGAAAATACAGTTGTCCAAAATTTCAGGATTCTTTTTAACCAGCAAAGCAACAGCAACCGTTGCAATAAATCCGTCAACCAGAATCAGCATATTCTGTCGGTATGCTTCTTCCATTCCGCCCATCATCTGAGCAATTTCCAAGCCGCCAAAAGTTTGTACAATTTCATCAGTCGTTTTCAGATCAGGATATTTTGCAATTGCTTTGGAAAGAATATTAACTTTATTTTGTAGCTGAGCATCATTCAATCCGGTTCCTCTTCCCACACAATCTGCAATCGGAATATTGAATAATTGGCTCATGATTAATGAAGAAGCTGAAGTATTACCGATTCCCATTTCCCCGAAACCGATGATATTACACCCTGTTTCAGCAATTTCTTCAACAACAGACCTGCCGTTTTCTAATGCCAGTTGATATTCATCAATGGTCATTGCTGGTTCTTCCAGTATATTTCTGCTGGATTTTCGTACTTTTTTATTGATCAAATTCAAACCTTCCGGGAAATCAAAATTGACCCCTGCATCTACAATTTTTATGTCAATTCCATTCTGTCTGCAGAAAACATTGATCGCCGCTCCTCCGCCTAAAAAATTCATCACCATCTGGTAAGTAACCTCCTGTGGATAAGCGCTGACTCCGGCTGTTGCAATCCCGTGATCAGCTGCAAAAACAACCATATGAGGTCGGATTAATTCCGGAGATGTTGTCTGCTGAATCAATCCGATTTTATGAGCCAGTTGCTCTAAAAATCCTAATGCGCCTAATGGTTTTGTCTTAAAATTGATTTTGTGTTGTAATTCGTCTGCTAACATTGATGTAATGGAAGTTTTTTCTTTTTTATTAGATTAAATGATGGGATGCAAATTACTAAATTCTGAGTATTAACCGTGTATCTAATTTTCTTTTATCTTAACACAAAAGAAACAAAAAGTCAAGACTTGGAAACTTCCGCTAAAAATTAAAATTTAACCCTAAGATTCCCAAAACTTGCACGAGTTTAATATTTATTCTTTGATTTGATATTCGTTTCGCTTAGAACAATGGGAATTTTTTAACGGATTAAATTTCAATTTTCTTAACGCTCCATTTTCCTAGATCATTTTTTAACCTTAAAGTGAATACTTTCAAACTTAAAAATACGACGTAAAAACATTGCGTACATGCTATTTTACTTTGCACAATAAATTAATACAATGACACCAAAAATATTAGAAAAAATAAAAGAAGTCGAGGGAAAACGCGGTGTAGAAATACTTCTGGCTGTAGAATCCGGAAGCCGGGCATGGGGTTTTGCTTCACCCGACAGTGATTACGACATACGTTTCATATACCGGCACGAAAAAGACTGGTATCTTTCGCCGTGGGATAAAGATGAAACCATAGAATTTATGACCGAAGACGATTTGGATGGTTCCGGATGGGATTTAAGAAAGACTTTTCATTTATTATTGAAGTCGAATGCAGCTTTATTAAGTTGGTTCTACTCTCCCATCATATATGTGAAAAATGAAAAATTCTATGAATTATTTAAACCTTTAGCAGATCAATGCTTTTCTCCGATAGCAGTTTCTTACCATTATCTGAGCATGAGCAAAAAATATCTGGAAGCCTGTAGAAGCGATGAAGTAAAACTGAAATCATACTTCTACTGCCTTAGAACTGCCTTAACCGGGAAATGGATCTTGGAAAAAGGAAGTGTTCCGCCAGTTTTGTTCAGTGAATTGTTGGCTTTAGTGGATGATTTTACCAGAATGAAAATAGAAAATTTAATCACTTTAAAAGCCACAAAAGGAGAATCTTATTACCATCCGAATGACTGGGAATTGTTTGGATTTTTGGAAAATATGATATTGGATAATGAAGAAAAAGCGAAGAGCTTGAAAGGTGGAAATGCGGATAAGAATAAGATGAAGAGCGTTTTCAGGGAAATATTGGCAATATAAATCAAAGTAAAAATATGAAACAATTATCTGAAAGAGCTTTACAGTTTATTGAAAAATCAGGAAGAAATCAAGAATATGAAATAGACTTAAACATTTTAGAAAAGCATTTAAGATTTTATAATATTCAAGACTATTCTAAAATTATAAGTTTTCAGAAAAAATTTTCAGGGCTCAATCTTCAAAATAGTGTAATTCATATTTTTACACCTAAACAAATAAATGAAAATAAAGGAGTCAACACCTATCATTGGAAAGGGCAGACTTTATTTTCTATAAATGGCAGTCTTTATATTGCAGAAAATGGAGAAATTGCCATCAGGGATTGTGGGTGTGATTCTTATGATTTCTATTTTTATTATGAAAGTTTTGAAAAATTCATTGAACAACAAGCATTTTTTGAAAAACACAGATATTACAAGAAACTTCCTGCCGTTTTCTATGAAATTCCAGATATAGAAAAATTTTCAAAATCTATGTCTGATTATGATTTTTTAGACGAGTGTTCGGATAAATATAATCTTATATGGAAAAACGAGGTAAATCTTGTCCACGCCACAAACTCTTCAGACATTTGGGAAGTCATTTTTGATAGTGTTTCAGAAGAATATTGTTATGATTTAATTGATAAATTAAAAGAAAGACATTTAATAACATGAAAAATATAGTTGCCCTGTCTCCTATGTACACGGAAGACAGTAACAACCTGAAAAAAACATCAATCAATTCACCTTACGAATTGAGCCGTTTCAACGCAAAATGGAGTGTTCCCGAAGAATTTCGTGCAGATGTAATTGCAGTGTATGGCGAAGATATTTATGCGGAAATTGTGGCAGAACAATGTAATTTAACTTTAACAAAACCTGATGACAACTGGCTCTCAAAGATTTCGGAAGAGTTTACCAAACGTAAAATTTCTTACGGACAATTGAAAGATTTTGTAGACGAAGAAAATATTTTCATTAAATGTTCTGATTTTAAAAGTTTTAAAGCCGGAGCTTTTGATAAAGTTACGAACATCAAAGGATTTGAAACTTTAGATTTGGAAAGTACCGTTTTCACTTCAGAAGTTGTGGAATGGGAACTTGAAGTAAGATGTTTTGTTTTAAACAATGAAATAAAAACATATTCTTCTTATTGGCGAAACAATGCTTTCGACACCAATCCGCTCTCTGAAACAGAGCACAAAGATCTATTTGAGTTTTTCAATAGTTTTATGAAACAATACGCTAAAACCCTTCCCAAAGCAATTGTTCTTGATTTTGGAATTATCAAAGAAAAAGGCTGGGCTTTGATTGAAGCGAATCCTGCTTGGTGTTCGGGTTTGTATGATTGCGATGCGGAGAAGGCTTTGGAGGTTGTTGTGGAGAGTTGTATTAAAAAATGAAATCATGTCAAAGAAAAAATTAGCCAGAAAATATAATGTAGAAATCATAAGAGCAAAAGATGGTTTTTCCATAGCCAAAAAGAAGGAAACAGAATTACATGGATTACTCAGCAATGATACAGGAGAAATTATTATTCCATTTGAATATCAATATCTAGATGTTGATTTTTCTAAAAGTGAGTTGGTTGTAGCAGAAAACCAAGATGGATTTTACGGTTTTATTAATAGAAAAAACGAAGTAATTATCCCGTTTCAATACCAATTTGCTAGTAATTTCCGGAACGGATTTTCCTATATAAGCAGATTTGTTGAACAAAATGGCTTAGGTATAGAATATCAAGGTGTGATTGACGAAAAAGGAAACATAATTTTTCCGATGGATTATGAAAACATTTATTTACAGATCAAACAAAACTGCGTCCTTGCAAAGACACAAGGCAAATGGGGAATAATGACTTTTACAAAAGATATAATTCTTCCATTTGAATTTGAAGAAATTGAATCTCTTCTAATGGCAAACAATGATTTTTATATCTGTACCCAAAATAACAAAATTGGTCTTTTTAATATTTATACTAAAGAGTTTATCATTCCTGTTCAATTAGATGGAATTGAAGAAAGTTTTTATATAAGAAAAGGATACAAGGAATTTGGATATTGCATTTTTACAAAAAATAATTTACAAGCCCTTGTAAAAATAGAAGATAATGATATTTTATTTCTTACAGAATATATTTATGATTTCATTGATCACATCAACTGTTTCCAGGGCAGAGTAAGAATAAATCAAAACGGATTATGGGGAATCGCAGATACTGAAGGAAAAGTCATAATTCCATGTAAATATGATACAATTTATTTTAACGATACCAGAATAAAAGCAAAAAAGGGTAAAAAAGAATATGTTTTTAATCTAAACGGTAATTTAATTATATAAAATGCTAATCAACAATATCAAAAACAAAAACCTCATCCTCTTCGAAACCATCTCCGGAAGCCGATCTTTCGGGCTCGCAACGGAAAACTCAGACACCGATATCCGCGAAGTCTATTACCTACCAAAAGAAGGCTTTTTTGGGTTAAACTATATTCCGCAAATTTCCAATGAGACAAATGATATCACGTATTATGAAATCGGGAGGCTTGTTGAATTATTACAGAAAAACAATCCGAATATGTTAGAAATTCTGACAAGTCCGGAAGACTGTATTCAGCATAAAAATCCGTTGATGGATTTGCTTAAGCCTGAAGATTTTCTTTCCAAATTATGCAAAGATACATTCGCGGGTTATGCAATCTCACAGATCAAAAAAGCAAAAGGACTCAACAAAAAGATTCTGAATCCGATTGATAAAGAAAGAAAATCCATTCTCGATTTCTGTTACGTTTTACAGAATCAAGGCTCAATTCCATTGAAAAAATGGCTGCGAGAATTCCCCTCCACCGGAGGGATGTCCGAAGGACAGGGTGGTTTAATTCAGGAAAAATGCGGTTTGGTAAGCATAGACAATACCAAAGGAATGTTTGCTCTTTTCTACAACGAATCGGGAGATTTAAATTACAAAGGAATTATCCAGCATGAAGAAGCCAATCAGGTTTCCGTTTCATCGGTTCCGAAAGGTGAAAAAGTATTGGCTTATCTTTTCTGTAACCTCGATGCCTATTCGACTTATTGCAAAGATTATCGTGAATACTGGAAGTGGGTTTCGGAGCGAAATGAAGACCGTTATAACGTTAATCAGAATCACGGACAAAATTATGACAGCAAGAATATGATGCATACCATTCGTCTGTTGCAGTCGTGTGAACAGATCTTTAAAACCGGTTCATTGAATATCCGTGTAGAGAACCGCGACGAACTACTCGACATCAAAGCAGGAAACCGGTCGTATGAAGCGGTAATGGAAAAAGCAGAAAGTCTTATTAAATCTATTGAATACTATCATTCAATCTCTACGCTTCCCGATTTCCCGGATTTGGAAAAAACAACAAAAATCTTAATTGAAATAAGAGAACAATTATACAGCTAAATATTTTCCAGCCAATTCTTAATGTTTTGTTATTAAGAATTGCTTGAAATTAAGGAGATTCAATGGATTACTTTTTCTTCGAATTCTTTGAAACTTTAGCTCGTGGATTATAGTCCAGACAGATTTTTATCCAATATTCAAAATCTTCAGGTTTTTGAAAACCTTCAGGTTCTACATAACAATATCCTTTAAGCTGTTTCCCTTTCATGATCATTGGCAGAAATCCCCTTCTTTCTGCAACTTCATCTTCCAGATCAGGATCATAACGACACATCAGGTTATCATGGCTCACATTGATGCACATTTTCCCGTTCACCAGGAAAGATAATCCGCTGAACATTTTTTTCTCAACAATTTCGAGATCGGGAATTTCGGAAAGCCGTTCACGAACTCTGTCTGCGATTTTAATATGATATGCCATGATCAAAAATTGATATTTCTAAATTAATAAAAACTGCCATATACTAAGGCTTTCCGTATTCCATTCTTAATCCTAAAACGCATGAAATAAAATTTTATTTAAAATAATTATTGTTTTACGATAATTAATTATACATTTGCATTATCTATTAATTATCAAGTCATGAATCAGACAAAAATTATTTCACAGATTCTTTACTACATTTGCTTCATACTGGCAATCGGCTATTTGCTGACTGCAGTGTATTCAATTCTTTGTCTCGTAACCGGATTTAGCATAGCGCCGTATAAAGAAAATGCATACTTTCATATCAACTATCCTTTTACCGATAAGCCTTTTTTGAATATTGAGAATAATTATCCGTATATCCTATTCTCTTTTTTATTAGTCTTAATCACATACGGAGTATTCTTTTGGTTTTCAGCCAAAGTTTTTAAGGTTTTCTTTCAGTCAAAATTATTTACGAAGGATAACATTACACACCTGAAAAGGTTTTACCTCTATAATATCCTTTTTCCATTGCCTATAGTTGTGATCGCGAGCTTCTTCGTGGAAGTGGAAAGTATAATATGGGGATTGGTTTTTATTCATTTCATGCTGGGAATTTTCTGTTTATTTCTTGCGAATATTTTTAAACAGGGATTACATTTGCAAAACGAACAAGATTTAATTATATAAAATGCCAATTATAGTCAACTTAGATGTAATGCTTGCCAAACGAAAAATGCAGAGTAAAGAATTGGCAGAAAAACTGGGAATTACTCCCGTTAATCTCTCCATCCTGAAAACGGGAAAAGCTAAAGGAGTCCGTTTCGATACGTTGGAGGCGATCTGTAAGATACTGGAATGTCAACCGGGAGACATTTTAGAATATAGAGATGAATAAATAATCAACGGTTATTTTGAAAATTTTCATTTTATATAAACTTTTTTGAAACTTAAATTTTAGCCTTTTAATAATAGCTTTTGTGACTTTTTCGGGTACATCAGGCTCTTCAGTATAAAATTTTACACATATTATTTAAAAAAGCAATGGAAACATTGCCTGTCCTTCTATTATCCAAACCCAACATATGAATACTTTATCGATCAACAACCTCAACCTCACCTATAAAAATGGCTTTCAGGCGATTCAAAACATTTCGCTGGAAATCGGGAACGGAATGTTCGGACTTTTAGGTCCCAACGGAGCCGGAAAATCTTCTTTAATGAAAACCATTGTAGGACTCCAGAAACCTACTTCAGGAAATATAATCTTCAATGGAGTCGATATTGCTGAAAGCCCTGATTTTATCAAACAAAACTTAGGCTTTCTGCCTCAGGATTTCGGAGTCTATCCTAAAATCTCCGCTTATGATCTATTAAAACATATTGCAATTTTAAAAGGGATTAAAAACAGCACCGAACGTAAAGATCAGATAATAAGCCTGCTTGAAAAAGTAAATCTTTCGGATTTCAGGAACAAAGAGGTTCATTCCTTTTCCGGAGGGATGAGACAGCGATTCGGAGTTGCGCAGGCTCTATTGGGAAATCCGAAAATTATTATTGTTGATGAGCCAACTGCAGGTCTTGATCCCGAAGAACGCAACCGCTTTAATTCTTTGCTGAATGATATCAGTAAAGAAGTTATTGTCATTCTTTCCACTCATCTTGTGGAAGATGTCCGGAATCTGTGCTCAGAAATGGCGATTATAAACAAAGGAAAACTCCTGAAGAAAGGAAAACCCAATGACCTGATCGCTGAACTGAATCAGAAAATATGGTCAAAATCCATTGATAAAAGTGAGCTGGATCATTATCATTCGAACTATCAGATCATCAGCCAGCAACTGATTGAAAGGGAATTACACATTACTACATTCTCCAACGAAAAGCCTAAAGATTTCCTACCTGTAAATCCTTTACTGGAGCACGTTTACTTCCATTCTCTTACTCAAAAAATCTGATCATGAACGCACTATTTTTATTTGAAGTCCAACGCACTGGAAAGCATTGGCTTACTTACCTTATTGCCTTGATCCTGATCGGGATTGGAATATTTTGCGGAAATAATTTTAATCTTAGCGTTGGAGAAGGCATTTATCTGAATTCTCCTTATACCATTGGTTTTATGACCGGAATGCTAAGCTTATCCGTGATACTTTTTGCCACTATTTTTGCCAGTCATCAACTTTTTAAAGACCAGGATTCAAAATTTGATAGTATTTTGTTTTCCCTACCATTTTCAAAAAGGGATTACGTAAGCGGAAGATTTTTTTCTTTCTTTTTAAAGACTTTCTTAAGCTTTACTTTTTTGATGACCGGGTTTATAATCGGACAGAATATGCGTGCCGGAAGCGAGATGCAACCTTATTTTAATCTTTGGTATTATCTATTTCCGCTGTTAATCTTCGGGTTTATCAATTGTCTTTTAGTCTGTAGCTTTTTGTTTCTCATTTCAATAACTACGAAGAAAAAACTCCTGGTTGTAATTGGCGGATTACTGCTTTATGTCTTATATATGGTTGTTCTGCTATTTTCAAATTCCCCATTTATGGCCGGAAGTATTCCTCAGTCAATGGAATCACAGCAGATATCTGCATTCACAGATCCTTTTGGCTTATCTGCTTATTTTTTGGAGGGAAGAGACCTTTCCGTTATCGAAAAAAATAAATCGACCGTTCCCTTTTCTTCATATTTATTGGTGAACAGGACTGTTTTCCTTTTCATTTCTCTGGCGTTTTTACTGCTTTCCTATCGTCTTTTTTCATTTTCAGAATTTTCCGGCAAAAAGAAAGGCAAAACAGAAATCAATACCACATTTTCGAAGATCAACCCGAAAACATATTCTGTTGTAAGCCCCGATTTGGGAATAGTTTCATCTCTACAATCTGCCCTATCTTTTGCCAAAATTGATCTCATTTATCTTTTTAAAGGAATCGTCATGGTTGCTGTTTCCGTTCTGTTGCTATTTTTTGTCGGAATGGAAATATATGCTGAAATTGAAAAAGGAATCCGGCTTCCGCAGAAATATGCAAGTTCCGGCTTAATGGCGACTACGATTTCCGAAAATTTTCATTTACTAGGTTTGCTTATTGTAACCTACTTTATTAATGATCTTTATTGGCGAAGCCATACTTCGGGATTTTCCCTGATTGAAAAAAGCACTTATTTCTATAAAAATAAATTAACAGGCCATTTCTTATCTATCAGTGTTTTATTATTCTTTTTTACCGGAATATTGATTTTGGAAGGATTAGTTTTTCAGTTGAGTTACAGCTATTTCCATATTGACTGGAGCGCATATTCAGGAACAGTTCTCTTTAATACTTTTCCGCTTATTCTTTTTTCAGGGTTTATTCTGCTCATTAACGATCAAGTCAAAAACCGGTTTGTTCCTTTAGGCATTTCCATTGTATTACTGATTATCCTGGCAACTCCCATTACTAAAAAGATCATTTCTTATCCTTTACTTAGGATATTTTCAGATTTCAAAGGAACTTACAGTGATTTTAACGGATATGGAATTTATTCCACAGCTTTTGCAGAAAGACTTTTATTCGGATCAGGAATTATTTTTCTTTTATGGATGATGAATGAATGGTTTAAAACTAAGAAATGGAGTTTAAAAAAAGCTTCCTTCACTGTTTTACTATTGGTCATCGGTTGTCTGGCAGGAAATCAATTGATGAAAGGATATTTACCTAAAAATGATGAAAAGCTCCTTTTAAATGCAATTCATTATGAAAAACAATTCCGTCGATACGAAAATCTGCCACAGCCTACCATTACCGATGTTAATACGCAAATTGACCTGTACCCATCTCAAAGATCTTATGAAATTAAAGGAAAATATACTTTGACCAATCAAACTGATAAAGCTATTGATAAGATTCTTATTAATTTCCATCCGGATTTGAAGATACAATCCGCAGTCCTTCAAACTGCATCCGAAACAAAGGAATTTGATCAAACCATCACCGAAATTCATTTAAAGCACCCACTACAGCCTAACGAAACTGCTCATTTTGATTTCAAAATATCCTATCAATGGTTTGCCGTAAACGGCCATGAATCTTTTAATGCGATTGTTGAAAACGGTTCTTTTATGAGAATCAGCAGATATTATCCTTCGATTGGCTACCAAAAAGATTATGAAATTGAGGATCAGAAAAAAAGGGATGAATTTAGGCTTGGAAAAGCACGGGTTATAAAGAAATTAGAAGCTCCGGAAGTTTTTAATAAAGATTTCATTAATTTAAATATGATTATCTCTACCGAAAAAGATCAAACAGTCATTGGAACAGGAAATCTTATGGCTCAATCAATAAGAGGAGAAAGGCATTTCTTTCACTATCAATCGAAAAGTATTCCGTTTCGTTTCGCGGTCTCATCAGCAAATTACAAGCAGAAAAGAATCAATTATAAAGGCATTACAGTGAATGTATTCTATCATGAAAAACATGAGGAAAATGTAGAACATCTCATCAACAATGCCAAAATAACCCTGGATTATTGTAATGAAAAT
The DNA here is from genome assembly GCA_039594975.1 of Chryseobacterium sp. Taxonomy (GTDB): domain Bacteria; phylum Bacteroidota; class Bacteroidia; order Flavobacteriales; family Weeksellaceae; genus Chryseobacterium. The sequence goes on along the minus strand of JBCNMJ010000033.1, from coordinate 8,771 downwards.
TTTGGAAACTATCCTTTAAAAACTATTAATTTTGCTGAAATTTCCTCATTTACCAGAGGTTTTGCAGCGACAGCTTATCCTTCTGCTGTTTTTATGCCCGAAGACATGGTTTTCCATGCGAATATTCATGCTGATCATCAGCAGGATGTCATTAACGAGCTTGCAGGACATGAACTTTCTCATCTTTGGTGGGGAAACAACCTGATCGATCCTGATGACCGGGAAGGTTCTCCAATGCTCACAGAAACGCTTGCGATGTATACGGAAATGATGCTTTACAAAAAAATGCACGGTAAAGAAAAAATGATGGAACGAATACAGGTTCATCAGCAAATCTATGATAATGAAAAAGGATTATCTGAAAACGAACCGATCTATAAAGTAACCGGAAATAATACGCATATTTCTTACTCCAAAGGCGCCATTGCTATGGTGCAACTCAGTGAACTGATTGGGGAAGAGAAAGTCAATACAGCCCTGAAAAATTTTCTTCAAAATAATAGGTATCCTAAAAAACCGACTACTCTTGATCTTCTCAAAGAATTTTATAAAGTCACTCCTAATGTTCAGATCAAAAAGAAAATCAATGGAATATTTACAGCTATATAAAGTTAAAAACCACCGTATAAATGGTGGTTTTTTAATTAGTTTAAAAAATTTATTTTCTCATTGTAACAAAATAAAACTTTACGCAACAAATTAATTGATATATCAATAGTTGATTAATCATTATTATTTGATTAAAAATATTTTACCATGGAAAAATTAGATTCAATCATATTTTACAACATCGATAAAGCGATCAGATCCTATAGAAATTATGCTCAAAGACAATTAAAAGCAAATGGATTCATCATAACGATTGATCAGTGGCTGATTATTAAAGCGATATTGGAAAATCCTGGAATTACTCAAAATGAGATTGGTGATCTTGTCTTTAAAGATAATGCCTCCGTCACAAGAATCATTGAATTGCTGGTGAAATCAAAATACATCATTAGAAATCCTAATCCCAACGACCGCAGAAAAACCAACCTTGAAGTTACAGAATCCGGAAAGGAAATCATACAAAAAGTACAAAACCTTGTTGAAGAAAACCGTAAGGTCGCTTTGGAAGGTGTTTCCAAAAAGGAATTGGAAATCATGAACAATACATTACTTAAAATATCTAAAAACTGTCTTAACCACAAAAAATAAAACATAATGGTCAGAATATTTATCTTCATTTTTGTTTGGCTTATTACCGTATTCAGTTCGTTAAAAGCACAAACAACACAGAATTTTTCTTTGTCAGGAAAAATAGATTCGGATAAGGCGAATCAGATGGAAATCAACCTATTTAATACTGAAAATAAATTAGTAAAAACAGAAATTGCAGATGCGAAAGGAAACTTCAGTTTCAATGATCTTGCTTCCGGAAATTATACTTTAAAAATCAATAAAAACGGAATTGAGGCTTATCAGTCTGAAAATATTACCGTAACAGGAAATACTACCCTTCCTTCCATACAATTAAATGAAAAACTGATTGAAGGAATAACGATCACCAAAGCTAAACCCTATATTGAAAGACAGGATGGCAAAATGATCCTCAATGTTGAAAACAGCATCGCCGCTACCGGAAATTCAGCATTTGAAGTCCTGGAAAAGGCTCCGGGTGTGAAGGTGGATAACAACGACAATATCAGTCTTCGCGGAAAAGGAAATCTTTTGGTACAGATCGACGGAAAAAATACGCCAATGACAGGAACAGATCTTGCCAATTATCTTCGTGGAATTCCGTCTTCAAGTGTTGAAAAAGTGGAGTTTATTACCAATCCCTCTTCAAAATACGATGCAGCAGGCACTTCAATTATTAATATTAAGCTTAAAAAAGATCAGAGAAAAGGAACTAACGGAAGCATTTCAACGGCTTGGGGAACAGGAAAATATATTAAAAACAACAACAGTTTCAATATTAATCACAGAAACAAAAAGGTAAATATTTTTGCGAACTACAGTTTTGCGTACCGGGAATTTTACAACAAATTGCTTCTCGACAGAAGTTTTTATGATAACGGAAATTTTACGCAAGGTTATATTCAGGATAATTTTCTGAAAATGAACTTTAGGAATCATATCGCCAAAACCGGAATGGATTATTATATGAATGATAAAAATGTTCTCGGATTTTCAGTAGGATTTGTCAGCAACAGGTTTGATCCGGCAAGCAATAATGAAACTTTAATTTTAGATGGCAATCATCAACCTTCAGGAACATCCAATACCAAAAGCAACAACCAGGATCACTGGAAAAATGTTTCTTTTAATCTTAATCATAAACTTACGATTGACTCTCTGGGTTCTGAGCTTACGACGGACTTGGATTACATCAACTATTCCAACACTTCTTTACAAAATTTTATTACCAATAATTATGATGTTAGTGGAAATATGTTCCCGTCAACTCCGCTTAATCCCAATCCGTATAACCTGAAAGGAGATTTAGGTGGAAATCTTAATATTTATTCCCTTAAATCCGATCTTACAAAGGTGTTTAAAAAGAACTGGAAACTCGAAACCGGAATCAAAACAAGTTTTGTAAAAGCGGATAATGATCTCCAGTTCTTTAATGCAAGTTCAGGAAACCTGGTCCTTGATGATTCAAAAACCAATCATTTTATTTATGAAGAAAACATCAACGCAGCGTATGGAAATGTGATTAAAAACTGGGAAAAATTTAAAGTAAATTTTGGATTGAGAGTAGAAAATACCAATATTACGGGAAATCAGATTACAACGAATCAGATCAATAAAAAGAACTATACCCAATTATTTCCAAGCGCTGTTTTTTCTTATGATTTAAACGATAAAAATACGGTTGAACTTAATTTTAGCAGAAGAATTACAAGACCAACCTATAAACAGTTGAATCCATTTAAATTCTATCTGGATCTTACGACTTACCAGGCAGGAAACCCAGATCTGAATCCGCAGACAACAATGAATTATGAATTTACCTATAGTTTCAGCAATAAGTATTTTGCCACATTAAGCTACAGCAAAACCAAAAATAATATTACCGATGTACTGAAACCAACGATAGAAAATGGAAAAACGGTGGTAGTTCAGGCCAATGAAAACCTGAGTTCGGCTTCTTATTACGGATTGAATCTGATTGCTCCTGTAAAAGTGGCAAAGTGGTGGGACATGAACAATAATGCAAACTTCTACTACGGAAGCTATACGGGAAATATTGCTGATACGTATATTAAAAATCAGGGGAATTTTACTTTTGATCTCAACAGCATCAATTCATTTAAACTAGGAAACGGATTTACTGCAGAATTAACCGGAAATTATAAAGCAAAAGAAGTCTATGCGTATATGTTCCTTAAACCGATGTGGTCCGTAAATATTGGTGCTCAAAAGAAATTTAAAAACAACAGTACCCTGAAATTTTCTTTCAATGATATTTTCCTGACCAGCAACCCGGAAGCAAGAAATGTTTATACCAGCTATGTAGAAAACTTTATTGTGAGACGTGATACTCGAGTGGCAACACTTTCATATACGTATAATTTTGGATCAGGGAAGTCCGACCAGCCAAGAAAGACAGGCGGTGCAGATGATCTGAAGCAGAGAGTCGGAAATGGATAATTGAGATTATTTCGTTCCTCTCAATGACAGACATAACAAAACCTCCAAAAAAACTGGAGGTTTTGTTTTATTTATTCTTCTTTAAAATGTAATAAATCGCTTTATCTTTCTCATCATTCATCGTGTAGGCAAACTGAAAGGAATATCCGTTTGCAGACATGAAATTAAGCGCATCCATCATAGAATTGAACTTCATATTCCGCCCTCTCTCGTCTTTGATCCTTGTTCCGTTTTTGAAGGAAATCGATTTGGTTTCCTGCCCGAAATCAATTTCCACGTTTACCTTTGTACTTAAGGATCTTCCGGTGCCGATAATCTGAACATAATCAACATCAATATCTCTTATGGGAACATCATTTACCGTTTGAGCGAAGGAAATAGAGGCAAAACCGATAAGGAAGAAAATCAATAGTTTTTTCATAAGTTTTGTTTAAAGATAAATAAAATTCCATCATTATTAAACAGACAAAATCCCTCAAAAAATGAGGGATTCTACTATATCTGAGAAATTAATCTGAAATGGGATTAATTATTTTACCAGTCTGATCTCCGTTGCAGAAAATCCTTTTGGAGATTTTTCTTTTTCAAAAGAAACTTTATTTCCTTTTTTAATCGGATCTATACAATTATTATTGTGAAAGAAGATATTTTCTTTTGTTTTATCTTCCGTAATGAAACCGTATCCTTTTTCACTCAAAAAAGTTACGATACCTGTTTTTAAAGCTTCTTCAGCTTCGATTGGAGCTGCCCCCAACTGGATGTTATCAAGATCGATTTCTTGTTTTGCATCCTGATCCGGAGGTGTAGATGTCAGTTGTCCGTTTGCATCTACATACATAAACATTTCGTCAAGGCTTTTACCTTTATCATTGTTTTCCTTACGCTCTTCACGACGTAGAGCTTTTTCTTTTTGTTTTTGCTGTTTCTTTTTGAAATTTTCTTTTTTAGAGAAAGAATCCGCCATATATCTTTTTAAATTTAATTGTTACTGAGTACTGTTTTAAGTTTAAACATCGTATAATATTCAAACTATACAATATTAACCTCTTCCAAAAGAGATGTAATATGTTTTCCGGCTGTCTTTATTTGAACAGATTGTTCTGAGAACAATTAATAGATGAAAAAAGAAAAATGACATTTCAAATAATCACAACACCTGAAAGCAGAGAACCTGTCTTTAAGATAATATACAAATATACGGAAAATAAAGACATAAAACAACTTGAATCGGATTTAAATAATTGAGTTTCAATTCACTTAATTGCTCCTTTAGACATTAAATCAAGTATATAGAAACAAAAAACCACCGAAAAATCGATGGTTTCTATTTTTATTAAGCCTGATCTGCAGGTTTTTCACCTTGCGGTTTAGCTTGATGTTGTCCTTCAGGTCTTGGTTTTCCTTCTGGTCTGTCCTGTCTTGGTTTTCCTTCCGGTTTTGGAGGTCTTGGCAACAAAACTTTTCTCGAAAGCTTCATTTTCTTACGGTCATCATAACCCATGAACTTCACTTCTACCTCATCACCTTCTGCATACGGAACCTTGTCAAGACGAGCCCACTCAATTTCAGAAATGTGAAGAAGTCCTTCCGTTCCTTTCGCAATTGCTACGAAAGCACCAAAATCCATTACTTTCACTACTTTACCTTTGTAAACTTCGCCTACAACCGGTACGAAAGTAATCTCATTGATCTTAGCAATGGCAGCATTGATTTTCTCTCTGTCTGTTCCTGCAATTTCGATACGTCCGATTTCTCCGATTTCCTCAATTGCAATAACAGTGTCTGTATCTTTCTGTAACTGCTGGATAATTTTTCCACCAGGCCCGATTACAGCACCGATGAAGTCTTTCGGAATCTCCATTACTACCATTTTCGGAGCGTGAGGCTTCACGTCTGGTCTTGGCTGAGAAATAGTTTCCGTGATTTTATTTAAGATATGTAATCTTCCGTCTTTAGCCTGCATTAAAGCTTTTTCCATGATGTCCATAGAAAGTCCCTGGATTTTAATATCCATCTGGCAAGCTGTGATACCGTCTGCAGTACCCGTTACTTTAAAGTCCATATCTCCAAGGTGATCTTCATCTCCTAAGATATCAGAAAGTACTGTAAATTTACCGGATTTTTTATCAGTGATAAGCCCCATTGCAATTCCTGAAACCGGTTTTGTAATCTGTACCCCCGCATCCATTAACGCCAATGTTCCTGCACAAACTGTTGCCATGGAAGAAGAGCCGTTAGATTCAAGAATATCAGAAACGATTCTGATCGTATATGGATTGTCTTCAGGAATAACTGCAGTTAATGCTCTCTGCGCTAAGTTTCCGTGTCCTACTTCTCTCCTTGAAGTACCTCTTAAAGGTCTTGCTTCCCCTGTAGAGAACGGAGGGAAGTTGTAATGCAAGAAGAATCTTTCGTCATGCTGAGTGATAACGCTGTCGATCATGTTCGCATCTTTTACGGATCCAAGAGTTACCGCTGTCAATGACTGAGTTTCCCCTCTTGTAAATACTGCAGAACCGTGTGCTCCAGGAAGGTAATCAATTTCTGACCAGATCGGACGAATTGTTTGAGGATCACGACCATCAAGACGGATATTGTCTTCAAGGATCATCTGACGCATTGCTTCTTTCTCCACATCATGATAATATACTTTTACGAAAGGAGTTACTCTTTCCAGTTCCTCTACATTATCTACATATTGAGCAAGGAATTCTTCACGTACTGCTTTGAATTTTTCTGCTCTTTCTTCTTTGCTTGATGGAGTTTTTGCTACTTCATATACTTTGTCATAGCATTCTTTCCATACTTTTTCACGAATATCTTCATCATGAACTTCGTGAGAATATTCTCTTTTCGGGAAAGACTTACCTACTTTTGCAGCCAATCTTTCCTGAGCTTCGATTTGTTTTTTAATTTCAACGTGAGCAAAGTTGATCGCTTCAATCATTTCCTGCTCCGTGATTTCTTTCATTTCCCCTTCTACCATTACGATGGAATCTTTAGTAGCTCCTACCATAATGTCGATATCGGCTTTCAATAAGTTTTCGTAACTAGGGTTTACTGATAACTGTCCGTCTATTCTTACTACTCTCGCTTCAGACATCGGTCCGTCGAAAGGAATATCTGTGATTGCAATAGCTGCAGAAGCGGCAAGACCAGCCAAAGCTTCAGGCATTACAGCTTTATCATAAGAAATCAATGAAATCATTACCTGTACTTCCGCATGGAAATCCTCAGGAAATAACGGACGCAATACTCTGTCCACCAATCTCATTGTTAAAACTTCATCATCAGAAGGCTTAGCTTCTCTACGGAAAAAGTTCCCAGGGATTCTTCCTCCTGCATAAAATTTTTCTCTGTAATCTACCGTTAATGGTAAAAAATCCACACCCGGATTTGCTTCTTTGTTGGCTACAACTGTTGCTAAAAGCATTGTTCCGCCACACTTTACAACTACAGATCCATCAGCCTGCTTAGCCAATTTCCCTGTTTCGATAATGATCTCCCTGCCATCAGCAAGAGTCACCGTTTCTGTAAACGCTTGAGGTATACTCATAAAAATTTGTCTTCTTTGTACTCCGTATTGAGTACGATTATTATTTAAACTCTTTAAATTTTCGTTTGCAAATTTAATGTATTATTTGGATAAAACCTGTTTTTAAGTGAAATTGCTTTTCTGCCAAGCCTTTAATTCGTTAAAAAAACATCCTATTAATCATCATTTAATACATTACACTCTATTTTCGGACTTTCTTTGAAAAAGTGTATCCCAATTTCCACTCAAGATAATTGGCGACATGAAAATCGTAAGCATTAATTCCGAAGGAAGCAAACAAGCGGTCCGTGACCTGATATTGCAGGCCTATCCTTTGAAAAAAAGGGGTTTTATCATATTTCCATGTTTTCTTGAAAAGATAATATCCGGCTCCAATATTCACATATAATTTTCCCATAACTAAACGATAACTGGGAATAATACTTGCTAAAACCTGATTTTTAGAAAACCTTTTTTTATCATATACAAAACCATTTTCAAGATACATCGTATGATTATATTCATCATCCTGGGTAATCCCCACTCCAATTCCGTATGCCGATTTTTCGGAATACTGACGGAAATAGAAGGCTTCCGCTCCATAAATATTGTAAATGTAGCCCTGATAATAATTACTAGGGTCACGGTCTGTTCCTTTATAAAAGGCACTTTTCCGGGCTGCGAATACAGAAAATTCCACCGTATTATATTTATCATGAACTATTCTAACAGTATCTGATTTTTGAGGAGTTGCTCGTTCAGGGTAATATACTAAGCTCAGTTGTGGAGCAACACTGTTCAGCCCTCTGTTCGGTGTTTTTAGAGAACCATTGGAAAGATGATTGAATCTAAGATTCAGCCCTAAGTCAAAATGTTTGCCTATTTCATAATACAATCCGGTTCCCAAGCTGATGAACATATTTGTTTTTGAGCCGATAGAACTATTAAGATATCCCAGATCAGAATTATAGGGAGTTGAATTGAAAGAGATTCCAAAATTAATGCTATGGTACCATTTAAGTTTATCCCACTGCTTTATTTTTGCATTATATATTCCATAGATAGAATATGGACTTCCCAATTGTTTATTAGTAAGATAATCAACAGCAATAACACCAACTCCGATTTGTGGATAATTATATAAGGATTCCCAATCTCTATTTCCGTTGGTCTGCTTTAGAAATTCAAAAGAATAAGCTGCAAAAGCCTTGTGTGGATAACTCTTTAAATGAATATTGGTCGGTAACACCATTCCATATTCGGTATTTACACTAGCGATCCAAAGTTTTGGTTTTAAAGAATCCGTTTCTTGTGCTTTGTAAAAAACGGAAAATACAACCAAAAAATAAATATAAAAACTCTTCAAAATCAATCTTAATTAAAAAAAGAAACAAATTTAAATATTCATTTAAGAAAACCGATAAAAAACATTTAAAATTCAATTATTTATCCTGTATTTAATAAAAATCCATAAAAAAAGCAACTCCTTTCGAAGTTGCTCTTGTGAAAATCTTTATAGATTATTTTCTTAAACCTAGTTCAGCAATAATTGCTCTATATCTTGCGATATCTTTGTTTTTAAGGTAATCTAGTAAAC
>JBCNMJ010000032.1:0-34726 GCA_039594975.1 Chryseobacterium sp. | reverse complement strand
CTACATTCAGCTTCTGTCCGAAACTCGGAACAATATCTGATGCCATTAACAGATCTCCTCCAATCGGAAGGGCAATATGCATTACTCTGTTTTTTTCTTCATCTGATAAGTTTTCGGTTCCCGGAGCATTTCCCATTTTGTGAACTTCTCCTAAAAATTCGCCTCCGAAAACAGATTTGTAAAAATTGAAAGCTTCTTCTGCTTTCCCGTCAAAATTTAGATAAGGATTTAATTTAGCCATGATTTCTATTTTTTAATTATTAATATTTTTGTTTTCATTGTAAGAAGCGGAGCGACGAAGCAATCTGCTTGTTATTTTGTTTTAAACGCAAAGTCCGCTAAGATTTCTCTTTAAATATTTTTCGTCCGCAAAGACGTTTCACTCAGCGAAGTGTTGAGATTTTCTTATATAATTCATTTGTCATTCTGACACAGCCTGAAGGGATGCGAACGTAGTTCAAAGAATCTTAAGTATTCAAGAAGAGATTCTTCACTACACTCAGTTTCGTTCACAATGACAGTACGACAATTATCTCTTATTAAATAATTATGATTTTTAATTCAAAAATTTTTCAACTTCACTTACTGTAAAATCAATCAATTTTCCATCAACTTTTCCGCTAAAGTCAGCCATCATATAAGAACCGTGAGTGGCAGGAAGAATCATCAACTGAGAGCCTTCCACCAAGCGCCACATTTCGACAACATGTTCAGGCTTTATCACGTCTTTATCTCCTGAGATAAACAAAGTCGGAGATTTTATTCCTTTCAGAATATCTTCGTTCCAGTCTTCAAAAGATTTCATTCTTCCGCTGTCCTTATTAAACATATTTTCAAGTGCTGAAAAGTCGGGGTTTAAGTTCAGGAAATTAATTTTTAAAGGTTCGGGCATTGAATCTAATATTGCATCCTCCATACTGTCGAAAAAGCCATCCATCATGCCGCTTCTTTTGAAAAGTGCAGATGCTACAATAAGTTTTTCAATCTTTTCCGGATAAAGATGAGCGATTTGCATTACTGTACTTCCGCCATTACTGAAACCCCAGAAAGAAGCTTTTTCGATGTTGATCTCTTTCAGAAGAGCAACAACATCATGTGCATCCTGTTCAAAAGTTTCAGGAATATCACGATGCTCAGTCATTCCGTGATTTTGCAGATCAATTCCGATTAATTGAAATTGATTTTCCAGCCTTGAAATAATTTCCTTATAATCGAACAGAATTGAAGAACCTCCGCCATGAATCAATACCAAAGGTTTTCCGGAACCATATATTTCGTAATACATTCTGATTCCGTTCACTTTTTTATATCCTTTTTCTACAGGATTCATTGATTTAATACTTTAAGTTTTTATCAAAATCGTATTTCATTCCTTCGTATCCAAGAATTCTTCGCATTAATCCGATTTGTCCGCACAGATAGTCTTCGCGGCCAATGCACATTCCTGCAAAATTCAGGACCGTTTCCGGGAAAAAATCGATATTCATTCCCATAGGGAAAGCTTTGTCTAATTCTTCGTCTGTTTCCTCCAACAGTCTTTGATACACTAAAGGTGAAATTTTATGAAATTCTTCTTTCAATTCCTGTAAAGTCGGGTAATTAAAGCTTTCATCGAGTGCTTTTCCCTGAAAGAAAAAGTCTTTGTACTTAAATTCTTCGGTAAGGCCAAGAACTGATCCGAGCCCGTAACGCATATCCAGAAAATTTCCAACCATCCAGATAATGTGATTGGTTCTTCCTTCAATTCTTTTTAAAGCATCTTCTTCAGAAATCCCCTCAAGAACCAGCAGAAAAGTCTGGCTGTGTCCCCTATAGGCAGGAATTATAACCTCTAATTTTTTAGATTTCGGAGTATCCATTTTGTTTGATTTTTATTAATTGCTGTATTATTTGATTGCCCCTGATTTTCCTAGAATTCTTCTTAAATATCCTAATTGCCCACTGTGATAAATTTCGTGAAAGCAAAGAGTAGAAATATCTTTAATCTGTTCGGAATTAAAACTTTCCATAATATTAAGCTTCGATTCCAATCTGTCCTGGGATACTTTTAAATAGGATTTAAGTTCATCAAAAGGAACAAACTTATCTTTTCGTTCTAAAGGAATTTCACCTCTATTATAACATGAGAATTTTTCGCTGTTCCAAACCGGTTCTTCACCTAAAATATTCAGCAAAGGATTTCTGATGTAAATTAAATGTCCTAAAACCCAGTTCAAGCAATTCGCTTCACCATTGGGAAAGATCATAGCTTCTTCATTAGTAATTCCTTCAATATTCATCGAAATTACTTTATAGTTGCTCGATATTTGGATCTTAATAATTTCAATATCATTTTTCATAGTGTCGGATTTGGTGTTTTTGAATTGACCGAAAATTTATTCTGCCGGCATTTGAGAGGGATCAGCATATATTACGTTCCAGCCATGCCCGTTGATATCCCAGAAAGAATTCTGATACATCCAGCCATGATCCTGCGGTTCTTCGTGCTGGTAAGCTCCGTTGGCTACTGCAGCGTTCACTACCTGATCTACTTCTTCGCGACTGTCTAAACCGATAGCTACCAACACCTGTGTTGTATCTCCTTTCGGAACCGGTCTTTCTGAAAAAGTTTCGAAAAACTCCTCCGTTAAAAACATCACCTGGATATTATCATTCAATATCACACAAACTGCTTTTTCATCAGTAATCTGTTCGTTGATTGAGAATCCTATATTGGTCCAGAATTCTTTTGTCTTCTCAATATCTTTTACCGGAAGGTTTACATAAATCTGACTGACTTTCATTTTGTAATTTTTTAGGGTTACTTGAATTGAAATTTATTCTGTCGGAAGTTTAGACATATCCGCAAACATAACCTCCCACTGATGACCATTCAAATCCGAGAAAGCATTCTGATACATCCAACCGTGATCTTGTGGCTCGCTGTATTTTGAACCACCGTTTTCAATAGCTGTTTTCACCATTCCATCTACTTCTTCGCGGCTGTTTACACCAATAGCAAGGAGTGTCTGAGTGGTATTTCCTTTTGCAATAGGTCTATCTGTAAAGGTCTGAAAAAATTCTTCTTTTAAAAACATTGCATAAATATGATCTTCCTTCATAATTACACAAATTGCCTTTTCATCTGAGAATTGCTCATTGATTGAAAACCCGAGCTGAGTCCAGAATTCTCGGGTCTTCTGAACATCTTTTACCGGAAGGTTTACATAAATTTGATTGATTTTCATTTTTTAATTGTTAGGGTTAAACTTTATTCAAAATTATCAAGTACCCATGAAAATCAACTTGCCATAAGGCAAGATTTAATTTTTATTTGGATGGGAAACCAGTTCCTTACGGATACGGCTTAAAGAAGTGTCTGTAACGCCCAAATAGGAAGCAATTTGCTTCAATGGAGCGAATTGTATAACGTGAGGTTTTTGTTCTAATAAATTAAGGTATCGTTTTGTAGCGGAAAGAGTAAACATTTCTACAGAACGTTGTTTATATACAAACAGCTGTTGAGACATCCATGCTCTTCCCCACTCTCTGAGGTTCGGAATTTTGTGGAATAGTTCCTGGAATGTTTCAAAATCAAATTTCCAGCATTCACAATCCATAATACATATAATATTTTCCTGTGTCGGAATTCTTTGAAACAATGAAGAAACTTCAATAATTATTTCATTTTCCACAAAAAAGTGGGTAGTCACTTCATTCCCGTTAAAATCATTGACAAATGAACGAGCAAGACCTTTCTCTAAAATATAATATTCATTGGCTGTTTTTCCTTCTTGCAAAATGAAATCCCCTTTCTGAAAAAATACTTTTTCATGAGACTGAAATATCTCTTCAAGCTCTTCTTGCAGAAAAAACGGGAAATCATAGCAGATTTCCAAGGCTTTATTGCTCATCAAATTCTATGTTTTTGTAAGGTTTTAAATTTAGAATTTTTATCTGAGATGATGAAGAGAATATTAAACAAAATAATAAATACGACAACAAAAACAAATGTAATCCATTACATTTAAACAACATAAGCTATTTATAATGGTTATAAATTAATTAAACACATTGAATTACCTTGTCATTCTGACGAAGGAAGAATCCCAATAACAATTTAAGGTGTTTTCTTTAAATTTTAAATAAGTAAGATTCTTCCTTCATCAGAATGACAATAGAACGTTTAGAGTTTACTAAAAACTTCAAAAATCAAAACAAAGAAAGCTGTATCGGTTTTGGAGGAGAAGGTTTCTGAGTGTCTCCAAAAACAGTTTTTCCGCCGAAACGCCATGAATTCTGTCTTTCCTCCTCAATAACCTGTTGAATATCAAAATCCGGGGTAAAATCTTTTTCTGTCGATTCAATAATCTGATGAAGCTTATTCAGTGTTTTTAATTTATCGGAATTTCCGAGCTTCGATTTTTCAATTCCTGTTTTAAGAATCTGAATGCTTTCGTCATAAACTTTTGTCGGAACAGGAAAAGGATGACCGTCTTTACCACCATGCGCAAAGGAAAATCTTGCCGGATCCTTGAATCTTGAAGGTGCTCCGTGAATCACTTCACTTACCAAAGCCAAAGACTGCATTGTTCGCGGACCAACTCCTTCCAACATCAATAAGTCTTCAAAATTTTGCGGCTGCTGTTCTCTTGTCACATATAAAAGGGCTCCAAGGCGTTTCAAATCAACATCAGAAGTCTGAACATCATGGTGATTAGGAAGAATTAGTCTTGAAAAATCCTGCATGACCTCAGCAGAATCGGTATGGGAAATTTCCAAAATACCTTTCCTATTTTCTGAAGCTTCAGAAGCGGTTAAATTCAAAATCTGGCCTCTTGAAATTCCATTAATTCCTGTATGAGGTTCTTCAATAAAAGATTTTATATTTTCTGAATGCCAATGGTAACGTCTTGCGGTTCCGTCAGATTCGTGCATTCCCTGCTGAACGACACTCCAGCTTCCGGTATCGGATAAAATAAAATTGTGCAGATACAGCTGATATCCATCCTGAATAGCCGTGTTATCAACTTTTGCAGAAAGTTTACTTGCTCTTACCAGGTCATTCCCGTTTAAACCTGTCTTATCTGCAATTTGAATCAATTCCGAAGGAGTATCTCTTGAGAATTTGCCTTTTCCTCCACAAATATAAAGTCCAAGAGACTGAGAATTCGGGTTAACCGACCTTTTCAAAGCTCCCATTACAGAGGTTGTAATTCCTGAAGAATGCCAATCCATTCCCATTACTGCACCAAAACTCTGAAACCAGAACGGATCTGAAAGGCGACGAATAACCTCATCTTTGCCATAATCCATGAGGATAACCTCAACGATCGAAAGCCCGAGAATCGACATACGTTCATAAAGCCAAGGAGGTACCTTGCCGTAATGTAGAGGTAAATCTGCTGTTCCGGAGCGTTTCATTCTGTAAAGGTAGGAGTAATGTTTTTAATTTTTATTGATTTGAGTCAGCAATTGTGATGGTAATAGAGATTTCTCCTTTCGTCGAAATGACAGGTTTGTTTCCTTTTGAAAATAGTAATTATAAAGGTCCTGCGAAAAACTTTCACAGGACCTTCGTAGAAATTGTATTTTCGTTATCTTATTTTTAAAGCTGCTAAAGCTGCTTCATAGTTCGGCTCATGTGCAATTTCTGAAACCTGCTCCGTATAAACTACTTTGTTATTTTCGTCGGTAACAATTACAGCACGGCTCAAAAGCCCCTGCATTGGAGAATCAGTAATAGTCACTTCATAATCATCTCCGAAGCTTCCTCTGAAATCTGAAAGTGTTTCTACATTATTCAAGCCTTCAGCTGCACAGAATCTGCCTAAAGCAAAAGGCAAGTCCTTAGAAACATTAATAACAACGGCATTTTCTAAATTCGAAGCTTCTTCATTAAATTTTCTTGCAGAAGCCGCACAAATTCCTGTATCAATAGAAGGGAAAATATTGAAGACTTTTTTCTTTCCTTCAAAATTCTCTAAAGTTTTTACGTTCAGTCCGGAATCTACTAGAGCAAAATCCCTGATTGTAGTTCCTACCGCTGGAAGACTTCCTATTGTGTGTATCTCATTTCCTTTTAAAGTAATCGTCGTTGACATAAATTTATTTTTTTAAGTTTTTCAAATTTAATCAAAATGACGGGCTTTTTAATCTTACAGAAGGTTAAATTAATCTTAAAGTGGAAAATCTTATTTAGGATTAGTCTTAAAAATTTAATTTTTAACTAAATTTGTGAGTCTTAAAAAATCAAATAATAAATAACAGTATAATGTCAGACAAATCAAAAATCTATTACACCCTTACGGATGAGGCTCCAATGTTGGCGACACACTCGTTTTTACCGATTGTAAAAGCTTTTACAAAATCAGCAAATATCGAGATCGCAGTTCCGGATATTTCTTTGGCTGGAAGAATTTTAGCAAACTTCCCTGAATTTTTGAAAGATGATCAGAAAATCGGTGATGCTTTGGCTGAATTGGGTCAATTGGCTACTCAACCTGATGCAAACATTATCAAATTACCTAATATTTCAGCATCCGTTCCTCAGTTGGATGCAGCAATCGCTGAATTACAGGCTAAAGGCTTTGCAGTTCCTAATTATCCTTCAGAACCTAAAAATGATGAAGAAAAAGCGATTAAGGCTAAATATGCTAAAGTGTTGGGAAGTGCCGTAAATCCTGTGTTAAGAGAAGGAAATTCTGACAGACGTGCTCCAAAAGCTGTTAAAAACTACGCAAAAGCAAACCCGCACAGAATGGGTGACTGGGCTTCTGACAGCAAAACTGATGTTGCCCATATGAATGAAGGTGATTTCTACGGAACTGAAACTTCAACGACATTAGAAAATGCTACAAAATATAAAATCGTTTTCAAAGGAAACGACGGTGCCGAAACTCAATTAAAAGATTTCGCTGCGCTTCAGGCTGGTGAAGTTATTGATTCTTCTGTAATGAACTTAAATGCTTTGAAGGCTTTTGTACAGGAAGCTATTGAAGAAGCTAAAAACAGAAACGTACTTCTTTCTGCCCATCTGAAAGCTACGATGATGAAAATCTCTGACCCTATTATCTTTGGGGCTATCGTAGAAACCTTCTTCAAAGACGTTTTCACTAAATATGCCGAGACTTTCAAATCTTTAGATATCAATCCAAACAATGGTCTTGCTGATCTTTTCGAAAAAATCAAAGGAAGTGCTCAGGAAGCTGAGATTAAAGCTGATATTGAAACAGCTTTAGCAAACGGACCAAGAGTGGCAATGGTAAATTCTGACAAAGGAATTACGAATTTCCACGTTCCTTCTGATATCATCGTTGATGCTTCTATGGCTGCTTTAGTAAGAGGCGGAGGTAAAATGTGGAACAAAGAAGGAAAAGAAGAAGATACAGTAGCAATCATTCCGGATCGTTCTTACGCTGGTTTCTACCAAGCGGTAATCGATGATATGAAAGCTCATGGTAAACTAGATCCAACAACAATGGGTTCTGTTCCCAACGTTGGTCTAATGGCTCAAAAAGCTGAAGAATATGGTTCTCACGATAAAACTTTCCAGGCTTCTGCTGAAGGAACTATTGAAGTTCAGGACGAAAACGGAAACGTTCTTCTTTCTCAAAAAGTTGAAAAAGGAGATATTTTCAGAATGTGTCAGACTAAAGATGCTCCGATTCAGGATTGGGTAAAATTAGCGGTAAACAGAGCTAGGCTTTCTGATACTCCTGCTATTTTCTGGTTAGACAAAGGAAGAGCACACGATAGAGAAATCATTAAAAAAGTTGAAAAATATTTAGCAGATCACAATACTGCAGGTCTTGATATCAGAATTCTTGATGTAAAAGATGCCATGACGGAAACGTTAAGAAGAGCAAGAGAAGGAAAAGATACGATTTCTGTTTCAGGAAATGTACTGAGAGATTATTTAACTGACCTTTTCCCAATTCTGGAGCTTGGAACTTCTGCTAAAATGCTTTCTATTGTTCCATTGATGAACGGTGGTGGTTTATTTGAAACAGGAGCCGGAGGTTCTGCTCCGAAACACGTTGAGCAATTCCTTGAGGAAGGTTATTTAAGATGGGATTCTTTAGGAGAATTCTTAGCACTTCAGGCTTCTTTAGAGCACTTGGCACAAACTCAGGGAAATACAAAATCTCAGGTCTTGGCTGATGCATTGGATGAAGCAAACGCTAAATTCTTAGCTACCGATAAATCTCCTGCAAGAAAAGTTGGACAAATCGATAACAGAGGTTCTCACTTCTATTTGGCAATGTATTGGGCAGAAGCATTGGCAAATCAAACTGCTGATACTGAATTAGCTTCTCAGTTCGCTCCTGTTGCTGAAGCAATGAAAGAAAATGAAGAAGTGATCAACGCTGAATTAATTGGTGCTCAAGGTAAGCCGCAAAATATTGACGGTTATTACAAAACTGACACGTATAAAACGTATGCAGCAATGAGACCGAGTACTGTTTTAAATGAAATCATCGACGGAATTTAATTTCGGAAATAATAATAAAAATGAAAAGCTCCTTTATTAAAGGGGCTTTTTTATTTGAAATTAGAATTTGTACACTTTAACTTATTTACCACCCCGTCAAATCAAAGATTTGCCACCCCTCCAAAGGAGGGGAATTATAGAGGATGTTTATCATAAAAATATCTGAATTTTAAATCGGCACCTATTACCTATTACCTATTACCTATTACCTATTACCTATCTTCCACAATCACTCTTCGGTGCTCTCTACCCCAATTGATCATTTCACTAATAATATTTCCAAACGTTCGGCAATATTCCGTAGGTTCATACTCAATTAAAACAGGAGTCTCCGGGTAAACGGTTCGTTTTACCAATTTATTCAGTTCCATATCTTTCAATTCTTTTGAAAGCATTCTTGTTGTAATTCCGGGGATACTTCTTTCAATTTCACGAAAACGTCTGTTCCCGTTACAGATTGAATTAATTACCGGAATTCTCCACTTTCCTCCAATAAAGTAAAGGGTGTCCTGCAATGCTCTAAGCTCTTCGGTCTGATCTCTTTCCATGTCTGCAAAGTTAAATGATATCATTAATGATACTGATATACTCTGTGATACTGATTACAAAAGTATATCGATTTGAAATAACTTTGTTAAAAATTTTAAAGAAATGAATAAATTTAATAACAAACTAGCCATTGTAACAGGCGGTAACAGCGGAATCGGGTATTCAACCGCAAAAGAATTATTGGCAGAAGGTGCACAAGTAATCATCACAGGAAGACGAAAAGAAGCCGTTGAAAGAGCAGCAGAAGAATTGGGAGCAATCTCATTTGTGGCAGACCAAGCTAAGCTAGAGGACATTGATGCCTTAAAGAAAGAAGTTGAAGCACAATACGGAAAAGTGGATATTTTATTTATCAATGCCGGAATTACAGGTGGCTTAATTCCTATTGAAAATATGTCTGTTGAAAATTTTGATAATGTAATGAATATTAATTTCAGAGGAGCCTATTTCACTTTAAGCAAATTCATTCCTTTGTTGAACGATGGGGCTTCTGTTGTAGTTTTATCATCCATTGTAGCTTCAACTTATAAACCCAACAGTTCGGTGTATCAGGCAAGTAAAGCAGCTTTAAATTCTATAGCAAAAACAGCAGCAGCAGAATTAGCGCCACGAAAAATCCGTGTGAATATGGTAAGTCCAGGACCAACAAAAACCGAAATTATGAGTAAAGCAGGCTTAGACGAAAACACTTTAAGTGGTTTAACGGATTATCTCATCAATGAAATTCCGTTAAAAAAAATGGGAACTGCAGAAGATGTCGCCAAACTCGTAACTTATTTATCCGACGATACTCATTCAAGTTTTATCACCGGAACAGAAATTATTGTAGACGGAGGAATGGTTTTATAATCCAAATTTCTTATTCCTTGGAATTCGGCGGCTGGAAGTTTTTCAAACTTCCAGCCGCCGAATTTTCCTCTTCAACATTCAACTTCAAAAATTCCACATTCACCTTTCGATTTGTCCGGTTCACCTAATTCCGGATTTCAAAACCTTCTTCAAGCCCTTACTTTTGGTCCATAAAAAACAATATTATGGACTCAATAAAGAAAAAAAGAAACGTAAATCCTATTGCTATAATATTTTTAGCAGTCCTGGGTATCTTCGGAATTTTACAGCTTTTCAACAAGCCGATAGAAGGAAAATCTGTTTCAAAAAAAATTGAAGCTCCCCGTGAAGTTCTCGCTATTCTGGAAAATTCATGCTTTGCCTGTCATTCCAATGAACAAAAGTTAAGTTGGTATGATAAAATTGCGCCAATCTCTTGGAGTGTGGATAAAGATGTAAAGAGAGCGAGAGAAGTTCTTAATTTTTCAGAATGGGATTATTCTGCCGGTGAGCACAAAGGAAGAATGTATGCAATTCTCAATATGATGCAAAACGGAAAGATGCCGCTTCATGAATATACACTGCTTCACCCTTCAGCAAAGATCATCCCTGAAAATATCGAAACAATAAGAAAATATACGCTTTCACTTTCCGGCGTTGCTTCCACAAAAAATGAAGTGAAGGACATTCATCAGCATACTGAAACCTCAGGAAAAATGAGCCCTTCACAATTTCCGGTTTCTCCCAATGGTATAAAATATACGGATGAATACAAAAAATGGAAAGTCATCAGTATGAGTACTCTTTTTGACAATTCAATACGTGTTATTTATGGAAATGATATTGCGGTAAAAGCCATCGAAACAGAAAATTTTCATCCCTGGCCAGACGGAAGTGTTGTTGTAAAATCTGTATGGAAACAGGAAAATTCAGCCAATGGAGAAATCAGAGCCGGAGACTTTGTAAATGCTCAGTTCATGGTTAAAGATTCTAAAAAATACACTGATACTGAAGGTTGGGGATTTGCAAAATTTTCAGGAAGTGATCTGCACCCGACAGGAAAAACAGCTTCATTCGCAAAAGAGTCGTGCATTGCCTGTCACAGACAATTAGCCGAAAAAACAGGATATCTGTTTGATGTACCTATGAAAGTAAATACTGAAAGATTAATTAAAAACCTACAGAAATAATGAAAAAAATATTCCTAATCATCGTATCAATTTGTGCCATATTCACTGCCTGTAAAATAGATGAACCCGATAAAGATTTGAAACGAATAGTTTTTGATCCTGGAAATTTACAATTTATTTCAACCTCGTTGAATCCGAAAAAAGAAACCTCATCTGCATTATATGGAAATCCGGAAGCATTACAATCTTTAACCGATGGAAATTATCTCCCCAGTTCTGAATTTAAATTGGTTACCTGGAAATACCATGAAAATCCTCAATATATCGGAGGGACAATTACAGGCGAATTGCTAAGTATAGAAACCCTTATCGTTGATAAGAACGGAAATACTTCCTATAGAATTCAAAATTCTTCTGAAAAAGAAAAAAATCAGCAAAATCAGAAGGAAAGAATCCAATATATCATGAGCTACCAACCTGTTATAAGACCGTAATAAAGGTGAATGGTCAATTAATTTGCTTCGCTTGTAAATTTTTCACAGTCAGAATTTACAATTGATTTGTTTTCATAAAATTCCCAATTAAAAAACTAATTTAATCTGGAGCTGAGAAATCGGCTCTGGATTTTTTGAATAAATGGTAAATTTTTCTTCACAAGTCCATTATCATAAAAGTGCAAAAAATTCACAAGTGAAACGAATTCACGATTAACAATCCACAAAATAATAATTAAAAATACTACCTTAACATCTTTAAAATCTGCATTTGCCATGCAACAACAGAAAATAAAAATTTCTCCAGCCGTCATCTGGATAAGTTCCATTTTTTTGGGAATATTATCTTCGGTTCCGCAACTGGCTTCTCATGCATTCAACTGGGAAGAAGCGATTGTAAATTCAGCCATAACAGCTGCTTTTTCCGTGATCATGTGGTATCTCAACATTTATATGTTAAACAGAACTTCAGGAAAAAGACGTCAGAATATTTCTTATTCAAAACTGATGGTTGTTCTGGCTTTCGGAATGGTCGTAATGCTTGGTTTGGCATGGATTCAGCAACTTATTTTATCACATATCAATTTTGGTCCGACTATGTTAATGATCGAAGTACGCGGAATTCTGATCAACCTTGTGTGCTATATGTTTCTTACCCTATTACAAAATAATTATGCAGGTCAACAAATTCAGCTTGAGCTGGAAAAAGTAAAAAGCGACAATCTCAGTGCCCAGTTTGAATTATTAAAGCAGCAGATCAATCCGCATTTTCTCTTTAACAGCTTAAATACATTAAAAACTATGGCAGAAACAAATGATTCTGAAACCGTAGATTTCATCATGAAGCTTTCTGATTTTTATAGATTTACCCTGGAGAGCAGAAAACTGGATTTAATTACGGTTCAGGAAGAAATGAAGATTATCGATTCGTATATTTTTCTACAAAAAGCCCGTTTTGGCGAAGGAATTACACTCACCCAAGAACTAAATGAAGATGTTTTAAACACACTAATACCTCCTTTTACCTTGCAATTACTGGTAGAAAACTGTATTAAGCACAATATTGTTTCACAAAGCAAACCTTTGCATATCAAAATCTACAATACGGAAAACAAGCTTGTCATTGAGAATCCAACTCAGAAAAAAATGACCGTTGAAAATTCATTAGGAATCGGACTTGATAATGTAAAATTGCGTTATCAACACCTGTTAGAACAGGGAATTGAAATTAATTCCGATGAAAAAAACTTCCAAATAAAACTCCCTCTTATCCATGAATATACTCATTATTGAAGACGAATTCAGAGCCGCAAAATCCCTTCAGAACTTAATCGCAGAATTAAAACCTGAAGCAAAAATCATTGGAGTTTACGACAGTATTGAAATGAGCATTGAAGCTCTGAAAGACAGCAAACCCGATCTTATTTTCATGGATATCCATTTGTCAGACGGACTATCCTTTGAAATCTTCAGGCAGGTCGAAATCACCTGTCCGGTGGTTTTTTGTACCGCTTTTGATCAATATATGCTCGATGCTTTTAAAAGTAAAGGGGTCGATTATGTTTTGAAACCATTTTCACGCGAAGATATTGCCGAAGCTTTCCGAAAAGTTGACGAATTAAAGAAATTCTTCCAGAAAACAGAACTTTCTGAACTGGAAGCTATTTTACAGAAAATTACACAACCGCAGACTCCTGCAAAATCAAGTTTTTTGGTTTTTAAAAATCAAAAATACACGACCATTCCAACGGAAAATATTGCGTATTTCTTTATTCATAATGAAATTACACATCTTATGACCTTTGACAAGCAACAGTTTCAACTTACCCAAACACTAGGACAAATTGCCGAACAGGTTTCTCAAAAACAATTCTTCAGGGTGAACCGGCAATACATTATCAACTTCAGTGCGATCAAAGAAGTGGAGCATTATTTTCAGCGAAAAATCTTAGTAAAATTAACCGTTGAAACTCCGGAGCAACTTTTAATCAATAAAGAAAAATCACATAGTTTTTTCACATGGTTGGAAGACCGTTAAAATCTCAAACTTTCATCTTTCAACTTCTGCTAAAAATCTTAAGTTTATAAAATACAGGTTCACCATTCATTTTGTCCGGTTGAACCTTTTTTGTATTCTTTCACCCCGGAAAGGTATCTACTTTTGAATCAAAATTAAAAGAAATGATACTAAAAAATCTCATAGGAACGGTAGTTTTCATAGCATTAATGTTCACCGTATCCGCATTCGTTTACCAAGAAAAAAAGGAAACACCGCAGAGTACCTCAATAAACAATGATGGATTTGCCGTGTTGGAATTATTCACTTCCGAAGGCTGTTCAAGCTGTCCTCCCGCAGATCGGTTAATGGGAGAAATTGAAGAAAAATATCAGGGTCAACCAGTTTATATCCTCTCCTATCATGTTGATTACTGGAATCATCTGGGGTGGAAAGATAAGTTCAGCAGTGCAGAAAACTCCAAACGCCAACAGCAATATGCTCAAACTTTACATTCACAGATTTACACGCCACAATTGATCGTAAATGGTAAAAAGGAACTTATAGGTTCTGATCAGGATGCGGTAGAAAATTTAATCCAAACCGCTTTATTACATTCTAATAACGCTAAAATCGATCTGTCTGCAAAAGTTTCTGAGAAAGAAATTAATGTTGATTTTAAAACTTCAGAAAGTAATTCTCAAAACAAATTGTTCATCACTTTGGTTGAAAAAAAGGCCTCTACCAATGTACAAAGAGGTGAAAATGAAGGCCGTCATCTGGTTCACTGGCAAATTGTTCATCAACAGAATCAAATTGTTTTAAAAAATTCTGCAACAGGAACAACAAACTTCAAGCTTCCGGAAAATTTCAATATGAATAACTGGGAAATTATCGGAATGATCCAGAATATGAAGTCAGGAGAAATTCTTGGTTCCGCAAAAGTTTCTTTCTAATCTAGCTTCTCTTTTTTTGTCATTCTGAATGAAACGAGAGCGAAATGAAGAATCTATGATAGTTCAAAAGATTCTTTCTTCGTCAGAATGACAGCAATCTGCAAACATCATCTTAAAAACAATAAAATATTAACAACTTAAAACAATAAAAAATGGAAACAAAAACAGAAAAAATCATCTTTTGGTCAGGCACAATCTTTATGTCGCTTTGGTTTGGAGCAAGCGGTTTCTTTGAACTGACAAAAAATCCGATAGTTTGGGGTATCACTCAACAATTAGGTTATCCACCGCATTTCATTTACATTTTAGGCGTATTCAAATTATCCGGAGTTATCGTTTTACTGATTCCTAACAGATTCTTAAGATTAAAGGAATGGGTATTTGCAGGAATGTTCTTTGATATTATATTCGCTTTTTTCTCCAAAATTGCAGTGCTTGGCTTTCCGGCAACTATTGATGCCATCGTGGCCTTCACAGTGCTTTCTATAACCTATTTTATGTTTAGAAGAATCTACGATGCGAAATTAATATTAGAAAGAATTTAAAGTAAAAATAAAACTCATCCGTCTTTCATAAAACAAATATCAACTTTTCAAATTACTTATGTAAAAATAAAACCTCTCAGATGTTGAGAGGTTTTATTGTAGAAAATTATAAATAGAAAAATATAAATATTGATGTCAATCATTAAAATTTATGCGAAATTAAGCGTGTGCTTTTCTTATTTTAATCATGCTTAAAATGAGCAGTCCCAAAATTCCTAAAATAAAATAACCTTCTGCCACCTGCAGCTGAATCTGAGGCTTTATTACCGCTGCAATTCCGTAGCTTATTGCTGATGTGATGATAAAGGCAATTCCGCCGGTCAAACCTCCCGCAATCCCCGCAGAATTCGGAAACCGTCCTATACAATATGAAAAATAGTTATTAAAGATAAACCCTGCTGTCACATGAATTAAAAAAGCAAATGCAACCAAACTGTAAATATTGCTTGAGAAATAAGAAGCCACAAACATCAAAATGATTAAAATCAATTGCATGAAATTAGCATACCGGATTTTAGGTAAAAATGCTTTATTAATCAATGCTTTCCCTAAGAATCCACCTGTCATCCATGCAAAACCAAGGATAAGGGAAACGTAGCCTGCAACCACTTCTGAGTAGCCCATTTTATGCTCAATGATGAAAGATCCACACAAATTGAAGAACATAATCATTGAGTAGCTTAGTCCGCACATCAGCATTCCGTAAAAGAAGTCTTTTGCTTTAAACATCGACTCATATTCCTTTAATAAGAACTCAATATGAAAAGGATTTCTTTTTTTCAATGTTTCTCCCGAGAATATCAATTCTAAGATTAAAAGCAACAAACTGTATCCCGCCAAGACATAGAAATTGGACTGCCATCCGAAATTTTTCTGCAAATATCCTCCAATAAACGGTGCTATGATAGGCCCAACAGACCAGACAATGGTCATGATGCTCAAATAATGTTTCCGTTCATCTCCTTCATAGACATCCACAAAAAATGCCCTTTTGGAAACCACGGCAAAACCAGACAAAATTCCCTGCAATACACGCATCGTATAGATTACAAAAATATTCTGAGTAGTTGCTGTTATTAAAAATGACACCACAAATAAAGCCAGCGAAGCCATTGAAACTTTATACCTTCCGAAAGAATCAACAATACTCCCTGCAAAAAACTGGGTAAGTCCGTAACTGATTAAAAATATGGATAAAGTGAGCTGTATATTGCTTTCCGTCTGATGCAGTTCGGTCGCCATACTCGGCATGGAAGGCAGATAAATATCAGTTGCCAGACCCGACATCGGAATGACTGCAAATGCTAAGATTGTAGCAATAAATTTATTTTTTTCTTTAAGTGTTACCATTCTTCATTAAGAATTCAGATTCCCAAATGCTCCGGGAACCTGAATTTTCTGTATTTTTTAGTTATTTACCAGTTTCATAGATCCCTCATTGTATCTTTCTCCAGTATTTGGATATTTTTTCAGGATGGTATCAATAGTTTCCAAATCAGATTTGGAAAGTTCGAGATTAATTGCCTCTACATTCTCCTCTAAATATTTGATACGTTTAGTTCCAGGAATCGGAATAATATCTTCACCTTGGTTTAATACCCATGCAAGAGCCAACTGAGTTCCCTTCACACCTTTTGAGGCTGCAAAATCATTGATTTCTTTAGCTAAATTTTTATTATTTTCCAGATATTCTGTCTGATATCGAGGTAATGATCTTCTGAAATCTTCATCTCCAAAGTTCTGAACATCGTTGATATTAGAGAAAAGCCCTCTCGCCAAAGGTGAATAAGGAACTAAAGCAATTCCCAGCTCTCTTATTGTTGGCAGAATTTCTTTTTCAACATCTTTCGTTAAAATAGAATATTCTGACTGTAAAGCGGTAATCGGATGAATTTTATTTGCTTTTCGGATAGATTCCGCAGAAGCTTCCGACAATCCCAAATATCTGACTTTTCCTGCCTTCACAAGATCTGCCATTGCTCCTACCGTTTCTTCAACAGGAATATTAGGATCTATTCTGTGAGCATAATACAAGTCAATCTCATCAATCTTTAATCTCTGAAGACTTAAATCAACCGCCTGTTTGATCCATTCCGGAGAACCATCAAAATAAGTTCCGGGAGCCCCGCTGTGACTTGCTTTTCCGTCTTTAAACCTGAACCCGAATTTGGTAGCAATAAAAATTTTGTCACGGTTCGGAACCAATACTTTGGAGATCAGCTTTTCATTTTCCCCGTTCGCATACATATCTGCCGTATCCCAGAAATTTACTCCAAGATCTAAAGCCTTATGCAATGTATTAATACTTTCCTGTTCATCAGTCGGTCCGTACGCAAAGCTCATACCCATACATCCCAAGCCAATAGCCGATAATTGTTCTTCTGTGTTTCCTAATTTTCTAAATTTCATGATATGTTGTGATTTTAAATTTACAGGACAAAATTATAATGGAAATGTAAAGATTCTGATATAGAATTCAAACGAAGAATTATAAAAATCAAACAACAGAAGTCCGAACAGCATTAGGAGTCATTCCCGTCTGTTTTTTAAAATAATTAGTAAAGTAAGCAGGTTCTTCAAATCCCAGTCCGTAAGCAATTTCAGAAACGTTCCAGTCTGTATGTTTCAATAGCGCATTCGCTTCCTGGATAATTCTTGAGGTGATTTGCTGACTTGTTGTTCTTCCCGTAATTTCCTTTACGGAACGGTTGAGCGAATTGACATGAATAGATAGGCTTTCCGCATAATCCACAGGGCTTTTCAATTTTAAAAATCTTTCCGGACTGTCGATCGGGAATTGTCTTTCCAATAGTTCCATGAATAAAGAAGCCACCCGTTGAGAAGCATTCTGATAAGGTTCAAAATTTTCCGCAGGATGCATCTTCATGGTTTCATGGATTAAAAGATGAAGATAAGCACGCAGCATATCATATTTATGTAAATAATCCGACTGGATCTCTGTCATCATTTTAATAAAAATATCCGAAACGGTCTTTTGCTGCTCCTCATCAATAAAGAAAATAGGAGTTCCTCCAATTCTGAAAAGCGGTGATTCCTGCAATGTTCCCAACCGGTTTCCATCATGTAAAAACTGATCGGTAAAAAGACAGAAAAACCCTCTCTGATCATCATTATCCGCGTCCCATGAATAGGGAATCACAGGATTTGAAAATAATAAAGCAGGCCGATCCACGTGAATCCACTTATCTGCATAATGAAGCTTTCCTTTCCCGATAATTAGCGAAATTTTGTAATAGTCTCTTCTGCTATACGGCGTAATAGATGAACAGTTTTCACGTGAAAAAACATTGAAGTGTCCTACTCCCGGAGTTTTGATACATTGTAAGCCTTGGTTCTGAGCATTTCGCTCGTAAAAACCTTTTATTGTTTCTCTGGATTCCATAGTTCAAAATTATAAAATTCAAACATAAGTTGTGTAAAAAAATAATAACCATTGATAAAATAAAAAATGGCTAACCTTTCGATTAGCCATTTCAAAATTGAATGTATAGTTGATAATTGGTTTAATGATGATGCCCGTGGTTATCTTTTTCCTTATAGATATATACTTTTTTATTTCCGTGTTTGTATTTTTTATTATTATTCTTATTACGGTTATAAACGGCTACCGGATTTTGACCTTTGTAATATTTATTTTTGAATTTTAAATACTTATCCGGTCCTAAAATTCTTTCCAACTCAATATATCGGTCTTCTCTCCATCTGTCAGGATTATTGACATATACTCTATTCCATGAATTATAATCATGGTATCTATCATTCAGAACATAAATCTGATTAGCCTGTGTCTGCGACAGCACCAAATCGGTAATTACGGATGCCCAGTTGATATCTGTTATACTTCTTCTGTAATCGTTATAATAATCTGACTGTGCATATGTTAATCCAAATGTTCCGACAAGCATTGCTGTTAATAATAACTTTTTCATTTTCATGCGTTTTAAAATTAAACTACCTATTAATTTTCAATTAGAATGCCAAATCAGTTTTAAATTCTCTTCAAAAAACATAAGATTTTGATAATCTGCACGATATATTTCAATCAAAGGGAATATAATTTTTAAATGTTCAGGTAAATTAACCGCTCCGTTCTTTCAAGAAAATAGATGGTCAGGATTTTTCAGTTCCTTAATTTCTTAATAATTTGTTTTAAAAATAGCTAAAAAACAATTATTTTTCATTTTAAATTTGTAATTTTAAGAAGGGAAAAATAATAAAACCTCATTTTTTAACCGCCAAAAATCTCAATATTATGGAAAATATAAAATTTGAAATATCTCCATATCAAGACGAATTGCAACTATTGATTGATGAAAAAAAAGCCGGTTATATGTCCATAGAAATTGATGGAAGACTTCTTATTGTATATTACACCAAGCTTAATGAAGAAGTGGAGGGAAAAGGATACGCCAAAATGCTTTTAGACGAACTGGTACGCTATGCCGAAGAAAAAGATTTACTTGTAGATCCTGAATGTGATTTTGTAAGACAGCAATTTGAAAACCATCCGGCAAGATATAAAGGAATCTGGCACGCCTGATCAATCTTCCCACCAGGTTCTGAACTGCTGACCTTCTTTATTGAGGTTAACAGGTTCACCAATAAGAGGGGTTAAAATGTTCAGATTTTTTTCTTTTCCAAGTTGTAATACTCTTTTCAAAGGCTCATTCCATGGATGCAGTGCCAATGCAAATTTTGAAGAATGTACCGGAATAATCTTTTTTGCCTTCACGTCTATACTTGCCTGAATAACATCTTCCGGTAAGGCATGAATGTATTTCCAGGCTTCATTATACTGCCCATTCTCCATAATGGCATAATCGAACGGGCCAAATTGCTCTCCGATCATTTTAAAATGAGTATCGTATCCGCTATCTCCTCCTAAAAATATTTTTTTGGTAGGTGTTTCCAACACATAAGATGTCCAAAGAGTAACGTTTCTTTGTGTTTTTCTTCCTGAAAAATGTCTTGCAGGAGTAAATGTTATTTTAATATCATTCTTTAGAATAACTTCAGATCCCCACTCTTCTTCAATCAATTGTTCTGGTTCATACCCCCATTTCTCTAAATGAGCACCTACACCAAGAGGCAGAATCACTTTCCCAACTTTGTTTTTGATCGCTTTCACTGTTGGATAATCCAAATGATCATAGTGATCATGAGTAATTACCAAATAATCGATGTTGGGAATATCTTCCGGTTTAAAAATATCAGCTCCTGCAAATGCTTTATTAAAAAATTTAAACGGAGAACCATACAAACTGAGTACAGGATCAATTAAAAAGGAAACGCCATCGGTCTGAATAAAATACGATGAATGTCCCATCCAGATAAAAACATCTTTATCTTTTGAAAGGTTTTTCAGGTCTGTATGAATGGACGGAAGATTTTTTACAGGTTTTAAAAGCGGATCTTTCTTTTTGAAAAAGAAATCATACATTACTTTCGGCATAGAATATCCTTCTGCCAGTGAAGGGGTATAGCTTAAATTCTGAAACTTTTTATCTTTAAAATGTTTTGACTGCTGCATTCTTTTCAGCCTCTCCCCTTTTGCTTCCGCCCCGAAAACATCCTGACCGGTTACTATAAAATACAGGATGATTAAAACCGTTATTGTAATAAGTATAAATATCATTTTCTAAATAGTCAAATGTATGACATTATCTTCTATGACGGATCAACGAAAAGAATACCTTTATTTTTTACTTAATTTTATGTAAAAATTAAAACAATATTCTAAACTTTTATAAATTAGCCCATTGAAATTTCAAAAACATTGAAAAAGTTTTCCCCTATTATATTGTTCATTTTCATCCTTTTATCCTGTTCATCTGTCAGAAAGCATAATGAGCAGAGAAGTTCATGTATTCCTCCTGAAGAACTGAAAGAAGATGTAGACTATGCTTATGCCAAAATCAAAGAAATGCATCCCAGACTTTACTGGTATATTCCAAAAAAACAGTTAGATTATAAGTTTGACAGTCTTAAGCAAACCATAGATCAGCCTCTTACCCCACTTGAATTTTATTTTAAGCTGCAGCCTGTAATTGCCAGTATAAAAGAAGGGCATCTTTCTTTAAGAATTCCGATAAAAAAATTCACAAAGAAAGAACTCAGATCTCTGGAAAATAAGAAGGGAATGTTCAGCCGGTTTGAGTATTATGTAACCGGTGAACACCTGTATATCATAGAAAATAAAGATTCGATAGAAAATATAAAACCGGGAACTGAAATTTTAAAAATAAACGATGTTCCTGTACCTGTTTATTTAAAAAAGTATAAAAATCTCATCAGCAGCGATGGGTACAATACTACTTTTCAGCCTTATTTTTTAAAAGATATATTCTTTAATTTTTACAGTGCCGAATTTGGCTTTAATGATACCGCAAAAATTGAAACTCTTTATGATAAAAAAATAAAAACCTACACTTTAAAAAGAGCTGAAAAATCTAAAACCGATTTCGAAAAAGATAAGGAACAAAAAAAGAAAACACTGGAAAGAAAGGTAAATGACTATGTTGCCTTTAATGATTCTTATAACCGTACCTTCAAATTCCTGGCTCCTGATAGCAGTATAGCCTATATTAAAGTCAAAAGTTTTTCGAAAACCTATTCAGAAAAATTCTATAAAGAGACTTTTGCCAAAATTAAAAATGCAAAAGCAAAATACCTCATCATAGATATCCGTAATAATTATGGCGGATCTCTGGATGAAATTAACAACCTGTATTCTTATTTGGCTTCTGAACCATTTACCTTAATTAAACGTTCTCAGGTTACTTCAAAAAGCAGTCCTTTAAAAACCAATTATTTCAGAAAAAGCAATGCGCTAAACTACACTTTTAAAAGCTTGCTGTATCCTGCTTTTCTTGTAAGCCAGACGATGAACACCTATAAAAAAGACAGTATTGTTTATTATAAAATGAAAGCAGACCGCGAAACCCAACCTCAAAAAAACGCTTTTCACGGAAAGGTTTTTGTACTCATTAATGGAGGTAGTTTTTCAGCGTCATCCATTATTTCTGCAAAACTTAAAAATGATAAACTTGCTACTTTGGTAGGAGAAGAAACAGGAGGTGCCAATGACGGTACTATTGCCGGATTTTATTCTTATCAGAAGCTGCCTCATTCTAAAATAAGCTTACCAATCGGATTAGCTTTGGTACAGCCCAATATCTCTTTTACCAACACGGAAAGAGGGGTTATCCCAGATGTTACCATTACAGAAAATATCCAGGATATTTTGGATAAAAAAGACCGGCAGATAGAATGGGTGATGAAGAAAATCGTCAATGAGAAAAATGGAAAATAATCATTTTGATGAATAAAAATATTTTTAAATTCTTTAAAATTCTTGCTTCTGTAATTATTTTATGGTTTCTAGTTCATTCCCTATATATTACCATTGATGGCTTTTCTGATCATGGTCAGAATGCTGATCTTGCTGTTATTTTAGGAAATAAGGTGAATGAAGACGGGACTTTATCAAAAAGATTAGAAAAACGTCTGGAAAGCGGGATCGATCTATATAAAAACCATCGCGTAAAAAAGATTTTAGTGAGTGGAGGATTGGGAAAAGAAGGATTTTATGAAGGAGATAAAATGAAGGAATTTCTTATTGAAAAAGGCATTCCTGATTCTTTGATCATTGTTGATAATCATGGAGACAATACAAGAGCCACCGTTATCAATATTCTAAAAATAAAACCACAGTTAAAATTCAACAGCCTCATTATTGTCTCTCAATATTTTCATGTAACACGAACTAAAAAACTATTTAAAGATCAGGGGTTTGAAAAGGTAAGCAGTGTAAGTCCAAATTATTTTGAATTAAGAGATTTTTATTCGATTTTAAGAGAATTTCCTGCTTATTATACCCAATAACAAAGCTTCGGCGGGCTAAAAGCCCGCCGAAGCTTTGTTATTTTTTAAATTCCGTCACAAGATTTTCAATCTGTTCAATATATTTTCCGTAAAAACGATGAAACCAGTATTTTCCCATCAGAAAAAGTGCTGATAAACCAATCACAACCGAACCTATTAATAATACAGCTGTTTTAAGTTCACTCAAAGGTTTGGAATGCGGTATAAATTCAATGACAATAATCATTTCACAAACCAGGAAAGGAACAAAGCTTAAATAGAAAGAAATATAATATTGTTTATTGAGATAAAATTGCTGTAATAAATCTTTCAAGGAATCATAAGTGCTCATTTCAGTATTGCTAATTTCTTTATAAAGCTTAAAAAACTTACTAAAAAAGAACCCAATTACAAATGCCATCGAAACGATCAAAACAGATAGATAAAATTGTAGTTTAAAAGTTTTACAGGACAAAACAGCAAAAAAAGCGATGATGAAAGTTATCAAAGTGTACCAAAACTCTTTACGCATATTCTTTCGCACTTTCTCCAGCGGCAAATTAATTTTATTTTTTTGCTCAATACTTATCTGCGGAGCTTCTTCAAAAGAATCGTCTGCATTCCAGGCATTTTTCAGTTCATCTATATTCATGATAATTGATTTAAAAAATTAGTATTTATTGGTGTTCAGAATATCCTTTAACTTATTCTTGGCACGGTTCATTTTTACTCTTACATTACCTTCAGAAATTCCCATTTGTTCAGCAATCTGCTTTCCGGAAAAATCTTCTAAATAATAAAAAATAAATGCTTTATCGATTGGGTTAAGCTGATGGATAGCCCGATACATTTCCTTCAACTTCTCTTCTTTGTCATGATCATATTCATCCTGTACAATTTTATAATTAGAAACATTATCGTTTTCTATAAAGCTTCTTTTCTTTTCGGATTTCAGAAATATGATCGCGGTATTAAGAGCAATTCTGTACAGCCAGGTTGCAAATTCACTTTCCCCTTTAAAACCAGGATATGCCTTCCATACCTGATATGTAATTTCCTGAAAAAGATCGTCGCGGTCATCCTTTTCATCCACATACATTTTGGAAATCTTAAAAATGATTCCTTTATGCTTTTCGATCTTTTCTAAAAATTCCTGTTCTAATGAGGTCATGATTTTCGTTACTCTAAAGAGTTAGTTGCAATTAAAAAAAATTGTTACAGCTTTTGTGAAAATAAATAAAAAACCCGGCAGAAATATTTCTACCGAGCTTCCATTGTGTTTTTTTGATCGTGAAAATTTATTCTACCACTATCTTTTTAGAAATAGCAGTACCATTGAAACTAATTTTAACTATATAAACTCCTTTCTGAAATCCGTTGATTGTAATTTTATTATCTCTTTTATTTAATTTTTCTGAACGTCTTACTAACTTTCCTGAAACATCATAAATTTCAAATGTTGCTTCATATTTACTGTTATTATTTATTGTGAATAAACCATTCTTTACAGGATTCGGATAGACAGTGATATTCTGTCCATCAGATTTCGTGCTTTCATGCACTGCTAATAAATTTGCACAATTACCTAATCCTACTGCACACCAAGCATTTTCTACCTGTTGCAATTCGTTACCGCCTGTTCCGTAAAGAGCTATAGCCGCTTGCTTTGAAGCATTATACAGGTTTAAATAGGTTGCATTTGCAGTAAGATATCCTCCCGTTAAAGTTTTAAATGCTATCTTTTCGGCTTTTTGTATAGTAATACCGGTGACATTATATGCAGTTCCATTATCATTTGTTCCGGTTCCTCCTACCGAAAGTAGATAAAACCATTTATTTCCTACCCCACTATTAGTATGCACTCCTCCATTGTCAGCAGCTCCTGCAGCTGTACTTTGCCAATATGTTCCGTTGTATGTATCAGGCTGTTGTGAGTTAAGTGCTGCAGGTCCCGTTTTAGGTGCTGCCATGCTTCTCAAATAACCTGGCGCAAAATTACAGAGACCTTCCCCGATTGTCCAATTAGCTTGTGAAGGTGCTGCATAAAACTCGATACTGGTTCCTAAAATATCAGCAAAAGATTCGTTAATTGCTCCGGATTCACCTTGGTAATTAAGTCCTCCCGTTCCGTTAGTAGCTACAACCAAATGTGAATATTCGTGACCACCTACGTCAATTCCTGCAAAGGGATTGAAGGCTCCCGGACTGGATGGAAGATTTCCATTCCCATATGCCATAAAATGCACTTGTCCTCCCGTACTTGTACCAAAAGTAATAGCAGTTGCATTTGCACCATATCCTGCAGGTGTAGGGTTTGCCTGACCCGGCTGATTAAAAATAGAAAAGTCTACATTATAATAATTGGCAATTGCAGTACCGTTTCCGTCAAAACTATTCCTGTTTAATACAGTACTGTAAAAATCATTGGCTTTTTGTATTGCCCAGTGAACTTCTACAGGAGCTTTAGTAGATGTAGCTGTAAAGTTAGCCGTAGAACTAGTATATTCTACAGGACCAGATGCTGGAAGAACATATCCCTGTGTATCCAAACCATATCC
Organism: Chryseobacterium sp.; assembly: GCA_039594975.1. Taxonomy (GTDB): domain Bacteria; phylum Bacteroidota; class Bacteroidia; order Flavobacteriales; family Weeksellaceae; genus Chryseobacterium. The sequence continues at coordinate 9,313 of JBCNMJ010000032.1, read as the reverse complement.
TCCTGCACTTCCCAAATTTGTCCCGTCCAAAGTCCATACTTTTCTTGTATTATCTTTTAACCTATAGCTTCCGTTATAAGAATCTACGGTCATGTTTTGATTTCCCTTATAGTAAGTGGTACTTAAAGATGGAGTATCTGCATTATGAATAAGAGACATTTCATTCACAACCTGTTTCGTAGTATTGTCAATATAATAAGTTTTCGAAAAAACAGGTGCAATCATCGAAGATGCAGATACCATTGTACTGCTGTTTATTTTTAATCCTGTTTGAGTATTTGTTTTAGAAATAATACTTTCCGCTGGTGATAGAGTAATTTTCTCAGAAGAGGTTTTGGAAGCTGCTGCAATGGTATTTTTTAATTCATCCGGAGAAAGAGGGGATACAACGACAGGAATATCTATATTTTTAACAAATTCCCCATTTACATATACAACCTTTCCACTTTTTTCATGAATAACAATGATATCATCCTGAACTTTTATGTTTTTATAAAAATGTTGATACATTGTTTTTTTAATCCCTAAATCATCCTCCCATGTCTTTACCATTTTGAATGTATCATTACTCTGACCACCTAACCATTTTCTCAAATCTGCTTCGAGGTCTCTGGAAGAAATAGTGTAATCGGTAAAATCAGAATAGAAAGTACCTAATTCTGATGTATTCACTATTTTAGGTAAGTTCTCAGCAGAACTTTCCGATATTCTCGTACTTTGAGAATAAACCAAAGAAAATGGCGCAACGCCAATTGAAACGGTAAAAATTAAAGCTTTAATAATAGTAACTGTATTTTTCATATTTATTTTTGATTAAATCTGACAGTTAGTAGAAAATTTTTAAAAATGTTACAAATTATTTATTTTTTTTAACCAATTTGTATTTTATATTAATTTTCTTTATTCAAAGCTTTTAAAAGAATATTTAAATCAATTAAATCCAGCTTTGCACCTACAATGATAATGATGCCAAGAATTATAATGAGTACTAAAATCATAAGTAAATACACTGAAACAAACCACAAAATTGTATTCAAAATATTCCCTTTAACTCCTAACTTATTAATAAAATATCTTTGAGACTTTTCAAACCATGTTTTATTTTTTATTTTTCGGGGAAGTAATTCAATTCCATTCAGCTCATCTACCAGACGTACAACATCCTCAATGTATTTCCCATACATATAGTAGATCCAATATTTTACAATAACACAGAGTAATAAAATTGCAATCAGAAAACTCGCTGCGAAAATAGCAATATGATAATCTTCGTTAAACTGAAAGTTAATCTGTTCTAAAGAAGAAACAAAAGCTAAAGGTATATAAGAAATATAATAAGAAATATAAATCTCTTTACACACCAAAAGCTGGGTTTTAATATTGAAAAGATCGTAATTGGTATTGGTACTGGTCTTTGTAAGCATTTTATAAATCCTCAAAAACCTGGAATAAAAATAAACAACTAATCCGACAGTTAAGAATGTTACAAATATTGAAATTGTCCTTACATTAGAATCATTGGTAGTAAACGGAAAGCCGATGAAAACCATAGGCAACGTAACAACCATCAGCCAAAACTCGGTTTTCATATTGATCTTGATCATTTCCAGCGGAGAATGAATTTCATTCTGTTTTTCCAAAGAAATTTCCGGAAGATCATGATGGTCTTTGTTCCAGAGTTCTTTAAAATTATCTAATTCCATACTTTAGATGTTTAAAATTTAAACCGTTCTTTTCTCAATTATCTCTTTCAGCTTAGCTTTTGCCCGATTAAGCTTTACCCTTGCATTTACTTCCGTAATTCCTAACTGTTTAGCGATTTCTCTGCCCGGAAAATCTTCCAAAAAGAAAAAAATAAGTGCTTTGTCGATTGGACTTAACTGATGGATAGCTTCGTACATCATTTTCATATTCCTATCGTCCGTATCATTATAAGATTCCTGATGAATATTGAGATTTTCTATACTTTGATTCTGGATAAAACTACGTTTTTTTTCACTTCGAAGAAATACAATAGCTGTATTGAGTGCCGTTCTATAAAGCCATGTTGAAAATTCGCTCTTTTTCTGAAATTCGCTGTAGGATTTCCACGCCTGATAAATGATCTCCTGATAGAGATCATTCTGATCGTCGGGATTGTCCATATACATCTTGGAAATTTTGAAAATCACACCTTTATGCTTGTCAATTTTTTCCAGGAATTCTTTTTCCAGTAAAGACATTAAATTAGGCTATGTTTCAGTTAGTAGGAATTTTAAATATTTGTTACATTTTTAAATTAAATTGACCTACATAAAAAGTAATTTATAATCAGATTTTAATATCACATATCTTTTCCAAAGCTATTTTTGATTTTCATTAATCAAAAAAACCGCAATAAAATTAATTATTGCGGGCTTTATTTTAGATCAATTATTTAATTAAAAGATATAATCCGTACTCAGGAAATTAGAATCGTGGTCTCTTACAATTGTATTCAGCAGTTCTTTATTGGATTCGGTTACTTTTGCTGCTACCAAAGAACGAATCGAGAACGAGCGCAAAGCATCAAAAACGGAAAGCGTACCTTCCGCACTGTCTTTTCTTCCTGTAAAAGGAAAAACATCAGGTCCTCTCTGTGCCTGACAATTGATGTTTACCCGACTTACAAGATTGACAAAAGGATCGATCAGCTTAGCCACTTCAACAGGATCTTCACTGAAGATACTTACCTGCATTCCGTGGTCGGCGTTCACCTGATAATCGATAGGTTCTTCAATATCATCAAACGGAACCACAGGAATTACCGGTCCGAATTGTTCTTCATGATACAGTTTCATATCACTATTCACAGGATAAACCACTGCCGGAAAAACAAAAGACTCTTCTGTAAATCCGCCATTCTCATTAAGCACTTTTGCACCTTTTGATACTGCATCTTCAATACATTCTTTCAGATAAGGGGGTTTGTTTACTTCCGGAAGAGGTGTGATCTTCACATCTTTTTCCCAAGGAAGCCCTGGCTTCATTGCCGAAACAGCCGCGGTCAGCTTTTGTGTGAACGCTTCTGCAACATCTTTCTGAACGAAAATTAGCTTTAAAGCCGTACATCTTTGTCCGTTAAAAGAAAGTGAACCCAAAATACATTCACTTACAGCCACATCAAGATCTGCATTTTTTGTAACGATAGCTGCATTTTTAGCATCCAAACTCAGGATTGCTCTTAAACGATTAACTTTCGGATGCAGTTTTTTCAGTCCATTCGCCACTTTACTGGAACCGATAAATGCTAAAACATTCACCTTCCCGCTTTCCATAATCGGAGTAATGATTTCCGAACCTTTTCCATACAACGTATTTACCGTTCCTTTAGGAAAAGCTTCTTTAAATGCATTTAATAAAGGATAATGTGCTAAAACACCATGTTTTGGAAGTTTAAATAAAATTGTATTCCCCATGATCAAAGCAGGAATCAAGGTGGTGAAAATTTCATTTAAAGGATAATTGAATGGTCCCATACTTAAAACAACACCAAGCGGAGCTCTTCTGATCTGTGCAATGGTTCCTTCCGCTTGTTGAAAACGTGAAGATTCTCTGTCCAAATCTTTTAAGGCATCGATCGTCTGATTGATATAGTCTACTGTTCTGTCGAATTCCTTGGTAGAATCAGTCAGTGTTTTCCCGATTTCCCACATCAGTAATTTAATCACTAGATCTCTTTGCTGAATCATTAAATACACAAACTTCTGCATACATTTGATCCTTCCTTCCACAGACATAGTCGGCCACTCTCCCAACCCATTATCATAGGCTTTTACACACGCATCAAGAACTTTCATGGCTTCATCCGGACCGATATTCGGGATGCTTCCCAATAGTTTCCTTTCTAATCCGTTTTCTGTAGGAATGCATACAGGAGAATAAATATTCTGAACCTCCCCGTTCCATTCCACCAGTTCACCGTTTAACAGGTAAACTTTCTGGTGAATTTCCGGAACTTTATATTCTTCCGGGATTTCATTTTCGGTTTTAAATATCTCATGAAATGATGCTGTATTTACTGAATTCATAAATCTTTTATTTTTTTAATAGTATTAGTATAAACTTTTGCTAGAATAAAGGTAGAGTGAAAAATCGACTTTAAAAAGAGGCGTTTAATAGATTTACTCTATTTGAAAGAAAATTAATATTGGAACATCGAAAAAAGAATAATTTTGTTTAAAAATAAAATTCATGTATTCAAAATTCGTTTTCGGTGCGTTGCTATTTTTCTCATCGCTTGCTTTTGCGCAAAACTCTAAAACACCCAATACGGTTTTAGCCGGAGGAAAACCTGTTCATACTTATGCCAAATTACCGGCTGTCAATAAGCCTGCACCCAAATTCACCCTTACAGATGTCACGATGAAAGATCAGACACTGGAGTCTTACAAAGGCAAATATCTTATTCTTAATATTTTTCCAAGTGTAGATACAGGCGTTTGTTCCGCTTCTGTCCATCATTTCAATGAAGATGCTGCCAGTATTCCGAATACGGTAGTTCTTTGTATTTCTAAAGATCTGCCATTTGCTCAGAAAAGATTTTGTGGAGCAGAAGGAATTAAAAATGTGGTCATGCTTTCCGACTTCCGTTCAGATTTTGGAAAAACATATGGCGTAGAAATTACAGATTCTGCAATGAAAGGATTATTGAGCAGAGCGGTAGTTGTAATTGATCCATCCGGAAAGATTGTTTATGAAGAACAGGTTGCCGATATTTCCCACGAACCGAATTATGAAGCAGCTATTAAAGCTGTGAAAAATTAAAATTCTTCTTTTTAAAATAATTGAAAAACTCCGGCAAAAACCGGAGTTTTTTATGTAAAGATGTCATGCTGAGCAAAGACGAAGCCTCTTAATTTTTGTTGTGCCTGTAAAGAAACCAGACCCCCTGTTGTAAAAATAAATCCTACGGCAAACCTTACGAAAACAGAATTGATATAGGAATACTGAAGATCCCTGTTCAGCTGGGATTCATAGAAACTGCCACAAATTTCTTCCGCAGCATTTGAAAATGCATTCATAATTTCATCATCCGAAGCAACCGTAAAATCTCTTACCATTTTTGAACAGACAGAGCAAAATCTTCCTTTTTCTTGCGGGGTCATTGTTTCCCAATTTTCATGACATGGTTTAGGTATTGTAATTTTCATAATGCTTCTTTACTTATAAAGATGCTTTATTGTAAAAGAAGGTTGGAAATAATTATTAAATAACTCTTTCATTAAGACATAGTGTCATTCTGATGAAGGAAGAATCTCTTGATTCTTCACTTCACTCTGTTCCGTTCAGAATGACAGGTTATCACATGTTTAAAAATAAAAAACTACATTTCTGTAGTTTTCGATCTTTTATAAAAGTCTAATTATTCTTAGGCTTCTTTTTGGAGGTAAAATATAAAACTTTTATGAAGGACTGGAATATTGAATTATTTTATCGTTAATAAAATTTTCTTTCTGAATACAAAAACAATAAGTCCTGAAAAAATTAGCGCAAAGACAGAAACAAATATTCCTATGAGACGAGCTTTTCTTGTTGGTTTTATCTGGTGTTTTATCTCTCTCATTACTTTTCTTTCCAGATTATCAATAACCGGCGGAGAATACAATGTCATTCTTTCCTTTAAAATTAGCTGATCAAATCCATATTCTTTAGCAATTTTATAAGTTTCCAGCGCCTCTTCTTTCTCACCGAATAAGTAAGAAGTATTTCCTAAATCAAATAAAAGTTGTGCTACGATTTTATCTTTGGGTTTTACAAATGAAATTCTCTCATTTAATTGATAGTAAATCATCTCCCTAATCTTAAAAAGCTCTTCTTTTTCTAAATCCGACTCAGGATATTTTTTATTGCCAAAGTCTTGCTCAATTAAAAACTTCGATGTGATATATTTTTCACCTTTAATTTTAGCTTTTAAAATGTTTATATGAATCCATTCCGAACGAAAATGAGATATAGGATCAATTTTCACTGCCTTTTCAATCCATTGTAAAGCCTCTAAATTATTACCTGTTAATTCATAAGCTGTTCCTATATTTGAAGCGGTAGAATATCTGTTGGGTTGAAGCTGTTCAATTTTTTTATACAGATCAATCGCTTCCTTATATTTTCCCTGAATAATTAAGATCAGTCCTTTATCTGATAAATACTCTATTTTCCCAGTTTCTTTATAGCTTTTTTCCAATGAAGCTAAAGTCTGCATCAATTCTCCATTATCCCTAAACTGATGACCATAAGGAACGTACCCTTCATAATCTTCATAAAGGACAGATCCATCTTCCAATCGTAAACTCTCACCGTTCAGACATCCAAAAACCGGAATTGAAAATAAAACACCGAAAATTAAGCTAAAAAAGGGTTTTCTCATATTAACATCTCTTGCTTTTTAATGATTATTGGATAAAAATAAAGAATTTAATAAAGTCAGAAGTCATTATTTTTATATAAAATATACAGTACTCTTTCTGATGAAAGAAGAATCTTTTCCATTGAAAAGATTCTTCACTTCGCTCCGTTCCATTCAGAATGACATCTACCTCTTATTTTATTAATAAAGAAGTATAATATCGTTATACTCACAAAAGAACATTCACACACTTGTCATTCTGACGAAGGAAGAATCTCTCCATTCAACAGATTATTCACTTCACTCTGTTCCGTTCAGAATGACAAATTACCTAATATTTTAGTAACAATGACAGGTTTTTAAAGATGAAAATACCTTGGATCGGGGTATTGAAATTCGAAATCCAGCTCTGAGATGAGTTTTGCAGAAGAAATAAGCCTTCCTTTTTGAACACGTTCACCCACGTATGGCAAATCTTTCTGTGCATTAATGATTTCTTCTTTATTCGGGTGGACCGGAGCTACAATATTATAGACTTTAGATTGGGAATGAATATCAAGCATTTTTTCAATAATCAAACAGATATCTGCATAATGAATATGATTCACCAACTGATCAAGATTGGAAATAGTATAGTTTTTCAACAATCTTTCACCTCCCATCAAACCTCCCAGTCTCAGAATATTCGTCTGGGGAAATTTCTCCAGGATAAAGCTTTCACTTTCTACTTCAGATGCAGGTTTGTCTTCCTCCGTAAATTCTTTTTCGATATCCGGATATACCCCCGTTGAACTGGTGTAAAAAATCTGCCCCTGAAAATCTCCAAGAAAACGGATTAGGTTCTCCCGTTTTCCGGTCATAGGAATTTGTGAACCTCTCAATCCTGAAAAGGGAACAGCAATAATCACCGCATCCAGCATGGATACAACACTCCATTGTTTCATTTCAGCATTTGCTTCATCAGAGAAACTGACTAATGTCGGGAAATATCCTTTAGATGTAAATTCTTCTATTTTAGATTCAGAGGTTATAGTTGGGAAAATTTCATATCGGTCTGAAAGGTGTTCTGCAATGTGGTTCCCCAACCATCCGCAGCCAATGATTCCGAGTTTTTTCATGGTAATATTGATTAATTCTGAAAGTGTAATTTATTTACGAATTCAAAATTATCAATTAATTTCAACAAACCTCGTCATCCCACAGAATTCTTATCATAAAACAAGAAATTCAGCTTTGTACTGAGTTAATCTCTATTAATTAGAGCTTCAAGCGCATAACTCTCTCTGAAGTAAATTCTGGGTACGAACAAGATGTTTACACACTGAAGAAGTAAATTTCACATAACATAAAAGCGAAAAATCTGCTTCAGGGCAGATTTTATATTTAAGACTTCATCAACAGCATTTCTCCATCTTTTAAGATCATATACTGCTGTCCAACTACCTCTGAAATACACTTCACATCATGTACGTTAAATTTCTTGGGTATATAGAATTTTTCGTGTTCAAATAAATCATAATGTATAGGAATCAGTCTTTTAGCATGCAGGAGGTGAGCTGCAGCAAAAGCCTGTTCCAAATCAAGAGAAGCAGGAACAGGACTGTATTCTAAGCCGACAATTTCAAAATTTACAACGACTCCGTTCACCGGTAAAAATGCGTAGTCTATTCCTTCATTTTCTTTACCCAGTTTCCAGAACATATTATGCCAGATCGTATCTCCACCATGAAAAATTTTTGTATCCTGGTCTTCTATGATCCACGAAGACTGTATTTCACCAATACCATCCATCGCAAATACGGGTTTAAATTTGATATTATTTTCTGTAAAAACCTCATTGAGTTTTAGAATGACCATCTCTCTATCTTCAATATATTTTTTAACAAAAGGCATAAGTTCTGAATAAACGATCAGTTTGCCATCTTTTTTAAGGCATTTTTCTATCACACTTTTATCAAAATGATCCAAATGCAGATGGGTAAACAGAATATAGTCTGCTTGTAAATTTTCAGAAAAAATCAGTAGTTTTTTAACAGCTTCTCCTAAAACAGGTTTGTAGTAGGAAAAATCTTCAACAGCGTCTATCAGAATGGTTTTACCGTTGGAGACAATCTTTATTCCGGCCCAGTTCAGTTTTTGTATTTCCATATTTTTTTTCACCAAAGGAAAAAATTTAAGGAACTGTAAACAATAAACAAAAGTTAATTAATACGTTTTCTGATTCTGCTTAAAGAAATAGGAGTAATCCCAATATATGAAGCGAGGTATTTCAGCGGGATATGCTGAATATAGTGTGGTTTATGCTTCAACAGATATTCGTACATATCCTGCGGAGTATTTTTCAGAAGCAGCATTTCCCTTTTCAGGGCGGCATTCAGTTTTTTGTTCAGATAATAATTCTGTACGAATCTGCATTCGGGATTGATGGCAAACATTTCTTTCACCTCATCCAACCCGATTTCCCATACAAAACCTTTATCTATAGATTGAAAAACAGCTTCAGCCATTTTATCTTTAGCATTTGTTCCGACCACAAAAACATCTCCCGGAAAATAAAAATCGGCTGATATTTCCTGGTCAATATCCGATCCTTCTTTGGTATAAAATTTACGGACAAGACCTTCTTCAACAAGATATACCCTATTATCCGAAAATATTTTTTTTCTGGAAAACATAAGTTTCTCAAATTTTCCCCAGGCAGGATCTTCCTCTTCGATATTAAGATGTGAAAAAAGTTTTTTATTATTGCTTGTCAATTTTGATAGTTTTTAATTTTAATCGACTCTTATTCACAAAATCCGGAAGCGCCACTTTCAGATTCGGTTCCACTTCCATAGCTCTTTTAATAGTGAAAATAATACTTTCATTTCTTGCCCAGCCACATGATTCTTAGTTTTTCATGGTGAATGTTTAGATTTTTTAGGTTTCAAAAATATACTTTTCATCTTA